>CAZZAO010000189.1:0-7343 GCA_964652205.1 uncultured Anaerolineaceae bacterium | reverse complement strand
GCGTAACGCTAGGGAACGCGCTAGCAGCCGTGAATCGTGTCAGCTAATAACGGGTATTCTCGATAGGGAACCGCCGCTCCCATAAAGGAAACCATTCGGACTGGCGTAAAATAGTCCATCCTGTTCGATTCAGGGATGATGACAATGGCCTTGAGACGAGAGATCGACCAGGAATCGACCTGTGTTTCACAGGAGCGAGCGTTCATGTTCACCGGGTTTCCCCAGATTAATATCAGGTCGCCTAATGTGAGCGTGTTGTCGGCAAACCTCAGATCAACCTCGTTTGCGGTGTCGTTAGTGATACGAGCGTAAATGTCTGCCGGGCGCTGGCTCGTATCAGTCCGACTGCAAGTCCCTGTGAGCGATAGGGAATAGGCTGGACTCTGGCAGGTGAACCCGTGTGTCCGCGCTGCCTCCCAGGCTCCTGCGCGGAATAAATCACGGACGATTGCAAACGGGTCTGACCGCCGCAGATACCCGGCGATCAGGCTCCCGCTGATCGTGATGAGCAGCAAGGCCAGCATTGAAAGCCCGGTTGCTACGAACAGGCGTAAGTAACCGGGAATGGCGTGTGCTGCGCTGTGACTGCCTGACTGCCGGAACATTCGCATTGATTCTTCCTCCGGGTCGATCCGCTGCCGGGCTGTTCTAATCCCATCGACAGCCGTGAAGCACGTTTCCTAGCAAAGGCAGTTCACGATTGGGCGCTGCTGCTTGAAAGAAAGAGAGCGAAAGGACAGGCGCTAAATAGTTCACCGTGTTGGTTCGCGGAACCGCCGCGACAACCGTAAACCGGGCGACTGACCACCACAGCACCAGTTGCTCGCAATAGGAAATGGTCGCAGGCTTTCCCCAGAGCAGCACCAGCTCGCCCAACATAATGGTGTGTGGTCGTGGGATAAGCTCTGTCCCTGTCAGCTCGTCGTCTTCAATCAGCGCATCGATCCTCAAATAGACCGGATCGGCATTGAGCCGCGTGCAAAAGGCGGAAGTGTGTTCAAAAGAGCTGTGATTCTGGCAGGTGAAACCGCGCGCCGAAGCGACCTGTCTGGCATCTCCGTCAGAGAGAGTGTGGACGATCAGCAGAGGATCAGGAATTTCACGGCGCGGGGGCATGATTCTGCCTCTCACAGCGAAGCTAACTGCGGCCAGCAGGCAAAGTCCAGCGCTCACAGACAGGCGAAGCAGGATAGCGAGCAGCGACCTTGAAGCTGGCCTGTGTGCCTGACCTGTAAACTGCATCCCCGACCTTCCCTGTCTTGTGACGGATGGGAAAATGCATCAGTAACCGCTCAAGACCCTCACGATGAGCAGGTTAGCTGCTCCCTGGGCTAGCTTGAACTGGCGCGCTGCACTACAGGATAGAGATTTGAGGAAGGGGCTGTCACCTATCAAAAGACAGGTATTTTACGGGCCATACCGGCCTTTATTTGCTATAATCAAATTCATTCGTACAGCAGATAGCCGATCATGCCTGAAGAACCGGAGCAGTTGGGTAATCCAGCGCTCACTGTTCGTGAGCGGGATATTTTGCGGTTGCTCGCCAATGGTCTTGCCGACCGTGAAATTGCTGACGCGGCCAGCCTGACTGTTGGCACGGTGAAATGGTACAACCGACAAATCTATAACAAGCTGGGGGTTCGCAACCGCATCGAAGCGGTCACACGCGCCCAGCGGCTCGGACTACTGGATAAACAGCGCCCTTCGGCAGTGACAGCGCCATCTCCAGCCTCAAAACACCAACTTCCGGCTCCGGTCAATTCGTTTGTGGGGAGAATCCATGAGCTGGCCGGACTCAAGGCCGTATTGCTGAACTCGCGCCTGGTCACGCTGACGGGATCACCGGGGACGGGCAAGACTCGGCTGGCGCTCGAAGCTGCGTCGGCGCTGCAAGCGTCCTATCCCGATGGGATTTATTTCATTCCGCTGGCGTCTTTGCGGGACGCCAGCCTGATCGCTCACACCGTGGCTCAGGTGCTTGCCATCAAGGAAGCCGACAATTTGCCCATCCTGGAGCTGCTGAAAGCCGCTCTTGGGGATAAACAAAGCTTGCTCGTGCTGGATAATTTCGAGCATCTGCTTGGCGCTGCTTCGCTCGTGTCTGACCTGCTGACGGCAGCGCCGCGCCTGACGGTTCTTGCGACCAGCCGTGAGGTTCTGCGGCTTTATGGCGAGCAGGAATTTGTCGTCCCGCCATTGCATCTGCCGGATTTAAAAGAACACCTGTCGGTTGAACGACTTCAATCGTATGAAGCGGTCGAACTGTTCGTTCAGCGCGCGCGCGCTGCCCACTATGGCTTCACCCTGAGCCGTGATAACGCTGCCGCAGTGGCTGCCATTTGCGTTCACCTTGACGGGCTGCCGCTCGCAATTGAACTGGCGGCAGCCCGCATCAGGTACTACGCGCCGCAAGGGCTGCTGCGGCAGCTTGGAAATCGGCTGGAAGCGCTGGGCGAGGGCGCTCGTAACTTATCCGCCCGGCAGCATACGCTGCGCGCGGCGCTTGCCTGGAGTTACGATCTGCTCACGCCCGAAGAGCAGCGCCTGTTTGCGCGGTTGGGGGTCTTTGCTGGCGGCTTCAGCATCGCCGATGCCGAAGCTATTTGTGGAGACAACCTTAATCGAGGGACTGCTTCAGCGATTGAATCGCTGCTCGGCAAGAGCCTGCTTCAGCAGACGCAGAGCGTCATCGACCAGTCGCGTTTCACGATGCTGGAAACTATGCGCGAATATGCGCTGGAAAAGCTGGCCGAGCGCGGTGAAAACGACCTTATCCGTCAGCGGCACGCTCGCTACTTCTTAGGGCTGATAGAGCAGGCGAACCCGGAATTGACCGGGCCGAACGAAGCAGACTGGTACGCTCGGCTGGAAAGCCAGCATGGTAATTTCAACGCGGCGCTGCAATGGAGTCTCAGCGCTGACGATACGGAGCAGACGGGCCTGCGCCTGACGAGCGGCCTGCATTCTTTCTGGTGGACGCGCGGCTACCTCAGCGAGGGGCGCGCCTGGCTGGAAGGCGCGCTGAAGCACAGAGCAGCGCGTGTGCCGACGCCATTACGGGCTGGCGCGCTGACAGGCGCAGGGTCGATTGCCTATCAGCAGTGCGATTACCCGGCAGCGCGCGAGTTCTACCGGGAAGCCCTTGACATCTATCGGCAGCTTGGCGATCAGCATGGCATTGCGAATATCGCGCTGAGTCTGGGCGACGTTGAAACGTCGATTGGCGATTATGACGCTGCTGAGTTGCTGTTCCAGCAGGGCGCGCAGTTGATGCAGGAACTTGGCGATAAAAATGGCTTCGCTCATGCGCTGGATTTTCTCGCCTGGTGCAGGCTGCGCGGTCAGGGAGATTACGCTCAGGCCGCAGTATGGTTCCAGCAGGCGCTGGTGCTTTTCAGGCAGGTCAGCAACATGAGTGGAAGTGGACTCGCCCTCTCCGGTCTGGGCGAGATTGCCCTTCGGCAGGGCAAATTTGAGCAGGCAGCTCAACTGCTTGAACAAAGCCTGAAGCTGCGCCAGCAGTTAGGGCAACGGTGGGGAATCGCCGCGACGCTTGGCAGCATGGCGTGGGTGGCACAGCTTCAGAGAGACTTTCAACGGGCGGCGGCGCTGCTGGGGGAAAGCTGGCTGATTCGCAGGGACATTGGCGATCCGGGGGGGATGGCGTGGTGTCTGGAGAAGCTGGCGGAGATCGCGTATCTTCAACAGGATTTTGCGCGCGCTGCGCGGGTTTTTGGGGCAGCGGCGGCGCTGCGCCTCAGCGTGAGTTCCATCATCGATCCTAACGATCAGCCTGAGTATGACCGCCTGATCGAGGGTCTTCGGAAAAAGTTGGGCGAGGACATCTACCAGGCTGTCCGGTCAGAAGGGGCGGCAATGCCGCTCGAAAGACTGGTCGAATATCTCGCTTTACCGGGGCGGACACCGGGTGAGGTCTGACGGAAGGCGCGCCGGGCTGCCCGGAAATGAGGGCGAATTCAGGCGGCAGCCGTTAAAAAATCTCGCCCTGCTGCGAGATGCTGCCGGTCTCCAGAAAGCGGCGAAGTTCCGCCAGACGGTAGGTAATTAGCTCAGAGGCGCGTTCCCGAACGCGGGGATTATCCAGATTTCCGGCCACCCACCAGCACGAAAACATATCCCGCGCGGCGACGAACGTCTCAAGAGAGGCGCGGTCGCTCTCCGGCAAGGGGCGGCGCGCCGTATAGCCTTCCCACAGGGCGTCGCGCAGTTCAGGATAGCGCGGTTCGTCTTTAAATTGCAGCATCAACGGCGCGAGATCGTAAAGGAAATAGCCCCAACTGCAATCATCAAAATCAATCGCGCAGACCTCGTCGCCGCTGAACAGGATATTCTTCATCAGGAAGTCGGCATGGATCAGGCCGAACGACTCCCGGCTGATCCCTGACTGACGCATGACCTCGCGCACTCGTTCTTCCACCTGCCGGAAGGTGTGGCGATGCTCGTCGGTAAACAGGGCTGCCCCTGCGCCGGGATGATAGGCCGCTTCCACGCCAGATAACCCTTCTTCGTCCAGTCGTGGACGCGCGAAACCGGCGGGGGGATCGAACGCCATCGCGTAATGATGCAGTCGCGCCAGATAGTTTCCGGCAGCGCGTACCCTCGGCAGCGAAATGGTAGCGGCCTTTTCAAAATCGCCTTCGATCCAGTCAAGCAGGGTACAGATAATCGGCTCGCTTAATCCGCGCACCGGCGCCAGGACGGCGGGTTCAGCGGCTGTCGATTGAATGAGCTGCGGCACGCACAGCGGGGTATCGCGGCCCACCGCCGCTAACCAGATCAGTTCCGATTTAATCCAGTCCAGATGTTTGTGGCCGGGGCGATGCAGGCGCAGAGCGAAATGGCCGCCGTCCGGCGTGTCCACCTCAAACACCGCATTGTTGACGTAAGATACCGCGCGGAGCATGAAATCCTGATAGCCATAAGCGCCGAGGGCCGTTTCGGCAGCTTCAGTCAGGCGGGCGAGTTGTTCATCATAGCTGAGTGTTTCGAATAGCTGCAAAATGGGCGTCTCCAGAGCAGAAACTCCCATTCTACCCGCCTATCTGTCCGATGGGGCAACTGGAAAAGGGGAGTTGGTCTGCAAACCGGCCTGAACGGCGCGGCTGAAGCGTTAGCTGTCCCCCGATTAACCGGAAAACGACCGGTGAGTCGGCTGCCAGAGCCGGACGCGGTATCATCGTCGGGGAAGGTCGAGAATGAAACGCGCCTGACAGCCGATGCCGCTGAAGGAAACCTATGAAAAGCCTGTGGAATGATGCTGAAAGCGCCGCCTGTATCGGCGATCTGGCGCAGCGCGTCTATAGCTCGCGCCTGCTGGGGCGTGATAAGTCGCTGGTGATGCACGGCGGCGGGAACACCTCGGTCAAGGTTACCGAGAAAAATATCGTCGGTGAGCCGGAAGACCTGCTCTACGTCAAGGGCAGCGGCTGGGATCTGGAAACGATTGAAGCGGCGGGTTTTGCGCCGGTGCGGATGGCGCATCTGCTCAAGCTGGCGCGGCTCGACCGCCTGAGCGACACGCAGATGGCGAACGAACTCCGCAGCCAGATGACGCGCGCTTCCGCGCCAGCGCCGTCAGTCGAGGCGATCCTGCACGCCATTCTGCCGTACAAATACGTGGATCATACCCATGCTGACGCGATCATCTCGATCACCAACACGGCTGATGGGCTGGAGCGCGTTGAGGCGCTTTACGGCGCGTCGGTGGTCATCATCCCTTACGTCATGCCCGGCTTCAGGCTGGCGCGCCTGTGCGCCGAGCGGTTCCCCGCCGACGCGGGGCCGGAAACCATCGGCCTGGTGCTGCTCAATCATGGCATTTTCTCGTTCGGCGCGACGGCGCGCGAGTCCTACGAGCGCATGATTGATCTGGTGTCGCGCGCCGAGGACTATTTGCAGCGCCATTCCGCCTGGCAGATCGCCTTTTCGGACAGCGCGCCAGTCAGCAAGGCCGGGAGCGACCGTCGGCGTGAGCTGGCGACGCTGCGCCGCGACATCTCGGAAGCAGCCGGGTTTCCGGTCATTCTGACTCGCTCCGACGACGCGCAGACCAGCGCCTTCGCCCGTCGGCCCGACCTCAGCCCGATCACGCAGCAGGGGCCAGCCACGCCCGATCATGTCATCCGTACCAAACGGATTCCGATGCTGGGGCGCGATGTTCCGGCCTATGCTCGGGATTACAAAGCCTACTTCTCGACCTGCGCCGCTGGCTGTGATCGCCCGCTGATGATGCTCGATCCGGCCCCGCGCGTCATCCTCGATCCTGAGTTGGGGATGCTGACAGTCGGCCAGACGGCGACGGATGCCGCCATCAGCGCAGAAATTTACCGCCACACTATCGACATCATGCTGCGCGCGGAAGCGCTTGGCGGCTGGAGAGCCTTACCCGCGCAGGACATCTTCGACGTCGAATACTGGGAACTCGAACAGGCCAAGCTCAGGGCGGGCGGCTCAAAGCCGATATTTGGCGGCGAGATCGCCCTCGTGACCGGCGCGGCGTCAGGCATCGGCAAAGCCTGCGCCGATTCGCTGCTGGCGCGGGGCGCGGCAGTCGTCGGGCTTGACCTCAATCCGCAGATCGAAACGTTGATGCAGCGGCCCGACTTTCTCGGCATCCGCTGCGACGTGACCTCGGAAACCGGGCTGACGTCGGCGCTCGAACGGACAGCCGCTGCCTTCGGCGGACTCGACATGCTGGTGCTGAACGCCGGGATTTTCCCGTCCAGCCGCCGGATTGACGCGCTGACGATGGCCGAATGGCAAAAGGTCATGCGGATCAATCTCGACGCCAACCTGTTCCTGTTGAGCGCGGCCTACCCGCTGCTCAGGCTCGCGCCGACTTACGGGCGCGTGGTCGTCATCGGCTCGAAGAATGTCCCCGCGCCGGGGCCGGGCGCTGCCGCCTATTCCGCTTCCAAAGCGGCCTTGAATCAACTGGCGCGGGTGGCGGCGCTGGAGTGGGGCGCGGACGGGATTCGCGTCAACGTCGTCCATCCGAACGCGGTGTTCGATACTGGCCTGTGGACGGATGACCTGCTCAAAACCCGCGCCGAGCACTATAAAATGAGCGTCGATGACTATAAGCGCAATAATGTCCTGCATGTGCCGGTCACGAGCCACGACGTCGGCGAAATGGCCGCCGAGCTGTGCGGGCCGCTGTTCGCCAAAACGACCGGCGCGCAGGTTCCGCTCGACGGCGGCAATGAGCGCGTGATCTAGCCGATAGCGACGCAAAAAGTGGACGGGCAGTTTTCAGGCTTCAGGCTAAACTAGTAGATCACCACAGTAAAGAGCTAAGATAGGGGAGGCGTAGGATCGATTGT
>CAZZAO010000188.1:0-7421 GCA_964652205.1 uncultured Anaerolineaceae bacterium | reverse complement strand
CGACGCCTATCTTCTCACCCTACTCACCACTATTTAAGACGCGATTGCCCTGTCCAGGCGATCTGCTTACGGCGCCGAAGACATGTCCTGGATGACGGATAGATGGCTGCCATCGGTCCAGAAATGGACTGTCCCGCCCTGATCGGTGCGATAGAGCGGCGTCCTGCCAAGCTGCGCCAGCGTGTCCGGGTCAGCGCCCCGCCGGGCAGCCGGGTCATTTTGCAGCACAATCGCCTGCGGCTGGACAGCGGCGAGAAAGTCATCGGCAAGCGAACGCGCCGCGCCATGCGCCGGAAGCTGCATAACGGTCGCCAACGGCCACTGCCCCGACCGGAGCAGAGCCACCTGCCCCGCCGCGCTCAGGTCAGATGTCAGCAAAAACGACACCGCGCCAGCGCTCAGGCGCAGCGTCAGCGCGTTATCGTCGAGCGGGTCGCCGAGATCGGGCTGCAAAGCCGGACTCAGCACCTCAAGCCGCGCGCCGTCGCCGAAGTCGAGCGTGTATCCCGCCCTGACCGCCACGACCTGCCGCGCAGCCAGCACACCGGACAGCGCCAGGAACGACTCGCTCAGATTACTCTGTCCGCTGGTCAGGATGATGCCGGTTCCGTAACGCTCCAGCACAGCGGGCAGCGCGGCGTATTCGTTTTCGTCCGGCTGAGTCAACGCCAGCACGTCAATCTGCATCTGATTGAAGGGCAGCCGGTCGCCGAGCGCGCCGAGCAACCGCGACGGATAACGCCCGCCATCGATGAGAATATGCGCGCCGCCCGGTGTCGTGGCGAGGACGGCGTTGCTCTGCCCCATGTCAAGAAACCAGACGTGAAGCTGGCCGTCGGGTCGCGCCAGCGCCACGGCCCCCATCAGCAGCGTCATGCCCACCCCTGCCGCGATCATGGTGAACAGGACGAGTCGGCGTCGGGCGAAACGCGCCAGCGCGAGCGCCCAGATCGGTTGTGTAGCGTGCAGCATCGCGCCCCCAATCAGCAGGATAAAGAAGATGGCAATCACCTGCGGTGACAGGCTCACTGCTGTGCTGGCGAACGGCAGCCGCGCGAACGCGCGCACGACCGTCAGCGTCCATTGCAGCAGGACGAAGTCGAGCCAGAACAGCACCTGACCGAGCGGCGGTACGATCACGGTCACAGCGACTGCCAGCGCGCCAAGCACCATCAGCGCCGGTTGGACTGGCTCGATCAGCACGTTGACGACCAGCGACAGCGGCGAGAAACGCCCGAAAAACAGGATCGTTAGCGGCAGCGTGGCAATCAGCGCCGCCGTGCAGACGGTCAGCGACTCGGCAACGATGCCGCCCACCCAGCGAACAAGGCCGGACGGCAGCCAGCGCGCCAGCGCCCGGTCGAGCGGCGCAGCCAGACCGTCACTGAACAGGGCGATTCCGAGCGTGGCGAACAGACTGAGCTGGAAGCTCAGGTCCCATAACACAGTCGGATTGAGCGCAGACAGCGCCAGGGCAGCAAGCGCCAGCGAGGCCGGAAGATAGGTTTTGCGGCGCACGAGCGGCGCGATGACCAGCAGGCCGCTCATCAGCGCCGCGCGGACAACCGCCGCGTTCGCGCCGACCAGCAAGGTATAGGCCACCAGCATCACGAGCGCGATTCCTACGGCAGGGCGCGATGGAACCCGCAGCCGTCGCAGAGTTGCCATGACCAGACCGGCCAGAATCGCCATATTGAAGCCGCTGATGGCGATGATGTGGGCTGTGCCGGTCGCGGCAAAAGCGGCCTGCACCGGTGGCGACAATCCCTGATCGAGGCCGAGCAGGATGCCGGACAGCAGCGAGGCTGCCGGTTCGGGCAGAGAGCGTGCTATCGTCGCAGCGGCAGCCTGACGCAGCTCGATCAGGGCGGCAAAGGGCGTGAAGGCAGCGCGCGCCTCGACCGTCACCGCCGCGCCGCGCATCAGGCTGTAGACGCCGCCGCGCGCCAGATAATCGGCATAAGAGAAGGTGTCATATTCCCCCGGGGTAGCTAGCAGCCCGGTCGCGGAAATCCGATCACCAAAGTGAATATCGGCATTGCGCGGCGCTTCGACCAGCACCAGACCGGCGGTTGGCGTCGTCGCCCCGGCGCGAGTCACGGAATCGACAGCGACACGCAGTTGAAGCGCGCTGTCACGGACGTCCGGCTCCGCATCGACGCGCCCATTGACCGTTAACCCGCCGAGGTTGTTGTAACGAGCAACGTCGGCGCTCGACGGGGACAGCGCCAAACGCAGCCCGCCGAGCGCAAAGGCGATCATCAACGCCGCCAGCATCGGAGTTCGCCGTAAGCGCGCTGAGATCAGCCCCGCAGCGATCAGCGCCAGCCATAGCCCAACGGGCAGACGCGGCGCATCCGCTGCCAGAACAATCCCGCCGACCCAGGCCAGCGCAATCAGAACGAGGCGCACGGCGGCAGATCAGCCGCGCTGGACGATCAGCCAGTAGAGGAACCAGTAAACGAGGCCGATAATGCCCGTAAAAATAGCCGGAGCCTGCGCCTTCGACTTGCGTTTGCCGGAACGTATCATGCCTGCGACGATAATGGGTAAGACGCCGATCCCGATATTCATAGCAAAGACGCCGAAGCTAAAGCGGTCGCTGGTCGGAAAGACCGTGCCGGGGCGCATAATGCTGACCTTAGCGACGATAATAAAGATCAGAACAGCCGCCATCGTCACCGTCGATAGCATATTCTTGTCGGGGATCAGAAACAGGGTAATCAGGGCGAAGAAAAAGGCAAGATAGAGAAAGATGCTCCAGATGATCTGCTGACCGCTTCCGGGCGCGAATAATTGCAGAATCTGCTGTGCAGAAAGGTTGTTCATATCGACTCCGCGATGAGAATAATTTCGTTCAGCCCCTCACAATATAGCACAGTTGGCAACGGCTACCACAACGGTTAAGATACCTTTATCACTTCGAGATTTTCGGCGGGAAATCAAGCGATGCTGCGAGGCCGTTACCGGAATCTGCGTACAGCGGTGAGCCGCCGATGGGGGCTGCTCGACCCGCAAACGCGCGCGCTGCCGGGGTACGTCAATCGCGCGCTCGCCAATTTCATGCAGCATGGTCTGCGACAGGCCGCCGCCCTCGCCTACTATTCGATTTTTTCCATCTTCCCGCTCTCGCTGCTGCTGGCCGTGACCATCGGCGCGATTCTCGGCCCAACGGTGGCGCAGGCGCAAATCTCGCGCGGCCTGAGCATCTTCCTGCCCAACCAGACGCTGCAATTATTTCAGAGCAATGTCACCGACGCGCTCCAGCAGGGGCGTTCGTTCGGCCTGCTGGCGCTCGTCGGTCTGATCTGGTCGGCTACCGGGTTGTTCTCGAATATCACCGTCTCGCTCGACCTGATCTTTCATGTCCCGGCAGGACGCAGCATGTTGCATCAGCGCGTGACCGCCGCCGGTATGGCGATTATCCTGATCGTGCTGATTACGACCTCATTCGTCACATCTGGCGTTTTCCGACTGGCGTCGGCGCTCTCGCTCGACCGACCGAATAGCTGGCTGCTGATCGGCACGGTGTCGCTGCCCTTTGGCATCGACATGGTGATTTTCGCGCTGCTGTTCCGTTACGTCCCGGCGCGGCGTGTCAAGTGGGATGCGGTCTGGCCTGCTGCAATTTTCGGCGCGGTTGGATGGGAGCTGCTCAAGGCCGGATTCAACTGGTATCTGAATAACCTCGCCAACTATCAGTTCATCTACGGCGGCATCGCCACGGCGATTGTGCTGCTGTTCTGGGCCTATTTGATTGCCGGAATCTTTCTCCTCAGCGCTGAGTTATGCGCCCAGCTCGACGAGTGGATGACCGACCAGCATCAGGCCGCAGAAGAACAGCGTTTCCTCGGCAGCAAGCCGCTGGGACAGGTCGCCAGCGAAACGGCTCAGAACGCCGACACAGAGCCTCAGTGATTGTCGTTCCAGACCTGCTGACCGAGCCAGCTCAGGTTGGTCGGTTTGGAACAGTCGTTGATCTCCCATCCCCCGCCCCAGACCGTATTGGCCGTCAGGTCGTTGTAATCGTGGCCGTCCCAGTGCCAGACGACGCGCCCGACACTCCGTGAAACGGCGCTGCCGAACATGGCCTGTGCCGCCCGCTGGACGCTCAGGCCGGTATCGACGCCATACTCGCCGACGATAATCGCATGATTGTCGGCGTGGACACGGTCGAAGAAGTCAGCCATTTTCCCGGCGCTGTAGTTCCACTGGTCGTAAGGATGGATGCTGAAGACGATATTGGCATAGGTTTTGCTGCCAAAGGTGATGACGTCATTGCCATAGCTCAGGATCGCGCTGGCCGATTTCGGCACCATGCCGCTCCCGCTCGAACCGGCGTCCTGTCCGCCGTTGGCCCCCTCGACAATGATGATGTTGCTGGCTCCGGCGGTTTCGCGGATGGCGCGAATGACCTGTTGATGCATCCCGGTCCAGTTTGCCCGGTCGATACTATTGCGCGCGCCCGGCTCGTTGATGAGGTCGAACCAGACGTAGGGATTATCCTTATAGCGTTTGGCGAGGTCAGTAAACCAGGTTTGCAGCTTCGTCAGGTCAGCGCCGGTGTAGTAACGACCAATGCGGTCATGGGCCTCGAAGACCACGACCACCCCGCGACTGGTGTACGCGCGAACAATCGCGTCCAGATCGTTATTGTCGCCGTACTGCGACCACGGCTGCTCGCCCGTGAACAGGAACGAGTTGACGCGGATCAGGTTGAAACGCCAGCAGTCAGCAATCAGATGCGCGTCGTTGACGGTGCTGCGCCGCCAGACCCAGTTCTGCCCGTTGACGTTGACGCCTCTGGCGACGAAAGTCTGTCCATCGGGCGCGATAATGTTGGCGCCCCGGACGTTGAAGCCGCTGACCGAGGGGATCGCCGTCACCGTCGGTTTCGGCGTCGAGGACGCTTTCGGCGTGGCTGACGGCTTTGGCGTCGAGGTTGGGCGCGGCGTCGAGGTCGGTCGGCGCGTGGCCGTCGGCCTCAGCGTCGACGTTGGTCGGCGCGTCGATGTCGGCGCGGTCAAAACGGGCGACGTCAGGCCGTAGAAAATCAGGCGACCGAACACGCTCGGGTTGCGATATGACTGATCTCGGGTATCGAGCGCCGACCAGCCCAACTTGATATCTCGGTCGAGCGTGGTAGCGCCGTTCGCCTGAATCTGGAAGCCGAGCGTGCGCCCGGTCGTCGGGACGATGTTCCAACTGTCCGTCCGCAGCGGAATAGCCGCCTCGACAGCGTAACCTGTGGCCGTCCTGATGACTGCTGCGCGCACGCCGAGCGTTTGCGAATTCTGCCCGGCGATAATCGGCTGATCCACGGGTCGCCCGATGCTGGCTGCCGGGATGGTGATCTGCGCAATGGCCGGATTGTACGAGCTGGCATTAAGGCTGGCGGTCGAGTTGATGTAAATCTCGACCGAGTCCTCGTTGAAGTAATTTTCGCCGTGCCTGCCCGCGACGATCTCACTCTTAGCAACATCGACCCAGACGTAAAGATTGCTGGCATCAGCGACGACGGCGAAGGTCATCGTGCCGTCTCTGGCGATATCTTTTGCGGGCTGCGGCCCACCCGTCACGGTCGCACGAGGGACATTAGCCCAGTCAGAGAAGCTGCCGTCGAGCTTGATGCTGAGCGGGTAAGCTGCGTAATAGGTTCGTCCGGCAGCGCCGACCGGAATATTCGCGGTCTGGCTCGACGCCGCAGTCACGACCATCAAGCCAGCTATAAGCAACAGGAGAACTGCCGCACCGCGCAGGTGCGTGACAGGAGCAAATCGCAAACGCATCCTCAAAATCCCGACGGCGCATCATGCGCCATTATCCGTACAGAAACGGCGCGCTCAATGAGCATCAGGAGCCGCTAAACCCTATCAAAAACGTAATGAGCGCTCGTGAAAAATCGAGCATTCATTACGTTTTTAGGATATAGGCAATTCTTCACCAATGCAATAGACACTTAGTTAACGTTTTATCAATTATCTTCAGATAGATCGTCATAAACACGGACGCAGCGAGTCAGCGTTATGAAGCACAAGCTTTCGGTTCACGGGCGCGAAAAATCACGCTCTGCAGAAGACAAAGAGTCTGCATCCGAGCCTATTCCGAACTGACTTCATTTATTTTGTCGTAACGATATCCTCTGCGGATCGAAGCTGGTTGAAGCTCGAATGGTGGCGAGATGGGCGCTGATGCTGTTCTCGTTTCAATATCCTCTGCGGATCGAAGCTGGTTGAAGCAAAGCTCGGACGCTTAACATCCAACGAGTTACCAATGTTTCAATATCCTCTGCGGATCGAAGCTGGTTGAAGCTTGAGGTCGCTTACGAAGTCCTCAAGTGCGTTCTCGCAGTTTCAATATCCTCTGCGGATCGAAGCTGGTTGAAGCACCACGGGCTGGATTTGCCGACCGCCGTGAGCGTCTGGGTTTCAATATCCTCTGCGGATCGAAGCTGGTTGAAGCCTCCGGGCGCTTGCCGAAATGGGGTTTGATGCAGAGTGTTTCAATATCCTCTGCGGATCGAAGCTGGTTGAAGCTCGCGGCCTGGTATGCCCGCGCTTGATCGTGGTAGCGGTTTCAATATCCTCTGCGGATCGAAGCTGGTTGAAGCTGGTCGCGTAAGAACGCCTGTTCTTATGCCCTCATGTTTCAATATCCTCTGCGGATCGAAGCTGGTTGAAGCTCAAGGGCAAATCGCTCAATATTCAGCGCGTCGTCAAGTTTCAATATCCTCTGCGGATCGAAGCTGGTTGAAGCACGATTCGCTCGCGTTTCTCATTGTCGTGGTGTTTTGTTTCAATATCCTCTGCGGATCGAAGCTGGTTGAAGCTCGCGGCCTACGAGTATCGCGGCAATGCATATTTCAAGTTTCAATATCCTCTGCGGATCGAAGCTGGTTGAAGCAAACTGTCGGCAACGCGGGAATTACAGCGACAGCGCGTTTCAATATCCTCTGCGGATCGAAGCTGGTTGAAGCGAGCGTCATCCGCGCCGTCCCGTTGAACTGCCGCGCGGTTTCAATATCCTCTGCGGATCGAAGCTGGTTGAAGCGTTGATCGTCGAGCGCGAGGAATTCTGGTATAGCGATGTTTCAATATCCTCTGCGGATCGAAGCTGGTTGAAGCATTGCGCCGGAGCGGCGCGCGCCGGGGAGCGCGCCCGAGTTTCAATATCCTCTGCGGATCGAAGCTGGTTGAAGCTTCGGACGCAGCGCCTTCCCGTAGGCCGGGTAATAAGTTTCAATATCCTCTGCGGATCGAAGCTGGTTGAAGCCGCCGAATTTCACCGCGTCAAGATGATGCAGCCAGAGTTTCAATATCCTCTGCGGATCGAAGCTGGTTGAAGCGAAGCTGACCGATATAAGCCCTCAGCCCGTCCGCATGTTTCAATATCCTCTGCGGATCGAAGCTGGTTGAAGCAAG
>CAZZAO010000187.1:0-7430 GCA_964652205.1 uncultured Anaerolineaceae bacterium | reverse complement strand
TTAACCCACTATGCTCCGCCTATATTATGCCAATTCTAATTCGGTTCTCCATTACGCACGAGTTCTTCTGGCTTTTGTGTCGGGTGTGGCGTGCTTTCCCCCATCCCATTACAGGTCGTGGGTATATCAATCACGTCTTTCGGTTTTGCACCTTTGGCATTCGGGAGCCATGCGTCTCTCTTCTGATCTTGCCCTTTTCCGAATTGACTGGTATCTGCCTGCGGATGGGACGGATATTTGAGCGTATGCGCTCCATAAGGGATCCGAACATCATCAACATTCAGTCTGGTCGTTCCCGCTTTGCGAAAGTGAATCAGGCTTTCGTGCGATCTTCCCCAATCGTTGCCGAGATTTGCCTTATTTTTATAATGCCAGACAATCCAGCGGCAAGACTTGAAGAAATGCATCGCAGGATGTTTGATGTCTGCCAGTATTTCAGAGAAACCACAGACATACATAGAACCGTTCAGTTTGAGGACTCTGGATGCTTGCTCGATCCACTGTAATGACCACTCGATGTACTGTTCTTCACTCTCAAAAGTATCCCAGTCCGCCTTTTTGATATTGTAGGGCGGGTCGGCAAAGATCAGGTCTACACTGGCGTCGTCAAGGGATTGCAGCCATTCGATAGCGTCGCCGTGATAGAGCTTGCCATGCGGATGGTCAAAATGCAGTTGAAAACCAGAGGACTGCGGTTTAATGGGAAACCTTAGCCCATGAGTGTCTAGCGCGGCAAATAAACTCGGCTGTGCCTGCTTGTCCACTTTAGATCCTCATCCGGTTATCAGATACGAATAGCAGAACCCTGTTGAAATTATGGTTCAAATGCCGACAAATAGCTTACAAATTGAAGGAGATTGGGTTAGGAAGCGAAATCGTAAAAATGGCGAGGTGACTTTTGGATGACATTGGCGAGGAACTGCATGGCTATTCGCTATCTGATTCCAGCCCAATCTCGACTCGCTCCGCCAGCGCGCTGAGGGTGTTGTAGATGATCGGGCAGAAGGCCGCGCCCTCGATAGTGTCCTCGATGTTGTAGCGGAACTCCGGCGTGAACTGCGGGTAGACGCGGCAGGCGTGTGGTCGGTGCGCGTAGACCGAGCACAGGTTCCCGCGCAGCAGCGGACACGGATGCGCGGGCATCACCGCCCATTCGCCCATTGTCGCGCCGCGCTGCTCGTCGGCGTAAAGCTCGATCACATCCTCGATGGGGATGTCGAGTGCTGCCGACAGACCATCGACGTCGTTCGGTACGAGGCAGACGTCGAGCGAGCGGCAGCAGTTGGCGCACTGCTTACAGTCGATAGCAGCGGTGATCGGCTCGGCCAGCGACTCGACCAGCGCGTCGAGTGCATCGTCGGTCAGGTTGCCATCGAACTCCAGCGCCTCGCGCATGGCGTCGAACTCGGCATGGCGCTCGGTGGACAGCCGGCGGATTTCGTTCAGGTCGGTGACGAGCGGCATGGCATTCCCTCAGAACTTGCCCGCATTATCGGCGGCGCGCATTAACCTGTCAAGGAATCAAAACGCGCCCGAATCAGGCGATACAGGCGCGTCTGTAAACGGCTGCCAGTAGACCGGTCAGGCGACGCTTCTGCCGCTGATGGCCCGTCCGATGGCGATGACGATCACTGAGCCGACGACGCCGACGATGATCGTGCCGATCAGCCCCGAAGTCGCGTCGCCAATCCCGAGCAGGCTGAAGATGATGCCGCCGACGATGCCGCCGATGATGCCGAGCAGCACGTCACCGAACAGACCGTAGCCGCCGCCCTTCATGAGCTGCCCCGCCAGCCAGCCGATGATGGCCCAGACGATGACCGTAATAATCAGGCCAGCGAGGCCAATCGTGACGTGGACAGCCAGCCCCAACGCGAAGTAAGCGATCAACAGAATGATTGCCAGAATCAGGATACCAATCATGTTGTGCCTCCATGTCGAGATTATGAGTTGCATTACGTAAGAGTATAGCAGAACACATTTCGGCTGGAGACATTTATTATGTCAATATTCATAAATCAGGCTGCTGAGGACGGCTTTAGGGGAGCGCGAACGGTGTTTCGGGAGCAGGGCGCGAAACAGCAGGGCCGCGCCAGTCGTCGAGCTGCGGCGCGCCAGCCGGATGCGGATTTCAGGCGCAATAATGCAGCAGCGATGAACGGCAGGTATTTTTCCGCCAATGCCTTTTATACCGATGACCTGACCTTACGTCGTCTTTTTAACCTTTGACCGCGCCGCCGGTCAGCCCACTGATATAGTAGCGTTGCAGCAGCAGGAAAATGATGACGCAGGGCAGAATCGTGACGATCAGGCCAGCTTGCAGCGCGCCCCAGTCGATAGCGCCGTAGTAGCCGCTGCGCACGCTCGTCAGCAAAATCGGCAGTGTGAAGCTGCTTTCTTTCGTCATGAAGATCAGCGCGGCGAGAAATTCATTCCAGGCGTTGAGGAAGGCATAGATTCCCACCGTGATGACGCCGGGGCGGACGATAGTGAGCATCACCCGATACAGCATTGAAAGCGGCGTGCATCCGTCCAGCAGCGCCGCTTCTTCGATTTCTCGCGGCACGGTGTCAAACGAGGTGCGCATGATGAAGACGCCAAAAGGAAGCTGGAACGTAGTGTAGATCAATGCCAGCCCCAGCAGCGTATTTTGCAGCTTCAGCCCGGTCAGAATCAGGAACAGGGGGATCAGAATCGACTGGAACGGGATCATCAGGGTTGCCAGTGTCAGCACGAACATGACATTCTTGGCCGGGAAGCGGAACCGCGAGAAGCCGTAGCCCGCCAGCGTGCTGAGAATGGTCGATCCGATGACCGTGATAATGGACACGCCGATACTGTTGCCGACATACGTCCAGATGCCCCGGCCATAATTGTTCAGCTTGGCGAAGTTGGTGAAGTCGATGCGCGAGGGCAGGAAAGTCGGCGGAATCGCCGAGGCTTCTGCCGGTGGCTTGACTGAACTAATGGCCGACCAGACAACGGGGAACAGAAAGAGGATCGACAGGGCGATACAGAGGGCATAAGTCAGCGCGCGCAAGCTGCTGGCACCGGCGCGTTTAGCGGCGGCAGGGGTGGTTTGGGATACGGGCGCTGTAGCCATCATTTACCCTTCAGTAACTCGTATCATCGCGCAGCAGTCGAAGCTGGATAACGCTGAGGATGACCAGTACGATCAGCAGGATGATCGACATTGAAGCGCCATAGCCGAGCTTGAAATTGGTGAACGAGTTCTTGTAAATCCAGTAGACGACCGAAATGGTCGTGTTTTGCGGGCCGCCAGCGGTCATGATGAAGAACTGATCGAAGCCCAGATAGGAGCCGATCACCGACAGGATCAGCGCCAGCGCGAAGGTGCGGCGCATCAGCGGCAGCATCACGTACCGAGTCCGCGCCCAATAGCTCGCGCCATCGACTTTCGCCGCCTCGTAGAGTTCGCTCGGGATCGCCTGCATCCCGGTCAGCAGTAGAATCATGGTGAAACCGACAGTTTTCCAGACGACTGAGACGACGATGGCGATCAGCGCGTAATTCGGATCGACCAACCAGATGATCGGACGATTGATTAGCCCCAGCCCGACCAGAATCGCGTCGATGACGCCCACCCGGTCGTGCAGCAACCACACCCACAGCAGGCTGCTGGTGCCGAGGCCGATCACCACCGGCAGAAAAAAGATTGTGCGGAAGATGCCGACACCGCGCAGCGGCAGGTTGACCAGCAACGCCAGCCCGAAAGCGAAGATGAAGATGATCGGCGTGATCAGCAGGGTATAGCGAGTGGTAAACCACATGCTGTTCCAGAACTGCCGATCAGAAAGCAGCGCCGCGTAATTATCGAAGCCAATGAATTTGTGCTGGCCCAGCAGCGGCCAGTCGTGCAGGGACATAAAGATAGTCATGATGAGCGGGATGATAAAAAAGATCACGGTGAAGGTGACAGCGGGCAGCACGAACCATAATCCGATTCTGCGCTGTCCTATCGCCCCGCCGGTGGCTCCCGCGCGACTCGCTCCGATGCGGGTGTTGACGGTACTCACGGCACTTTCACCTTCCTACAGTGCTGCCAAACGATCAAAAAGAGCGCCGACCTGCTCACGATCATGCCATGAGCAGGTCGGTGCCGTCTACAATGGCTTACTGAGTCGCAAGAATATCGCTGAAAGCCTGCTGCGCGGTCTTGATGGCGCCATCCACATCGCCCTGGAAAATGGCGGTCTGGATCATCGCCAGCCAGGGGCCGTTGGCGTCGTTGAACAACTGATTGTAGACGAAGCTGTAGGGTGTCTTGCCCAGATTCATCGCTTCGGCGTTGGTAATCAGGCGCGGGTCTTTCCGCGAATACTCATTATCGATCAGGTCAGAGCGCAGGGGAAGCTGACCACGCGCGGCGAACATCTCGAGCTGAATCTCGTCTGACAGCACCCATTTGATGAACTCGAAGGCTTCGGCGACGTGGGTCGAGCTGGACGTGATGGCAATCGAGTCACCCCCGGCAAACGACGACTTGCCGCCGTCCTGACCGGGCAGGAAAGTCAGACCGAAGTCGATCTCAGGATGGTCATTCTTGAGCGTGGCAATCGAGAACGCGCCCGAACCCGCCATGCCGATAGTGCCGGTCAGGAAAGCGTTCAGGAAGTCGGTGCCGGTGTCGGCCTGCGCGCTCGGCGGGATCAGACCCTCGTCCCACATCTTCTTGTAGAATTCCAGCGCGGCGCGCACTTCCGGCGAGTCGATGGTCGCGGTCAGGCCATCGTCGCTCAGGACGTCGCCGCCGCTCGCCCAGATCAGCGGCAGGTAGGTGAAGGCGTTGCAGCCCGCGCAAGCGCCCGCAAAGTAGAAGCCATATTTGCCGTTGCCCAGCGCGGTAATGGCTTTGGCGTCCTGATAGATTTCGTCCCAGGTGGTCGGCGGCTTCTCCGGGTCGAGGCCAGCTTCCTTGAACAACCCCTTGTTGTACAGCAGCACCGAACCCTCAGCGGCGAACGGCACGGCATAGCGGCCCCCATCGTACTCGCCCAGGCGAATATGTGAGGGACTGAGCTTGTCGGCGTAGGGCAGGCTGTCAATGAAGCTGCCGATCTCGGCCAGGTTTCCGGCCTTGGCGAACGCCGGGACGTAGATCAGGTCAATTGGCAGCAGGTCAGGCGCTTCACCGCCCGCCGCAGCCACGCCAACACGGGTGACGAAATCTGCCGCCGGGATGATCGTCAGTTCGATCTGATCTTTGTGGGTACTATTCCACTTATCGACCAGTTCACGCAGGAAGTCCTGATTGCTGTCACGCGACCACATTTGCAGCGTGACCGCATCCTGCGCTGCCATTGGCGCTGTGCTGAGGACGCCGACGACCAGCAGTAAAAGAACAACAATGGAAAAACGTTTCATCTCAAATTCTCCTTTATGCGATAGTTAACTCTGTCACTGGCCGGACGGGCAGCGGATTGCCCGCGCCGGGATGACGATGTTATGTCACCGCGTTTCGACAGGCGGCCATCACCTCCTCGGCATACTTTGATAAACTGTCGTCGGCGATGCCGACTGAGGCGATATGCCCCGGCGTTGCCTCGCCGGAGTGCTTGTAGGTGAAACCGCGCTCATGAACGCCGGTGCTCACCGCGCCGGGCGCTCCTTCCGCCAGATGCCCCAGTGCTCGCCCGTAGCGGTTCAGAATCTCCGAGAACTTGTAGTGTCGGTCGATGCCCAACCAGCTTTGATTGACTGGCAGCAGCGCTAGAACAGCGTCGTACCAGCCCTCTCCCGCGATCAACAGGTCAGGGTGGCGCGCGTGCAGGTCGTTGACCAGCGTCCGATAGCCTTCGTACAGGTTGTAACGCGGGTCATTGAACCAGCAGGCCGACGTATCCAGAAACACGCCGCTGACGCCGTAATCGCGCACAATGCCGCTGACCTGTTCCAGCAGATGCTGACGAAAGACCGGCTCACCGGGGTTCAGGAAAACCTGATCGTCCTCACCGAAGCGATCCGTGTCCCAGTCCGGGAAGTTGACGAGCGTGATATAGCTGCTGGTTCGACTGCGAAAGGCCGAACGCTCGTAATCCGGGTAGACCTGAACATTCGCGCCGTGCATTCCGAACATCGGCATCAGCTTCACGCCAAGCGCATTGGCGGTTGCCACCAGCCGGCGGAAACCGGCATCGCCGCCGAGCGCTTCGCCGGGGCGATAGTTCGGATAGGCATAGTAATAGCGGCCCTCGAAGCCGGGGACATAGGCCAGGATGCGCTTGCCAGGAACCTGCTCGGTGATCCGCTTGAGCGCCTCGCCCATCTGGTCGAAGGTATTGAAAACATAACCTGTCCAGTGCTGTCCATGCAGGTTCAGCACAAGCTGGATATCGCGCATCCAGTCCGGCACGTCGGGGCGCGTTTCCCACAGGCCGATGCTGTACGCCTTTTCGACGAAAGCGAGATGCGCCGCGAAATCGGCGTTAATGTCATCGAGCCGGTCGGTAACGCGCAGGCGAATCTCGCAGGTGGAGATGCTGCTACCCCAGCGCGTTGCATCTTCTTCAAAAAGCAGCTCAACCACCGGCTTGCCGTCGGCATAGGGCGGGAGATGGGTGTAAAGCCGCTTGGCGCGTACTTCGCTGTCCCGGAAGCTGACGCATACCAGCGGCGCGCCATCGGTTTCACTGGCACATGCCCAGGGCGTTAGCCATTCGCGCCAGGGGTAGTTCCACTTCACCGGCGCAGTCAGGGTTGGCACGGCAGTCCGCCCGGCGGTGCTGGTGGGCTGCCACCAGCCGCCCTGAAAAGCGCTTTCTGGCAGGCCCCACAGCATCAGCTTGACGACTTTGAGCGGCTCCGCATGTTCGGCCTGAATCCGCCAGACGAATGCGCCATCATCGCGGGTAATCTGGACGGAGACGCGCCCTTCGCTGCGCTGCTGCTGTCCTGCCCAACTCAGGCCAGATGCTTCTAACGTCATTCCATCGTCTGAAAGGGTGACTCTGGCCGGGTCGAGTTGATAGAGATTCTTGACGGTGAACACCTGCACCCCCCAGCGCACGCCGGGCAGGCCGGGGACGTCGTAAAGCGGATCACGTGGGTCGAAACTTAAATCATAAATCTCCAAAACAAACTCCTTATGCTGCAAAGAAGCCAGGCATCACATCGAACGTCCGCCACGCGGGAAGGCTATTCATTCGGTCGCGTCTGTGCCGCGCCGCACGACTGCCGAACAATCAGCTCACACGGCACGCGGTGTAAGGCTGCCGTCGCGTTTCCGGTTTTAATCGCTTGCAGCAGCAGTTCCCCGGCCAGGCGTCCCATTTCAACCAGCGGCAGCGCGACAGTCGTCAGCGGCGGTCGCTGGTGAGCGGCGAAGTTGCGGTTATCGAAGCCAATCAGAGAAGTATCCATCAATATTTATTATAATAGGAATTGTTAATGCTATTAATTTAATAGATGGA
>CAZZAO010000186.1:0-7474 GCA_964652205.1 uncultured Anaerolineaceae bacterium | reverse complement strand
CGCGGCTCTGATCTTTCTCCCCTCGCCCTCCGGGAGAGGGGCCGGGGGTGAGGGCGGGCGGACGCGAAAAATCGCGCCCTTGCGAAAGGCCGGGTTCGTTTATTGACCGCAAAACGACAAAAGGCAAGACCGATTGGCCTTGCCTTAGTGTAAGTCGAGCTGCGAATGCGAAGCGATCTAGCGCTTGGTGTAGGTCGGGGCCTTACGGGCGCGCTTCAGACCGGGCTTCTTACGTTCCTTGACACGGGCATCACGAGTGAGCAGCTCGGCGTCACGGAGCGGGGCGCGAAGCTCAGGATCGAGCTTCATCAGGGCGCGCGAGATGCCCAGACGGATGGCGTCACGCTGGCCGGAGATGCCACCGCCGCTGACGTGAACGGTCACGTCGAAGCCGCGATCCTGACCGACGACGCGGAGCGGTTCAAGCAGCGCGTCAACGTCGCCGAAACGGGGCAGGTAATCGAGGCCATCCTTATCGTTAATCAGCAGCCGACCAGTGCCACCCGGAAACAGGCGGACACGGGCAGACGCTTCTTTGCGGCGTCCAATGCCTTCGTAATACTGTGCAGACATGCGCGTTCCTTTACTTTAATTCCAGCGGTTTAGGCTGCTGGGCGGCGTGCGGGTGCGTGCCACCCGCGTAAACCTTGAGTTTCTTGAGCATCTGGCGACCGAGCGCGGTCTTGGGCAGCATCCCGCGCACGGCGGATTCGATGACGCGATCCGGGTGCTTCTTGAGCTGGTCGCGCAGGGTGATGCTGTAGATGCCGCCGGGATAGCGGCTGTGATGCCAGTAACGCTTGTCGTCGAGGCGGTTGCCGGTCACGGCGACCTTCTCACAGTTGACGACAATGACGAAGTCGCCGACATCCATGTTCGTGACGTAGGTCGGCTTATGCTTGCCTTTAAGAATCGGCGCGATCCTCGAGGCGAGACGACCGAGAGTCTGCCCTTCCGCGTCCACGATCCACCATTCGCGGGTGATGTCCTTTGCGCCAGGCGTGTAGGTCTTGACGATTGCCATACTTCAAACCTCTTACTGTGTGCGGGCGTCTCGTCCCGCTCTAATCACCGTTCGGTCGGTGACGCCCTTACAATTTCGGATATTTCACCGTTTCGAGCACCAGCCCCTGGGGCGGAGCGAGTGTTCCAGACTGAGCCAGATCGGCGTTCCTGAAAGCTGTCTCGAACTGACTCACCGTCATCGCGCCGCGTCCGACATCCACCAGCGTCCCGACCAGCCGCCGCACCATGTGCTGCAAAAAGGCATTGGCTTCGACCGTGTACGTCCAGTCGGTGCCGTAGGAGCGCTTGCGCCGCTGCCATGACGATTCCATGACGACGCGGATGGTGACTTCGCCGGTCGGCGGCTGGCCGAAGGTGGCGAAATCATGCTCGCCGAGCAGCATCATGGCTGCCCAGGCCATCGGCTCCTCATCCAGCGGCTCACGGAGATGCCACGCCCGCTGACGCAGGAGCGGCTGTCGTTGAGGCGCCTGAACGACGGAATATCTGTAAACGCGCGACACGGCATCGAAACGCGGGTGAAAACCTGCCTGCTGACGAAGGTCTTGCAGGGCGATGTCGTCTGGAAGCAGGGCGTTGAGCGCTCTCAGCAAGTCCCCATCGTCGTGCTTCCAGGCGACATCGAACGCAATCACCTGCCCGGTGGCATGAACGCCTGTGTCGGTACGTCCTGCCCCTGTTACCGTCACCGCTGATCCGGTCACAGCCGCAATCGCCGCCTCTAACGCCGCCTGAATGGTCGGCGTCGCGCCCGCCTGACGCTGGAAACCGTTGTAGGCGCTTCCATCGTAGGCGACGGTCGCGCGGTAGCGTGCGGTCATGACCTCGGACAAGTCGGCGTTAGCTCTGAGTCTGCGCCGCCAGTTCCGCGCCCTTCGCTTCAGGATCGCGGTCGACCAGCTCCAGAATAACCATCGGCGCGTTGTCTCCCTTGCGGGGGCCGAGCTTGTAAATGCGCGTGTAGCCGCCCGAACGGGCAGCATAACGCGGGGCCAGCGTGTCGAACAGCTTGCCGACCAGAACGCGATCATTGTTCAGGTGACTGGCGGCCAGACGGCGGGCATGAACGCCATTGCCGCCCTCGGCGACACCCTTCTTGGCGGTGGTGATGAGCTTCTCGACATAGTCACGAATGAACGTGGCTTTCGCCTCGGTCGTGGTGATCTGCTCATGTTGAATCAGCGCCGTTGCCAGTGCCAGCTTCAGCGCCTTACGTTCGGCGGTGTTCCGCCCCAGCTTCTTACCGTAAACTCCGTGTCGCATGGTGCGGCGTCCTTACTCGTTGCTGCTTTCGAAATTACCGGGGACTTCGACATCTGCGGGCAGGTAGCCCTTTTCCTTGAGCTTGGCAACCAGCTCGTCGAGCGATTTCTCGCCGAAATTACGGATCGCCAGCATGGCATCGGGGCCACGGTCGAGCATGTCGAGGACGTCGCCGATGGTCGTGATCCCGGTACGCTTCAAAGAGTTGAACACGCGCACGCTCAGGTCGAGTTCCTCAATAGGCTTCTCGTAGAGCTGGTCGTGCGGGCGCTTCTCTTCTTCATACGACTCCGAGCCGCCGGGCGTGAAGCCGTCAGGATACATCGGGTAATCGACGCCGCCGATCACCGTCAGGTGCTTCATCAGGATTTGCGCCGACTGGCTGAGCGATTCTTCGGGGCGGATGGTGCCATCCGTCCAGATTTCGATCACCAGCTTGTCGTAATTGGTGCGCTGGCCCACGCGCGCGCGCTCGACGTCGAAATTGACGCGGCGAATGGGGCTGAAGATTGCGTCCACCGGCAGCTCGCCGATAGGCAGACGGCCACGTTCTTCAGTCGGGCTGTAGCCACGGCCCGCCTCGACCGAAAATTCCATCTCAATGTGCGCGTCGGCGGAGTCAGCAGTGAACAGGTAGAGGTCGGTATTCTCGATCTCGACCTCTGGCGGGCAGATAATGTCTGCCGCGGTCACTGTCCCTTCACCGCGATGCTCCAGACGAAGCCGGGCGGACTCAGCATCGAACAACTTCAGACGAAGCTGCTTGACCTGCAAAATCAACTGGGTCATGTCCTCACGCACATACGGGATGGCGGAGAACTCGTGATGCACGTCCGACACGCGGATGCTGGTCACTGCCGCGCCGGGCAGCGAGGACAGCAGCACGCGCCGCAGGGCAGTGCCGAGCGTCGTGCCGTAGCCGCTTTCCAACGGGCTGATGATGAAGCGCCCGTAGTTGCGCGTGGTAGCGTCACTTTCGACTTTGTGCGGCAGCACCATGTTATTCGTAATCAAACCAGCGCCTCCCCATCCGTGTAACTGTAAAACTGGACAAGCTGATTAAACACGACGCTTCTTGGGAGAACGCACACCGTTATGCGCCACCGGCGTCACGTCGGTGATGGAGCGCACTTTGAGGCCGCTCGCCTGGATGGCACGGATAGCCGCTTCACGACCGGGGCCGGGGCCTTTGACAAACACGTCAACTTCCTGCATTCCCTGTCCCTGCGCCACTTCGGACGAGGACTGCGCGGCCACGCGGGCAGCATAGGGCGTGCTCTTGCGGCTGCCCTTAAAGCCGGACGTCCCTGCGCTGGCCCACGACACCACGTTGCCCGACTGGTCGGTCATCGAAATGATGGTGTTATTGAAGGTAGCGAAGATGTGCGCCTGGCCGTAAGGGATATTCTTGACGACTTTCTTGGTGGTACGGCGACCGCTAGGGCCTTTCCGTGGACTTGCTGCACGTGGCATAGGACTTCTCCGAAATGGCTGTCTCAGGCTGGCAGAAGCGCCCTGCGAACACAGCGTGCAGGGCGCATCTTATTGACTCCGCTCATGCGCTGTACGCTCTCCGTACAGCGGGCGATGGGTCGCGCGTCGAGTGGACGGCGACACTGGCAGGCATGAGGCCCGCGTTGTTACTTCTTGGTCGCGCCGCGACGACGGCCACGCCCTGGGACGGTCTTCTTGGGACCGCGACGGGTACGGGCATTGGTGCGGGTACGCTGACCGTGAACTGGCAGGCTGCGACGATGGCGCATCCCGCGATAGCTGCCGATTTCCGACAGGCGCTTGATGGCAAGCTGCACTTCGCGGCGCAGGTCGCCCTCGGTCGTCAGGACGCCGATGGCATCACGGAGTGACTGCACCTGAGTCTCGGTCAGATCGCGGACACGAATATCCGGGCTGATGCCGGTCTGAGCCAGCAGCTTCTCGCTGGTCGGACGGCCAATGCCATAGATATAGGTGAGTGCGATTTCCACTCGTTTGTCACGGGGCAGGTCAACCCCTTCGATACGCGCCATAAAACGATTTCCCCTCTATCCAGGTAAGCTTTAGCCCTGACGCTGCTTGTGCTTCGGATTGCTGCAAATAATCATCACGTTGCCGTGGCGCTTGATAACGCGGCACTTGGGGCAACGAACCTTGACGGATGCGGCTACACGCATGTTGAAAACCTCTTACACCCTATTCGCAATTGGAGCATTTTAGCAGTTCCGACAATCGCTGTCCAGACTCGGTTCGGCATAATCGCTGCTTACGCCGCCCATGACTCAGCGCGTCCCGATTGATTCTGTGGATGACGTCCCCCACGCCTATGGCAGGGTCAGGATGATCGGTTTGCCGTCGGTGATGGCAATCGTGTGCTCGAAGTGCGCGCACAGCGAACCGTCACGAGTGACAACCGTCCACTTATCGGCCAGCTCGCGCGTTTCAGGCCGACCGGCAGTCACCATCGGCTCGATGGCGAAGGTCATGCCGGGCCGGAGCGTCTCGCTCGTCCAACCGCGCTGCTTCGTCGCTTTCGGCCACCAGTTCGGCACCTGCGGCTCCTCGTGCATCTCATGGCCGACGCCATGCCCGGTATACTCCCGGACGACGCCATACCCATGCTGCTCAATGAAAGCCTGCACCGCCCGCGCGACGTCCCTGACCTCGTGGCCGACGACCGAGGCCTCGATGCCGACGTAGAGCGATCTTTCGGTCACATCGAGCAGACGCTGAACAGCCGGCTTGATCTCGCCGACCCCCATGCTGAAGGCCGAATCGCCGACGAAACCTTTGTAAAGCGCGCCGCAGTCCAGGCTGATGATGTCCCCTTCCTTGAGGCGACGCTTGCCGGGAATGCCGTGAACCAGTTCCTCGTTGACCGAGACGGTAATCGAAGCCGGGAAGTTGGGCGCGCCGTCCTTCGGGTAATTCAGGAAGACGGGGGCTGCGCCGTGATCGCGGATGACCGTCTCGGCGATTGTGTCCAGCTCGCCGGTCGTGATCCCCGGCCTGACGGCGGCGCGCATCGCCTGATGCGCCAGAGCGACGATTCGCCCTGCCTCGCGCATGATGGCGATCTCAGCCGCCGTTTTAAGATGTACGGTCATAACGACGTTATTTCACCTGACTGAACGGGCCGCATCAATGGCATGACGGATTTCTGCGCTGACCGCCTCAATCGACTGATCGGCATGGATATGGTGGATCAGCGCTTGCTGCTGGAAAAACTTGATCAGCGGCAGCGTCGTGTTGACATAGGTATCGATCCGTTTGAGGATCGCATGAGCATTGGCGTCGTCGGCCCGGCGGACAAGCTGCTCGCCCGTCTGGCGATCCGCTGCCACCAGTTTCGGCGGATAGTCGCCCTGCGGATGATCCTCAAAGTGCCAGTCGAGGCCATCACTGTTGTAGTAGATGTTATAGGTCTTGCCTGACCGGGCCGAAACACGCCCGAAGGCGCGCTTAAAGGCCGTGTACAGGTCCAGTTCCAGCAGCAGGACGGCAGTCAGCCTGTCGCCGCGCTCTGCCAGATAACTTTCGAGCCACTCGGCCTGCGCTTCGTTACGCGGGTAGCCATCGAGGATGACACCGCCAGTCGCATCAGGCAGATCGAGACGATCCTTGAGGACGGCATTGGTGGTTTCGTCATCGACGAGACGGCCCTCGGCCATGATCCCCTGAACGCGCTGGGCCAGTTCATCGCTACGGGTACGCATGGCGCGAAAGAGGTCACCAGTCGAGACGTGCGGGATATTGCCGTACTGGCGCTGGATAAACCGAGCCTGCTCCCCTTTGCCAGCCCCCTGCACGCCCATCAGGATGATGTACAGACTCATAGTCCCCCTCAAAGCGCAGGGACGGCGTTGTGCCGTCCCTGTACCGGTCAGATCGCCGCGAGTTAGCGCATGAAGCGGTCGTAGTTACGCATGACCAGTTGCGCTTCCAACTGGCGCATGGTGTCGATCACCACACCAACGACGATGATGAGGCCAGCGCCAGTCAGCACCTGAGCGGCGTTGCCTGCCGAGCCGGTGACGGTTTCGGCGGGGAAGAGGATGCGATTGATGAAGGTGACGAACCCCGGCGTGACGGCAATCAGACCGAGGAAGAGCGCGCCGACGAGCGTGATTCGTCGGGTGACGCGGGTGATATATTCCTGCGTTCGCTTGCCCGGTCGAATGCCGGGGATAAAGCCGCCGTTACGCTGGAGATTATCGGCCAGATTCTGGTTGGCGATCATGACGTCGGAGTAGAAGAAGGTGAACGCCACCACCAGGATGAAGAAGGTCAGCCAGTACGCCAGACCTTCCTGCTGACCGAAGGTGGTCGTAATCGACTGGCGCAGCGGCCCGTCAGGAAAGAGATTGACAAGCAGCGCGGGGAAAGTGATGATCGACTGCGCGAAAATCAGCGGGATCATGCCGACCGGGTTGACTTTCAGCGGAATGTGCGTACTTGCGCCGCCGTACTGCTTGCGACCACGGACGCGCTTGCCATACTGCACCGGGACGCGGCGCGTCCCTTCCTGGATGTAGATGATGGCAACGACGCTGACGACGACGATGATGACGAACAGGGTGAGGTTCCAGAGCGGCTGGGTCGAATTGGTAATCATATTGACGAGGTTTTGCGGCGCGCGCGCCACAATGCCCGCGAAAATGATAATCGACAGGCCGTTGCCGATGCCCTGCTCCGTAATCAGCTCGCCGAGCCAGATGGCAAACATCGTCCCGGCAGTCATGGTGATAATGACGGTGATCGTCAGAAGCGGGTCGCCGCCAAAACCGGGAATGATCGACCGCCCGTCGCCGAGCAGCGCGTTGAAGATGTTGATCTGACTGACCGACTGAAGCACGGCCATGGGGATCGACAGATAGTAGGTGTAGGTTTCAATCTTGTCCTGGCCGCCCGGCTCACGCTGAAGGGCTTCCAGAGACGGAATGATCGGGACGAGAAGCTGGAAGATAATCTGCGCGGTGATGTAGGGGTACACCCCGTTGGCAATGACGCTGAAGTTCTGTACCGCGCCGCCGGAGAGCAGGTTAAGCACGCCGATCAGGCCATTATTCCCCGCAATCAGGTCTTGCAGCGCCGCGCGGTTGACACCGACGACCGGCACATGCGCGGCAAACTGATAGATCACCAGAATCAGGCCGGTAATCAGCAGCTTATTGCGTAAGTCTGGCAGCCG
>CAZZAO010000185.1:0-7644 GCA_964652205.1 uncultured Anaerolineaceae bacterium | reverse complement strand
GCTGACCGCTGAAATGTCCCCGTCAAAGGAGACGATGACCTGGGATGAGTGGCTTGCCTGGGCCGACGCGAACAGAGCTTACCTTCAGGCAAAGTACGGAGACATCAATTTTAATTCGGTCGATGCGCTCAATGAGGCGCGTGAGGAACGCATGAATGCCCTCATGGGTGGTCGCTGACTCAAACATCTTTCTCGCCACTGCCATGAAGGAAGATTTCTCAACGCAGGCACGAGCGCTCGTTGCCGCCTGGCACAATAGTGATGTTCGTATTGCGACGCCATATCTGTTTCGATACGAGCTTGTTTCCACGATTCGCAAGCACGTCTCGCGCGGCACGATTACTCTGGATGATGGGCGACGCACGCTCAACGGATTGCTTCAGCAGCCAGTGGAGACATTTACAGATGAGACTCTCCTGACACGCGCCTTTGAACTGGCAACGCAGATCAATCAGACTGTCGCCTACGATTCGGTTTATCTCGCATTGGCAGAACAATTAGGGTGCGAGTTCTGGACATCTGACCTGAGATTTTTCAACATCACAAGCCACGCCTTCGACTGGGTCAAGTGGGTCGGCAGCTTCACGCCGCAGACCTGAGAAACGCATACCATGATCGCAAACCTGCAACGACTGCCCCCACTTCAGCGGCGGCTCGTCTTTATCCTGATCCTCATCGGCGGACTGATGGCGCTGCTCTGCATGGGGCTGCGTGGCTATTTGCCCCGCTAGTCCGTTATACTTGGGGCAGGCAGTAGAAACAGGAGTCGACCATGTCCGCTCTACGCGACGAAATCAGGGAAAAATTCCGGCTGCTGGATAAAGAGTCTCAGCAGGAAGTTTTGAATGAGCTGACCGCTGAAATGTCCCCGTCAAAGGAGACGATGACCTGGGATGAGTGGCTTACCTGGGCCAGAGCTTTCCGGCAGAAGACCGCCGCCTTGCATCCCGAAGGCTTCTTCTTTAATTCCGTTGATGCGCTCAACGAGGCGCGCGAGGAACGCTTGAATGACCTCACGGGTGGTCTGTGACGCGAATATCTTTATCGCCGTCAGTCTTCAGGAACCTTTCTCAGAACATGCCGAAGCACTGATTGAGTCATGGCGTTCATCAGACGTGCAGGTTGTTGTACCCTACCTGTTCCGGTACGAGGTAACGTCGGTTATTCGCAAGCAGATTGCTCGTGGGAATCTGCCATTAGAACTCGGTCGAGTCGCGCTGGCGTCGCTGCTCAGTGAGCCAGTGCAAACCATCGCGGATGACGGACTCCTTCACCGAGCTTTTGAATTGGCAACCAGATTGAACCGCCCCGCTGCATACGATTCGATCTATCTGGCGTTGGCCGAACGCTATCAATGCCACTTCTGGACGTCCGATCTGAAATTCTACAATGCCACTATTCATACCTTCGACTGGGTCAAGTGGGTCGGCAGCTTCACGCCGCAGACCTGAGAAACGCATATCATGATCGCAAACTTGCAACGACTGCCCCCGCTTCAGCGGCGGCTCGTCTTTATCCTGATCCTCGTCGGCGGGCTGATGGCGCTGATCGCCGTCACTGTCCTGCTGATCTCGGTGACGCTTAATCGCGGGCGGACGCAGGCAGTCGCCGTCGATCCCTCGCTGACAGTCGCGCAGTTCGCCGCCCTGCCCGATAAGGATGCCTATCCCGCCGCCGTCACCGTCGGGCCAGATGGCACAGTCTACAGCGCCAGCTATGCCACTGGAACCGTCTGGTCGATCAACGCGCAGGGCGAAGCGCGCGAAATCCCCTTCACGCGCGACGAAATTGGCGCCGTCTCCGGGCTGACTGTTCAGGCGGACGGCAGCATTCTGGTCGTCGATCAGAACGACACTGACCCGCGCTCGGCGGGCGGCGAGGTCAAGCGAATCGCGCCGGACGGCAAGATCACGACCTTCGCCCAGCCGAACGACGCGCAGGGCTTCATCTCCCCTTACGACATCGAACAGGACGCGGCAGGTCATATCTACGTCAGCGACCGGGGCCGCAATCAGGTCTGGCGCTTCGACGCCGACGGCAAAAACGGCGTCGCCTGGTGGACGCCGACTATCGCCAGCGGCCAGCCGACAGGCGCGATCACCGGCCTCGCTTATGACGCCGCCACCGACGCGCTGGTCGTGACCGATCCCGACCTCGACACGCTGTACCGCGTGGCCGTGGCCGACGCTCAGGGTGAGGTCATTTATCATTTCAGCGAGACTGCCGAGGAGCCAGTTGGCCCCGGCTTCAACGGCGCGGCCTTCGGGCCAAACAGCGCGCTCTACGTCGCGGCGCTCGGTCGCAATACACTGGTGACGTTACAGGACGGCAAGCTGGTGACGCTGGCAGCCAACTTTCGCGGCATAAGCGACGTCGCTTATGCCGCGCCGAACAAGCTCTACGTGACCAACTTCGATCAATCGTCGCTGGTCGTGCCGCTGGTGCAGCCGCGACTGCCGTTCGCGCTCGACGTCGTCACGCTGCCCTGAGCGAACCGTGCAATGCAGCGGATCGTCATCATCGGTAACAGCGGATCGGGCAAGTCGTCGCTCACGCGGCAGTTGGGCGCGCGCCTGTCGCTGCCGCCGATTCACCTCGATGGCTGGTTCTGGGAGCCGGGCGGATTCACCCACAAGCGCCCGCAGGAAATCGTCTTTCAGCAGATCGCCACGGCGAAACAGGCCGAACGCTGGATCGTCGAAGGCGTCTACGGCGAGCTGGCGGCGCGCTTTTTCAGCCGCGCCGAAGGGCTGATCTGGCTCAACCTCGACTGGAAAACCTGCCGCAGCAATCTGCTCACTCGCGGCCCGCAGGACCCCGACCCGCTCGACCCGGCAGCGCAGGCTAACTTTCAGGAACTGATCCGCTACGCGGCAAGCTACTGGTCGCGCACTGGCCCGCGCTCGTTCAGCGGTCATCAGGCATTATTCGAGTCGTTCGCCGGACGCAAGCTCATGCTCCGTTCGCGCGACGCCAGCGATGCGCTGCTGGCTGACCTCAGCATTTTCGCGTAAATCCCGACTGTGCGACCTATCGGCCAGGGCTGCGTATAATAGCTGATACCACGCAGCAGACAGGACGCCCATGAGCCGGATTGTCTTTTACCTTCGCTACGCTTACCGCAATCTGCGCCGCAGCGGACGCTGGACGTGGTTCGCCATTTTCTGTATCGCGGCAGGCGTAACGACGGTCGTCGCGCTGCGCAGCCTCGGCCTTGCCATCGCCGACTCGCTGGTCGCTAACGTCCGCGCGAGCAACCACGGCGACATCACCCTGTCAGTCGAAGACAGCGGTGGATTCCTCGGCTCATTTCTGAATGTGCGCGGCGACAAAAGCACGTCAATGACGGCGCAGCAGGTGGCCGCGATCACGAAATGGGTCAGCGACCGTAACGGCCAGATGACGGCCTATCTCAGCTACAGCAACTTTCAGGTCACGTCGGTCAACGGCACGAACGTCGGACGTCCGCAGTTCGTCAGCGCCTTTTTTGTCGATCCGCAGACCTTCCCGCCGAGCGGTGAAGTCCGCGCCCTCGACCCGGCAGGCGTTCCCCTCAGCCAACTACTGACCGGCGGCAACGACATCGTCATCAGCCGCAATCTGGCCGACTCGCAAAACCTGAAGGTTGGCGACAGCGTCCGTGTCAGCGCCACAACCGACGCCTTCACTGTGCGCGGCATCGTCTCAACCGACCTCGAAGCCAACGTCCGCAATATCTTCGCCTCATTCTTCGGTTTCGCCTACCTGAACTACGATCAGGTCGCCCGACTCGGGCTGGCCGACGGCCCGAACACCCTCAGCATCACCCTGCCGAATTATTCGGCGGCTACTCCTTACGATAACCTCGTCAAGCTCGTGCCTGGCGCCGACATTCAGACCGTCAGCGACCTGCTGGAGCGCAATCAGATCATCGGCGACTATCTCGGTCGCTTCATCGTCACGATGGGCCTCGGCGCGCTGCTGATCGGCGGCGTCGGCATCATCAACACCATGCTCGTGATGGTCGGGCGGCGCACCACCGAGATTGCGGCGCTCAAGACTTTCGGCCTCAAAGGGCGGCAGATCGCGGCGATCTTTCTGGCCGAAGCCTTCCTGCTCGGTCTGGTCGGCTCGGTCGTCGGCTCGGCGGTCGGCGTGCTGATCGGGGGGCTGGTCAACCAGTATGGCGAGCAGTTCCTTCAGCAGCGGCTCGTCTGGCGTATCTATCCCGAAGCCATCGGCTACGGCCTCGGCCTCGGCCTGATCGTGACGATGGTCTTTGGCCTGCTGCCGGTGCTGACAGCCATCCGCGTCCGCCCGGCGATCATCCTGCGCCCCAACGAAACGGTGATCCCCGGCATCGGCTGGCTGCACTCGCTGATCGCGCTGGCGCTGGTCGTCGTCATCATCGGCGGGATCGCCGGACAAATTCTCGGTGTCCTCTGGCTCGGCATCGCCGGAGTGGCCGCAACACTCGTCATCCTCGGTATCCTGATTGGCGTGCTGTGGGTCGTCGTCTGGCTGGTCGGCAAGCTGCCCGCCTTCGGCTCGGTTGATCTGCGGCTCGCGCTGCGCAACCTGTCGTCGCGTCGGCTGCGGACGGCGACGACGCTGCTCGCCCTGAGCGCGGGCATGTTCGCCCTGAGCAGCATCACCTTCATCGGCGCAGGCACGCGCGAGATTTTGCAGTTCCAGTTGACCCGCAGCCTCGGCGGCAACATCATGGTGCTGCCCTATGCCAGCGTCCTGCTGCCAGAACTCGGTCAGGCCATCCTGCGGGCTGAGCTGAAAACCGTGCCGGACATCGACCGCGTGACGGAACTGAGCTTCTACACGCTGCGGCTGCTCAAGGTCAACGGCGACGATCCGAAGATCGAGATTCCCTTCATCGACCCGGACAGGCTGCCCTCAGCGGCTCGCCGTATGACGCTGGCCGTCACGATTCAGAACTCGGATCAGCCGACGACTCAGACCGTCACGGCAGGCCGGATGCTGACGCCGGAAGATCGCGGCCAGCATGTCATTGTCCTGTCGAATAACAAGCAGATTGCCACGCTGGGGATCGGCGTCGGCTCGACGGTCACGCTGCGCGTCAGCGGCCAGGACGTCGATTTTCAGGTCGTCGGGCTGGTGGGAAATTCCGGCAGCCTGCCGTTTTCGCCGTCGTCAAACCTTGTCCCGCCCGATTCGCTCGGCGGCACGCGCCCGACCTTTACGCTCAATGTCCTTCAGGTCGCGCCGGAACATCTGAACGCGGTGCTGCTGCGGCTGTCCTCGTTGATGCCGCCCGTGCTGGCGCTCGATCTTCAATTCATTGACGGCCTGCTCAGTCGGCTCATCAACCAGTTCAGCGCCATCCCGACGCTGGTCGGGCTGCTCTCGCTGCTGGCAGCAGCCGTCATCATGGCGAATACCGTCTCGCTGGCAACGCTCGAACGCCGCCGACAAATCGGCATCCTCAAGGCGGTCGGCCTCAAGGGGCGGCGCGTGCTGTGGATCATGCTGCTGGAGAACACGATTATCGGCCTGCTCGGCGGCGGCATCGGCATCGGCCTGAGCGCGCTCGGCGTGGCGATCATGACCGCGCTCGGCATGGGCGACAGCATCCCGGTTCCGGGTGATGCCCGCCTGACCGCGATGGCGCTCATCGCAGCCTCGGTCGTCATTGCGTGGATAGCGACGCTGGCAAGCGCGCGCGTCGCCATCAGCGAGAACGTGACCAACGTGCTGAGGTACGAGTGAGGCATCGTTTGCCGGTCATTTGAGCTGCCGCTCCGCGCTACCGCAGGCTCAAAGCTGGCGGATGCGAAGCCTCTGGCGGTAGAGCTGAGGTAAAAACAAAAAGCAAGAGCCGAAGGCAGATTCCCCTCGGCTCTTGCTTTTCTCGGTTCTCGGTTCCCGGCTCTCGGTATTATCGCTTGAAGCTCGCCGCCAGCTTGGCTTCGCTGCCGAGCAGCACATGATCGACCAGACCGTACTCTTTCGCCTGCTCGGCGCTGAAGTAAATGTCGCGGTCGGTGTCGCGCTCGATGATCTCGCGCGGCTGGCCGGTCGTCTCGATCAGGATATCATTCAGGCGCGTGCGCATACGGAGAATCTCGTTGGACTGAATGAGGATGTCCGACGCCTGCCCTTGCGCGCCGCCGAGCGGCTGATGCAGATGAATGGTCGAGTTCTGGGTCGCGTAGCGGCGGCCCTTCGCCCCGGCGGTCAGCAGAATCGTGCCGAAGCTGGCGGCGATGCCAATCGCGTAGGTGCTGACCGGAGCGGCGATCAGGTTCATCGTGTCGTAGATCGCCAGGCCGGCATAGATCACGCCGCCGGGGCTGTTGATGTACATCCGCACTTCGCCATCCGGGTTCTCGCGGTTGAGGAACAGGAGCTGCGCGACAATCAGGTTCGCAATCTGGTCGTCGATGGGCGTCCCCATGAAGACGATGCGTTCCTTCAGCAGCAGCGAATAAATGTCGTATATGCGCTCGCCGCGCCCGGTCGTTTCAACTACACTGGGGATAATGCTGGACGGGTACTGCATCATTGATCCTTCCCGCTTATCGCTGTTTACCGTCATCATTCCGATAGGCACCGGGCAATGGAGCCTGTGGGGGAATTGTCGTCTCAGGCGTCGGCGCTGTCAACGCTGCTCCCGTAAATAAGCCGTTAGAAATTACGGCGCTGACTCGGACGACTCTTCTTCGTCGAACAGCGCCATCAGCGCGGCGTAGGCTTCGTTGATCTGCTGCATCCGCGCGTTGGCGTCCGGCGCGCGGCTCAGGTCGGGATGATAGAGCCGCGCCAGCCGCCGATAAGTCATCTTGACCGCCAGCCGCCCCGCCCCTTCCTCTAAGCCGAGCGCGTCGTAATGGCGCTGCACCTTCGTCCGTGGGATGATCGGCGCTTGATACGTCCGCCGCGCCGACAGCTCGAACGAGGCTACGCGCCAGTCGCCATTCAAATCTGCGCCGACCGTCATCACCGTCTGGCAGACAAGCTGCGCGCTGTTAATGGCGCTGCCGTAACGGACGAAGCGCTCCGCCGAGCCGCCATCGAAGTAAACCGGGAACAGATAGGCTTCCGTTGGACTGAAGACCTCGAAGGCGAAGACGCGGTCGCCGTAGAGCGCCAGCAGCGCCGCCAGCCAATCTTCGCTGATCCAGCGCCGCCCTTCGGACGGCAGCAGCATGTCAGCCCACAGAATGAACAGGGTATAGATGCCCGCCGCGTCGTTATCGGCCAGCACCAGCCGCAGCTCGTGCAGCGAAATCGAACGCTCGATCAGGTGAATGCTGACCGTCTCGCCGCTCGTCAGCCGAAGGGTGACAATATCGCCGCCGTCGTGCAGGATTTCGCCGACGGCGCGGCTCGCTTGCAGCAGCCCGATCAGATAAACGCTGATTCGATGAGTTTCACGTCGCATCGAACGATAAATCCTCAGCACATAAGATCGAATCTACGCTCAAATGACTTTAACGGATTCCTGAAACTGGCTCAAACTCACCCTTGAGCGCCGCAAATGCGTCTGATACTATATCCCTCGCTGACGTGAACGCCTAGCGAACACGCAGCCAGCAGCTTAACAACAGAAACGTGCAGACAGAGCAGTAAAATGCAAGAAGCCAACGTCGAGGGTCTAACGGAGAGTTTGATCCTGGCTCAGGATGAACG
>CAZZAO010000184.1:0-7860 GCA_964652205.1 uncultured Anaerolineaceae bacterium | reverse complement strand
GACGGAGCGTGCCGAGCGTTCTTGGCTCGGCAGGAGCCGGAGGCCGCGTCGGACAGGGGGAGGGGTCGCCTTCCGTAGGGGCATCATACCTGCCGTCAAATGTCCACTTTGAGCGGGATACACGTCGGGCCTATCGCCTGATGGAGATAAGGGAGCAAATTCATGGCAGACAAACTCCGAGTCGGCATTGTCGGCGCGGGCCGCTGGGCCGCCAGCGCGCATCTTCCCGGCTACGCACGCTCGCCGCTGTGCGAGACGGTCGCTATCTGCGACGCCAACCGCGCGCTGGCCGAACAGCGCGCTAAACAGTTCAACATTCCGCACGTCTTCACCGACATCCACGATATGCTGGCGAAGGTCGATCTCGACGTCGTCGACGTCTGCACGCGCGGCGACTCGAAGGACGACGACAATCACGAGAAGCTGGCGCTGGCCGCGCTGGCGGCAGGCAAGCACGTCCTGTGCGAGAAGCCGGTCGCCCATGATTATCGCCAGACGTGGCGGATGCATCGCATGGCCGAGGAAAAGGGCCTCAAGACCAAAGTCGGCCTGACCTTCCGCTACGCCCCCGCCGCGCTCTATATGCGCGCGCTGATCGAGGACGGCTTCATCGGCGAGCCGTACATCTTCAACGGCTACGAGCAGAACTCGCAGTTCATCAGCCCGACGATTCCTGTCACCAAGATGGATCTCGTGCCGGAGCAGGCTGAAGCGGAAATCCGCCTGTCGTCGCTCGAAGGCTACGGCGCGCCGACGATTGACCTGAGCCTGCTCTACATGGACAGCGGGCTGAAAAGCGTCGTCGGCACGCTGCACAACTTCGTCCCCTACCGCACCACCATCGACGGGCGCAAGGCGCGGACGAACATCGACGACGGCGACATCTATATCGGCGAGTACAACAACGGCGCGATCTGCTCGATGCAGTCGAGCTATGTGACCGTCGGCAACTATCCCGGCATCGAGGCGCGGGCCTACGGCGCGAGCGGCGCGCTGCACCTGCGGCTGGTCGAGGAGTTCGGCGTCTGCCAGACGCTCCACAAAGCCACGCCGGACGCGGTCGAGTTCGTCCCGGTTGAAATCCCTGACAGGTTCTTCCCGCCCGGCTACACCCCCGGCGAGCCGTGGCCGTCGCTGTTCTACGCCAATCTCGTCCACAACTTCATGCAGGAAATCGTTGACGGCGGCAGCACGAATCAGGGCAATTTCGCTCAGAGCGCCCGCGTGCAGGAAATCATCAACGCGGTCGATCTGTCATTCCGCGAGCGCCGCTGGGTCGATCTGCCGCTCGACCCGGCCTTCGAGGCGTAATCTTCCCTCACCCCCGGCCCCCAGGGCAAACGCATCAAATTTGATCGGAGTTTCAAGAAAGCTCATATCGGTTTATCCAGGGTCAACGGTAACGTAGGGGCGCAGCGCGCTGCGCCCCTACAAACCCTCATGGCCCTTTATAGCCTGGGTTGTGATTTAGACGCGATTGCCTTGTGAACCATATAATCTGCTCTGTTGCCGCGCCGCATCGATGGTGTACCATAGTCGTCGTTTATCGCTGGTCCTCAGACGAAAGCTGACCGCGTGACCTCGAACCGCATCCCGGCTGTCCTCTCGACCCTCAAGGCCGTCCTGTCCAAAGGCATGGTCTGGAAAGTCCTGAGCCTGATCGTCTCGGTCGGCCTGATGGCCTACGTCCTGAGCAAGATACAGCTCGACGACTTCTTCCGCCTGCTGCGTGACGTCCCGGCGTGGAGCCTGATTCTCTCGTTCTGCCTGTACGTCGTGCTCCAGACGATTCGCGGGCTGCGCTTCCGCGCGCTGCTGGCCGAGCCGCGTCCATCGCTCCTCAGCATGATGCCGATCATCGTCTATCACAACTTCCTCAACCGCGTCCTGCCCTTCAACAGCGGTGAGATTTCCTACGTCGTCCTCATCAACCAGCGCCTCAAGCAGCCCGGCAGCGACACCATCAGCAGTCTGGTCACAGCGCGGCTGTTCGATCTGGCGATGGTGCTGCTGGCGGGCGCGTTCGGCGTCCTGAGTGTCTCGACCGAGCAGTTTGGCTCGAAGCCGCTGCTGTTCGCCGGGCTGCTGGCGATCTTCGTCGTCTACATGATCGCGCTCTACTATTCCGGCAGCCTGATTCGCTTTGCGACGCGCCTCTGGGCATGGGCGTTCGCGCCGCGCGTCATCCGGCGTTTCCCGAAGCTCGAAAGCGTAGTCGAGACGAAGCTGAACACGCTGTCATTGCGCTTCGACCGCATCCACGAGCCAAAATTACTGCTGACGACCGGCCTGCTCTCGTTCTGCACCTACGCCGCCAGCGCCTCGTTCGATATGACGCTGCTGCATGGCCTCGGCGTGAACCAGCCCTTCGGGACGCTGCTCACGATCATCAGCATCAAAATGTTCATCGAAGCCATTCCGGTGGTCGTCACCGGCTTCGGCGTGATCGAGGGAAGCTGGGCCTTCGGGCTGGTCACGCTGGCCGGGATGGATGTCAGCACCGCCGCCTCGATTGGCGTCTTTCTGCACGCCTGGCAGGTGATCGCTGCCGGAATCACCGGCATGATCGGCTACGCGGTCCTCGCGCGCGGCAAACGCCAGCAGGCAACCCCGGAAGTCCGCACGACGACCTGAACGGCGGGCGCAGCGCGGCGGCTTATCCGAGGCGGGACGGCGCGCGATTCAGTGTCAACCGGACGGGCGCTCTCGCCGTCTGGTCACTCGCGTTGTGGGCCGTGGCCTGAAATCAGGTCAAACCACTCCGTCAGCGCCAGAATATTGCCTTCGGTATCGTAAAACCAGGCCGTCCGCGTCCCGCCTGTCGGGGCGATCCCCCGCTCGTCAGTCTGCGCGTTCCACAGTTCGTAGTGCTGGAACTCGACGCCTCTGGCCGTCAACTCCGCCATACTCGCCTCAAGGTCAGGTACGACGAAGGCGCAAACCGTATGCTCGGCCTGCGTTGCTGTTTCGCGGATATAGAGGCAGATCAGCGTGCCATCCCCTGCCTCATAAAAAATGCCGCTGGGCGCGTCGATGGCAAAGAGCTTCAGACCGAGCACCCCGCGATAAAATGCATCAGCGCGAAGCTGATCGACCACTGGAATCATCGTAATTACAGGCGCGGCGTGCAGGCTCATTCGATTCCCAGACCACTATGGCGGCGAAGATCTAACGGCTGTCTATTATCCCACGTGATTCGCTAAATGTTGATGGCGAGCGAGCAGACCCGGCGTCAGCCCAATCAGCGATGGGGCGGAAGCTGCGTGATGCCTAACAGGTTGCCTTCCGGGTCGCGCATCCACGCCGAGCGTGACTGACCGTTCCCGGCGATGCCGCGCGCGTCGGTTTTCAGGCCGGGAAAGTCATACTGCTCGAAGCGCACACCCTTCGCCGCCAGGTCATCGACCACCGCGCTGATGTTATCGACGATGAAGGTGATTACGGTATGGTCGGCCTGAGTCGGGCCGCGCTGATACAGCGCCAGCTTCGTCCCGTCTGCCGCCTGATAGACGTTGAGCGCGCCTTCCGCGCCGGGATCGTCGAGGTAGACGCGCTCGAAGCCGAGCACTTCGCGGTAAAAGTGGTCAGCCCGGTCGATATCGACCGCTGACAGCGTGGCAATCATGGTCGCGCGTCGAAACATGCAGTTTTCCTCGTGCAGTGAGAACCGAGAACCGAGAGCCGAGAACCGAGAACCGAGAACCGAGACAAGGCTAAGATGCTTCCTCTCGGCCTGTCAAGTCTCCACGGTGGTTCACAGACCGGCGGCTCATGCGTAGGCTTTCACCTTTTCTCGGCTCTCGATTCTCCTTTTTTAAATCTGCGTCACCGCGAGGATATTGCCCTCGGTGTCCTTGAACCAGGCCGAGCGCGACGGCCCCTGAATGGCGATGCCGCTCGCGTCGGTCTTGAGGTCGGGCAGGTCATAGTGTTCAAAGACCACGCCTCTGGCGGTCAGTTCGGCCACGGTCGCGTCGATGTTATCGACCAGCCAGTTGGCGACTGTGTGCTCGGCTCTCGTCTGCGCGTGCTCGTAGAGCGCGATCAGCGTCCCCTTGCCCGCCTCGAAAACGATCACGTCATCTGCGCCGCCGATTGTGGCAATCGGCAGGCCGAGGACTTTATGATAGAAGTTGTCGGCGCGGCCCAGGTCCTGCGCGGGCATCATCACGGTCACGGGCATTCTGGCAAGCATCCGCTGTTCTCCCCGGCTTGATCGACGGAAACGAATTTGACAACGTATACCTGATTACCGCCGATGATTCCAGTCTTTCCCCTCAACCGCCCGGAATCACGCCAAGCTGCTGCATCAGACTGACGGCGTTGACTTCCGCCCAACGCTCTTTGATTTTGCCATCCTCGAAACGCAGGATATCCATGCCGGTAATATGCACCGTCTTTCCGGTCGGCGGAATGCCCATCAGGTCGCCTCGGTGCGTCCCCGTGCCGTTCCAGCGCAGGCTGGTCAGGTCGCCGTCGGCGGCCACGTCCTCGACCACCACAGTCAGGTCAGGAAAGGCGGTACGGAACAGCGCCAGCACCTGTTTATGCCCGATCAGCCCCGGCACAGGCGCGGGAAACGGCGTATGCTCAACCAGATCCGCCGCCATCAGTTCGTCGGCGAGGTCGGCGTTGCCTTGACCCCAGACTTCAGCGCTAAACCGGCGGGTCACTTCTTTATTGTGCGCTTCAGTGGACATACGCTGCTCCTTTGAACTATCACGGGCAGGATGGACACCGTTAGTATGCAGTATTTTAGGAGCCGGGAGTCGGTCTGCCCTGTAAAAAAGTCACAAAGAGTTTGCCGGGAGCGGGGCCGCGCTGTTCACCGCCATGCGCGGACAAGTCCGCTCCGGTCATTGACTGACCAGCGTCATCCGCGCGGGGCGCGTCGCCTGAATCGTGACAGCATCGCCGACGCAGAGCGTGCCGACGCCGTGATGAATCATATTCTGGCCGAACATCACCTTGTGATCGGCGGTGCGGCGGAAGGTCGCCAGCGTCGCCGTCGGCTCTTTCGGCTCCGGCTTGCTGCCGGTCGCCTGATCGACCGTCGGGATCGGGCAGCGGGCGCACGGCTTGCAGACCTCGAACGAAATCGCGCCAATCGTGATCTCGTACCAGCGATCTTCCTCGAATGGCTGCGCCCCGGCGACGACCACACTCGGACGAAAGCGGTTCATCGGAACCGGGTCTTTGCCCCGCGCCATCAGCCGTTCATTCAGGTCGTCGAGCGAGGCATCGGTTGCCAGCAGCAGCGGGTAGCCATCGGCGAAGCTGACCTGCGCGACGGTGTCGGTATACTCTCGGCTGACCGGGCGCACCGTCGTCTCGGCCATCCGCACCAGCCGTACCGGCGTGCCGAGGAAGCGGCTGAACCACGCCGCCGCCGCGTCGCCTTCGTCCAGTCCCTGTGACGAATCCTTCCAGATAACCACGTCGAGCGAGCGACCGGCGTGCTCGATCAGCGGCACGTCGAGCGTCGGCATGTCCGGCGCAGTGACGCGCAGCGAATCGATGCCGAACTGCGGGCGAATCAGCGCCATCCGCGGCAGTTCGCGCTGCGTCAGGAACAGGCCGCGCGTCAGGTCATCGTCGGTCACCAGCATCCAGCGGCGGTCGAAGACCGGCCCGCGCCGGTCGAGCAAAATCTCGTGATGCGCCAGCCCGGCGCACGACTTGATCGGATAGGTGTACAGCGCGCTCACGCGCAGGGAAGTTTCGGCCATCATCGCCCCCTCTTGACATGGGTTCAGACTTGATTATAGGGGAATGCGCCAGTTTCTCCACAGGCCAATCCTGCGGCGCATCGGAGCAGGACATCCGCTTGAAGCCGGTGTCGAAAATCCCTGATCTCGTTTTCCGGGCGAAGATGCGGCTTCGACCTGTCACGCATGACAACTGCCGCATTCAGTTGTACCCTGTATTGATCTTGCCCTGAAGATTCAAACTCGATGTCACCAACGATTTTTCGTAACGGCAATTACCAGTTCATTATCTACGCCAACGACCATGTACCGCCTCATGTCCATGTTCGAGCCGCCGGTCGCCGCGTGAGAATCAAGCTCGAACCTATCGGGTTGCTGGACAATGACGGTTTTAGTCAGGCACAGCTTCGGTTTATTATGCAGCTTGTGAGAGAACATCGCGCCGAATTATTGCAGGCGTGGAATCAATTTCACCCGTTGGGACAGAGGGAGCCATGAAACAATATCATTCCACCCGACCAGATCGACCGGTCGCTGTCGGCTACGAGCTGGGTGACGTCGTCGTGACACTCGCCAATGGTGAGGTGCTGCGCAATCCTGTGTCATGGCATCCCTGGCTTCAGAAGGCGACTGCTGAACAACGTTCCCGCGTGGAGTTCGATGCAGATAGCCTTTACTGGCCGATTCTTGACGAAGGACTGGATATCGAAGGGCTGCGGCGCGGAATCCACTCTTACGCCGTACAGAGTATTACCTTGAGTGGGCAGCAGTTATTCGAGCTTTATGACGCGCTCGATGATCCCAAAGCTCAGGAAGTCTTGCGAAGCCGCCTCGGCCTGCCCGCTGACTGGCTGGAGCCTCAGCACGGCGCCTGAAACCGCGAGTTTACCCTGACTGTAGCCTCGCCTCGGCCTGTCACGCAGCGCCGCATGACAACTGCCGCATTCAGTTGTAATCTATACACCATATAGGTCATTTTACCCGACCGTTCTCGGTGATTTCGACGATCCCCACCTACTGTACAGGGGCCGTCCCCCAATTCGATTCTTTTTTACAGGAGTAACAGCATGGAATTTGCAATCACCTTCAAAGGCGACATTCCCCCTAAGCGGACGGTCGCGCTCTGTCGGCAGGCCGAGCTTGCCGGATTCACTTACGCCTGGTTCTTCGATTCCCACGTCCTCTGGCGCGAGTGCTTCACCGAGATGGCGCTGTGTATGGAACACACTGACAGGATGCGCTTCGGCCCGTGCGTGACCAATCCCGGCGCGCGCGACTGGTCGCTGGCGGCCAGCACCTTCCTCAATCTGGCGCAGCAGAGCGGCGGGCGGATCGACATCGGTCTCGGTCGCGGCGACAGTTCGCAGCGCGTGCTCGGCAAGAAGCCGTTCACCATCGAGACGATGGTCGAGTTTGCCGAAGCGGTCAAGGGCATGGTGCGCGGCGACACAGTCAAGTACGCCGAGGGACTCAAGGAAGTCCAGATTCCCTGGGCAGACGGTTACGAGCTGCCGGTCTGGTACGCCGCTTACGGCCCGAAAGCGCTGGCCGCTGCGGGCAAGTACGGCGACGGCCTGATTTTACAGATGGGCGATCCCTGGCTGGTCAAATACTTCAGCGATCAGGCGCTTCAGGCCGGTAAGGATGCCGGACGCGACATGTCGAACTTCAGGATCATGTCCGCCGCGCCGGTCTGGGTCGGCGACATGGCGACCGCGCGCAAGAACACCCGCTGGTTCCCGGCGATGGTCGGCAATCATGTCGCCGATCTGGTCGAGAAGTACGGCGCGTCCGGCGGCACGGTTCCGCAGCGCCTGACCGACTACATCGAGGGGCGCAAGGGCTACGACTATCGCCATCACGCCGACATCAACGCCGATCATCTCGGCTTCATCAAGGATGAGATCGTCGACAGCTTCGGCATCCTCGGCTCGGTCGAGCAGCACGTTGCCAAGCTCAAGGAACTCGAATCCATCGGCGTGACGCAGTTCAACATCTACCTGATGTGCGGCGAAGAAGAGCGCATCGTCGCCGAGTACGCCGAACACATCATCCCGCACTTCCGGTAAAAAAAGGACTGAGAACCGAGAGCTGAGGACTGAGGACTGAGGACTGAGGACTGAGGACTGAGGACTGAGGACTGAGGACTGAG
>CAZZAO010000183.1:0-7894 GCA_964652205.1 uncultured Anaerolineaceae bacterium | reverse complement strand
CTGGCGCGACAATAAAACGCCGTCGTGGAATCCGGGCGCGATTTCTCGCGCCCGACGCGCCAACTTAAGCGGATAAGACTGGAAAATTGCTGCCGGTTGTGGCCGTTTCCCCCTCTCCGCTTGCGGGGACGGAGCGTGCCGAGCGTTCTTTGCCCGGCAGGAGCCGGAGGCCGCGCAGGACAGGGGGAGGGGTCGGACAGGCATCATGCTCGCCTTCATGGCCGCGCAGCTTCGATTTCACAGACGGCTTAAGGCAGCGAAGCAGCAAAAAACCTCACTGTTTCCAGTGAGGTTTTCTCTGTCGGGGTGGCGGGACTCGAACCCACGACCTCAGCGTCCCGATCGCTGCGCGCTACCAGGCTGCGCCACACCCCGTGATACCAGAAGTGTAATCCAGCCCTGGGCTATTCGCAAGACTCAGTTAAGCCCAAAGGCTCCCATTCCTCAGGCAGGGCTGTTCCCGGTGCGCAGATCCCCTCGCCGCCAGCCGAGAGGGTTGGCGGTGAGGTCGGTTTCATCGTCCTTTTTTCCCTGATGGCCCTTTCGCTCGCTTCGCCGCCATCTCCGCCGCGCGGCGTTGACGTTCGGCTTTCTGCTCGACGTAATCGGCATAGCCGCCGATGTACTCGCTCAGGCTGCCGTCTTCAAGTTCGACGATCCGATTGACGATCCGATCCAGAAAGTAGCGGTCGTGCGAGATCGTCAGGATCGTCCCGCTGTACTCGTCGAGCGCCGACTCCAGCACTTCCGCCGAGCCGATGTCGAGGTTGTTGGTCGGCTCGTCCAGCAGCAGCAGATTCGGCTGCTGAAGCACCAGCGCCAGCAGTTGCAGGCGGCTGCGCTCGCCGCCGCTGAAGCTGAAGATCGGCTGGCGCGTCTGCTCGTAGCTGAAGGCGAACTTGAGCAGCTTTTGCACCGCGCTGCCTTCCGCCATCGGCTGGATGTCGCGGATCAGGTCAATCGGCGTTCGGTCGCGGAAAGCCGCCAGCGTCTCGTGCTGCTGGGCATAGTAGCCGACACGCACGCTCGGCCCGACGCGGACGATCCCATCGAGCGGCTCCAGTTGGCCGAGGATCAGCTTGAACAGCACCGACTTGCCCGCGCCGTTCGCGCCGATCAGCCCGACGCGCTCGCCGTTCTGGATCAGCAGGTTGAGGCCGACGAACAGCAGATCGTCGCCGAAGCCCATCGCCACATCGCGTAGTTCGACCGCTTTGGTGCTGCCGCGCTCGGCGCTCAACTGGAGCGCCATCATCGGGCGCTCGTTGACGCGCTCAATGATTTCGCCGTTGGCCTCCATTCGCGCCAGCATTTTCCGCCGACTGGCGGCCTGACGCGCGGCCCGCTCGTCTTCACCTACTTTCGCGGCAATATCCCATGCCTTGATCCGCGCCTCAATCCGCGCGATCTCGCGCTGCTGCGTGGCGTACAACTGCTGCTGGCGCATCCGCCGCAGTTCACGCTCAACGGCGTACTGCGAGTAATTGCCGGGATAAACCGTCAGCTTGCCTTCGTCGAGTTCGGCGATGTGGGTGGCGATCTCGTCGAGCAGCGTCCGGTCGTGCGAGACGACCACGACCGAGCCGCGATAGTCGCGGATGAAGGCGCTCAGGGTCGCTTTAGCCTTGAGGTCGAGGTGATTATCCGGCTCGTCGAGCAGCAGCACGTCCGGCGACCATGCCGCCAGCCGCGCCAGCGCGACCAGCTTCTTCTGCCCGCCGCTCAGGGCGCTCGTCAGCAGGAGATCGTCGGCAGGGCTGAAGCCGAGCCGCGTCAGGATTTCGCGGACGAGGCTGCGCTGCCGTTCCGGTTCCAATCGCTCCCAGCGGAGCAGCGCGGCCTGCTGGTCGGCCAGCGCCGCTTCGAGCGCGTCGGCGTTGTTGTAGACTGCGGGCAGGCCGAGGTGCGCTTCAGCGGCGGCGAGTTCGGCCTCGGCCTGTGCCAGTTCCGGCGATGGCTCAGTCGCCGCTTCCCACAACGTGCCGTCGAGTAGGGTGATGTCCTGCATCAGCAGACCGAGCGTGATCCCACCCATGCGCGTGACGCTGCCGCGCTCGATCCGCGACTCGCCAGCGATGACGCGCAGCAGGCTCGACTTGCCCGCGCCGTTCGGCCCGACAAGGCCAATGCGCTCGCGCTCGCCGATGGCCCAGCTCAGGTCGGTAAAGATCGTTTTGCCCGCGTGGTTGACGCCGACGTGGCTCACTTGAATCAGGTGCATGTGATACTCCTTGAAAGGGCGATGGCGCATCACGCACGGACAGAACGCGCAAATAAAAACGGCTCTGAACCATGCGCTCAGAGCCGTCATTCATTACGAAGCTAGTTACAAATGATCCCGGTCACGAGGCGCATCTCTCCCTGTGAACGGTCGTGTTTCCCGACATCTTCGACCGTGAACGCAGGGAGTAGTACGAGACGTGAACCATACCGATGAGTTTGCCACAAATTGCGCCCGTCTGTCAATCCGCCCGAAGACGGAAATACCAATTCATCCATCGTATTTCCGCGTCTATCGCTCCTGATCGGTGTTACTTTCTATTGGCTCCACTCATCACTCTTTGCTCATCACTCATCACTCTTTACTCATCACTCTTTACTCATCACTCTTTACTCATCACTGTCTGGACTTCTCATGACCTCTCATCCCATCACCTTTCAAGACCGCGTGCGCGCCCTCACCAGCCGCGCGCTCGCTCAGGCGGGCGGGGCGCTCTGGCGGCTCGGCATCGGCCCCGACGCCATCACCGTCGCCGGGTTGGTCGTCGTCGCCATCGCCGCTGTGTGCATCGCGCAGGGGCGCTTGCAAATCGGCGGCATCATCCTGATTCTCGGCCTGCCGCTCGACGCGCTCGATGGCGCTGTCGCCCGCGCGATGGGTCGCAAAGGTCGCTTCGGCGCGGTTCTCGACTCGACCCTTGACCGATTCGCCGATGGGCTTATATTTAGCGGGTTTGCATATTACTTTGCCGCTCAGGGTGCGTTAGACTATCTGCTGCTGGCGCTGGCATCCCTGGTCGGCAGTTTTGTGGTAAGCTACGTGCGCGCGCGGGCCGGGGAAGCTGACCTGGCCGTGCGGATCGGCCTGCTCGACCGGCTGGTTCGCCTGATTCTGATTCTGGCTGCGCTGCTCGTGCCGGTGCTGCTGGTTCCTGTCCTGTGGGTGCTGGCAATCGGCGGCAACTTCACGGCCTTGCAGCGGTTGTGGTACGTCTATCAACATCTGGATAGAGAGGGTTAGGGGTCACATGCAATTTAAACCTGAATTTATTGTCATTGCCAACACCGTCCAGATCCGTTATTACGGCATCATCATCGTTCTGGCGATGCTGGTTGGTGCGTGGGTGGCGGCCCGGCTTGCCAAACGCGACGGTCAGGACCCTGACCACGTCTGGGGCGCGCTGACCTGGGCAATCATCCCGGCGATTATCGGCGCGCGGCTCTGGTTCGTCATTTTCCCGCCGGAAACGATGATTTCGCAAGGCATGACGACGAGCTGGTTCTTCCAGAATATCACCAACCTGCAAAATGGCCCGCTGGCGATCTGGAGCGGCGGCCTGAGCATCTTCGGCGCGGTTCTCGGCGGAATGCTCGGCGGATACCTCTATCTGCGCCGTAACCATCTGTCGGTTCCCTACTGGCTCGACGTGGCTGCTGTTGGCCTGCCGCTCGGTCAGGCGATTGGTCGCTGGGCCAACTTCGTCAATCAGGAACTCTACGGCACGCCGACGACGCTGCCGTGGGGCATCGACATCGACGCCGCGCACCGGATCGCGCCATATAAGAGTCTGGTCGATTATCCGGTCGATACGACGAAATTCCATCCGCTGTTTCTCTACGAATCGCTCTGGAATCTGGTCGCCTTCATCGTCCTGCTCAACTTCTTCCAGCGCCGCCGCCGCCTGAACCTGCGCAACGGCGACATCTTCCTGTTCTACGTCATGCAGTATTCGGTCATCCGTTTCCTGCTGGAGTTCATTCGCGTCGAGGTCGCCTACATCCCCGGCACGACGATCAATTCGTCGCAGGTGGCCGCCGTCGTCGTCTTTGTGATCGCGCTGGTGGTTTACATTCTGCGCCGCCGCAGCCCCGCCAGCGAGCCGGTTAGCGTCGAACCGACCAAAAGCGCCGTCTAGTGCCGGGGCAGCCGAATGGTTGCTCGCTGCCTATCATAGCGACAGAAGGGACGCGGAAGCGTCCCTTTGCGTTCGCGCCATGACCGTATTCATCAGGCACGATAAGGATAGACGATGACGCCGTTCGATCAGGTGATCGCCGGTTGGCATGACTTCTATGTGCTGCTGGGAACCGCTTCGGCAACCCTCGTCGGGCTGATCTTCATTGCTGCCTCGCTGCATGTCAGCGCCTTGCAGCCCAAAGATCGGCAGGAGAACGGCCTGTTCACGCTGGTTTATCAGTCGTTCAGTAATTTCCTCAACGTCCTGCTCATCAGCGCTGTATTTCTGATGCCGCAGCCCGGCCCAACCGGCCTGAGCATTGCGCTGGCGGTTGTGGCGCTGCTCGGCATTGCTGAACGCGGTTTGCAGTATCGACGCGGTGGGGCGGCGCGCCTGACTCAGACGCGCGCCAGCCGGGCCGTCCGCAGTGAGGAACACCGCGCCTTTCGCCTCTATATCCCCCTTCTGTCCTATCTGGCGCTGCTGGTGATCGCCTTTCTGCTGTACGGGGGCAGCACCGACTGCCTGTACTGGATGGTAGCGATTCTGCTGGCGCTGATTGTGGCTGGCGCGCGTACTGCCTTTATCCTGCTCATCTGGGACGAGACGGACCCGGACGCGCCCTCGGCTAGCCTCTAACCCCACGCGCGTAAAAAATGAGATGAATAGGACAATAGGCTCAATGAGAAAGCTTCCTGTGACTTGAACGCCGCCGCGCCGATGGACTATTCTATTCCATCGGCGCGGCTTCTTTTCGTAGCGTTCAAACGGCCAACGTCCGTTAGGGATAGTCCGTTTGAGCGGCGCTTTTCGGCTCGCAGGCGCGAACAATCGCGCCGCAGCGGCCTTATCCCTCACTCGTCCAGCTTACTCGTCGCTCTGGGGCTGTGGGGCGGTCGATGTGGCCGTTGGCGGCTGTGGTTCCTCATCTTCCGGCACATCGGGGACAACGAACGCCTGCCACGGCCCGAACATCCCGCTCTCGGTCACGCCGAAATACATCCGCAGGTTGCCGTTATCGCGCTGCACCAGATCGTAGCGGGTTTCCCCGGCGCGATGATAGTGCTGCCACAGGCCGTAATTGCCCTGCCACGTCACTTTGGCCTCGTCAATCGGGTTGGTTTCGTACTGCGTGATGGCGTAATGCCACAACCGCCGCGCCGATGAGCGGGTGACGTTCTTGACGACATTGCCGTTACGCAGGTCGCGCAGGATGAAATGGCGGCGGTCGCCCTTGAGTTCCGTGCCGACGATCTCGACGCCGGAGCGCGGCGCGGTGTTTTCAGTTTCCTTTGCGGGCGGCGGCGCGGGCTGCGTTGTCGGCGTGTCAGGAGCGGCGTGGCGCTCCCGTGGCGGGTGCGGTTGCTCCGGTTCTGCTTTCGACGTGCCGCCGTTCTCCAGCCCCTGACGTACCAGACTGACGATCTCATCGCGCACGGCTAGCCCGGTTTCGGTCTCGTCGCGGATGTAAATCTTGTTGTCGTCGATGGCGTAAGGCCGGTCGGAGCCGCGTGGAACCTGAATCCGGACAACCGTCTTGCCCTGCGTTTCCTGCGTGTCAATTTCGACGTCGAGCGGCGGCGTCAGCGTCCGGCTGAGAGTCGAGCGCAGCAGGTCGATAGCTTCCTGTGGGTCAGACACGCCTTCCGGCGGCTTGAGCTTGTCGGCGCTCAGGCCGGTATAGATCGTCCCGCCGTTGGTGTTGGCGAAGGCGCAGATGTCGGCGACGACCTCATACAGCCGTCCGCCGCGCTGCGCTATCGACTCGTGGAACGACTGGTTGATGCTTGGCCCCAGTTCGCGCGCTTCCTGGACGAAGTCGGTCGGCTGGCGCGTGGCGCTGAAAGGCCGCGTGCGAGCGAAGTCGGCGCTGCGGAACATCTCGATCAGCGCCTCGAAGCTCCGTTCAGGCAGCAGCATCTCGGTGACACGCTCGCCCACGCCGAGGTTTTGATTCTTGTTGCTGCGGTCGGCTGCACTCTTGAGCCGGTGCGCGTCGGAACCCTGAATGCAGCGCATCCGGCGCGGATATTCCGGCTTGGTTCCGTCGAAGAAGCGCTGTGTCGCCGTGCGACTGCGGCTGGTCAGGTCGGTGACTTCGAGCGCGTGTAGATTGGCGTCCTGCGTGTAGGCGATGCGCGTCTGCCCGCCGAAGTCGAAGCCGAGCATGGCGACGCCGTGGCTGCTGTTGACGTGCGCGGCAATGCAGATTCCGCCTGCCTCATTGATGACGCGATAGGCCGTCAGCACGTCGGACGACGCGCCGACTTCCGAGTTGCCACGGTCAAGGGCATCACCGGGGACGTGCAGCGTCAGCAGCAGATGCTCGATCTGGCGAATGGGCGTCTGCGGCGCGAAGATGCCGAGAATATGAAAGCCAAACGTCGCGGTAAATTCAAACCCCGGCAGCACCAGAATCTTGTCGAGCAGCCGTCCATATTCGGCCAGCATCCGCTGTTCTTCGGGCGTCGCCCGACCCAGCTTCTCCAGATAACGGAGATGTTCGATTTCATCCTGCATTCGCGCGTACCCGGCCACGCTGTTGTGGTCGGTCATTGCCATAATGTCGAGGCCGCGAAGTTCCGCGCGGTGCAGCAGCTCAATAATGGTGACTTCGGGTTCCTGATAATCGGCAGAGGCGGGCGTATGAATGTGCAGATCAGCCCGATACCACTGCATTTCCTTCTTTTTTCTGGTTGCCACCCTCATTACTCCGAATTTACAGTCTGATCTGGCCGCCCCGTGTACGGCAAATTTCGGGCCGCGCTGGCGGTGTGAACGTCCGCCAGCCGCGCTGCTGTAATCGTATGTTTCGTCTCGAATATATGCAACTATTGGGAAATTGAGGCGGGTCGCCGCCTGTCACCATTGAAGCGGGTGTTCAGTGGGCCAGAAGGAGAACAAACAGGGGCGGCAGCGCGGCTGGCTCGAACGGCTTGAGCAGGAACTTGTTTGCGCCTGCGTCCAGCGCCTCACGCTCGACGTTCATGCCTGAGGTGACGACTATCGGCGTATGGGCGAAGGCCGGTTCTGCCCGCAGGGTGGTGATGACGTCATTGCCGGTCATGTCGGTCAGATGATAGTCGATCATGACGATGTCCGGCGAGACTTCGCGCGCTCTGGACAGCGCTTCTGCGCCACGCTCGGCGCTGGCGACTTCATAGCCATCCAGCTCAAGCAGCAGCTTGAGCAGCTTGACCGTTGTGCGGTCGTCGTCAACGATCATCACCTTAGGCAACCGGCACCACCTTGATACGCGCAAGCCGGTGAGCGCGCGCTCACCGGCCTGTTCCGCACTCACTATCCAGTGTACTCGGTTCTAGGCGACGTGTCCATTTGCGACTGATTCCGGCACGGGCGAGAGCGCCGCATCGAGCACGTCACTGACCACGTCGGCGTAGACGAAGGACAACTGCCCGCGCACCTCTTCCGGCACATCGTCGATGTCATTCTGATTTTTCTTCGGCAGGATGATCGTATCGACGCCGAGCCGATGCGCCGCCAGCACCTTGTCCTTGATGCCGCCGACCGGCAGTACCTTGCCGCGCAGCGTGATTTCTCCGGTCATGGCGACGTTGCTCCTGACCGGGCGACCGGTCAGCAGCGAAGCCAGCGCCGCCGCCATCGTCACGCCTGCCGATGGGCCATCCTTCGGCGTCGCGCCTGCCGGGACGTGTAGATGGATGTCGTGCGTCTCGAAGAAGCCAGGATCGATG
>CAZZAO010000182.1:0-7966 GCA_964652205.1 uncultured Anaerolineaceae bacterium | reverse complement strand
CTCGAACGTCGTGGCAATATACAGTCCAACTTTGAGCGTCATCGGTATCGCCTCTTATGGTTCGGTCAGTAAAGCAGTCAACCCATCGAGCGTCGGCGCAGCAGGCAGCGCCGCGACCGCCTGAATGAGCGAGTCGATTCGCGCCGCAAACGGGCCAGCCGCCAGCAGCGAGCGGAACTTGTCCTCGATCTGCGCCCTGAAGCGCTCCGGCTCCTGCTGATATTCCGGCGCGTCCGGGTCGCCGCGCGGGACATCACTCTCGCGGGCGACGACGCGGCCATCCCTGAGCGTCAGCCTGACCTCGGACTTATACAACGCCGGGTAAGCGGCTGTGTATTCCGGGTCTTCGACCACGTCGGTGCGCGCGGCCAGCGAGAGCAGATCGGCATCGGCGATGCCTTTCGGCGTCAGGTCGTCGAGCGTCACCTGCCCGTTGACAAGCATGGCCGAGAGCAGGTACGGCACGCAGAACTGCGCGATCACCGGCGTGGCGGGCTGGTGGTCGTAGTTAAGGATGTCAGTCTTGTAAACGCGCACATCCACGTGCTCAATGTCGTTCAGGCGCAGGCCATCGACATGGTAGAAATCTGCGCCGAGGTCGAGCGCGGTGTGGGCGAAGCGGCAGCCGGGATAAGGCTTGAAGGCGGTGCGGATGGCGGTATAGGTCTTGCCGAGATCGCGCGTGACCAGCGCCGGGTCGTATTCCTGCTGGTAAGAGAACGCCTGAAGCCAGCCGTTCCTGCCTTCGAGGATTGTCGCCGGGCCGGTGAATCCCTGCTGCGCTAGCCGCGCTGAAAAGACGCCGGTCTGCGCGGCGCGACCGGGGTGCATCCGCTTGATCCACGAGCCATCTGCGCGCCATTCGCCCAGCCCGAATGACTGTGTCCCGGCAATACCGAGCGCGTTGGCGAACTGCGCGCGATTCAGCCCGTAGATGATGGCCGCCGCCGCCGCCGAGCCATAGACTCCGCACGACGATGTCGGATGAAACCCGGCGTAGAACTGTTTGCCGAGCAGCGCTTCGCCGATGCGGCACATGACCTCATAGCCCATGACGACTGCGCGCAGGAAGGTTTTGCCATCGCAGCCGACCGCTTCCGCCGCCGCCAGCGCCGCCGGAATGACGACCGCGCCGACGTGAACTGTGCCGAGGCGATGGTCGTCGTCCATCTCGACGGCGTGCGCTGCCGTCCCGTTGATGAGCGCCGCATTGGCCGCCGTTGTAACGCGATCACGGCCAAAGACGGTCGCTTCAGGATGGCCGCCATCGGCCAGCACCGTCCGCGCCATGATCTGGCTCGACCTCTCGCTCGTGCCGACCAGCGTCACGCCGATCAGGTCGAGCACGTAATCGAGCGTCCGCGCGATGACCGGCTCAGGAATCGCCTCGTAAGGCGTGGCGAGAATGAAATCGACCAGCGTTTCGGTCAAGGTCGGCATGGCTTATGCCCCTTGCAAGCGGTCGATGACGCGCCTGACCGCCTCGACCAGCGCCTTACTCTCTTCCATCGTGCCGATTGAGATACGGACGTAATCGGGCAGGAAGTCGCCACGGATGATGAAGCCTTCCGCGCCGAGCAGATCGGTAAATTCCTCAGCGTTGACGCCGGTGTCGCTAACGCGCACCATGATAAAATTGCCCTGCTGGCCGTCGAGCACCTGCAAAACTTCCATGCCGTTGAAAGCGTGTTCGAGGTAGGCGCGGCCCTCGCTGACAGTCGCCAGCGTCTTCTTCAGGTGATCCTTATCCGCCAGCGCCGCAACCGCCGCGCGCTGCCCCACTTCGCCGACGTTCCACTTCGGCTTGACGCGGAACAGATACTGAATGGCGTTGGTCGGGCCGAGCGCGTAACCGACCCGCAGGTTCGGAATACCGTAGGCTTTCGAGAAAGTGCGCGTGACCATGACGTTCGGCAGGTCATTGATGAGCCGCGCCGCCGTCTGCTGGCGATAGTTGTCGGCGAACTCGACGTAGGCTTCGTCGGAGACGACGACGGCGTTGGGCGCAGCTTCAGCGATCTGGCGGAACAGATCGAGCGAGACGAGCTTGCTGGTCGGGTTGTTCGGTCGGGTGACGAAGATGACGCGCGTGCGCTCGGTCAGCACCGCCCTGACGGCAGCGAGCGTCAGATCGAACGGCGGATCGAGCTTAATCAGCACCGACTGGCGGTCGTCGGCCTTCGCCAACTCGGTATAAACCGAGAAGGACGGGTCCATGCAGACGACTTCGTCGCCCGGCTTCGAGAAGGCGCGGATGATGAAGGACATGATCTCGCTCGAACCGGAGCCGAAAATGACGTTGTCTTTCGTCAGCCCTTCATTGTCGGCGATGGCCTGCCGAAGCTGATGCGCCTTCGAGTCGGGATAGCGATGCAGCTCGGTCAGCATGGCGCGGACGGCCTCGACGGCCATCGGCGGCGGGCCGAGCGGATTCTCGTTCGACGACAGCTTGACGATCTTTTCGGGCGGGACGTGGTAGCGCTGTGACGCTTCCGCCGTCGTCAGGCCGGGGACATAAACTTCCGGCTCACGCAGCGCAGGCTGCACCAGTTTCTCGAAGGTCGATGGCTCTGCCATGCCCGTTTTATCCTTTCGCGGGTCAAACGTTGTTGGTTTTAGTCTAGTGATGAGGATACAAGTTGTCAATTCAATTTCACATTATGCAATCTGCTTTATAAATATCAACTTATTTTAGTGTATATTGTGAATCATTTCATTGGTCAGATGTCATACAATGATCATGTTAGAGTCCGCAACCGAGGGAGCAGGCGTTCGATGACGATTCAATCGCTGGATCGTGCCATTCAAATCCTGTTCGCATTCACCGTCGAGGATCGTTTGCTCGGCGTGAGCGAACTGGCCGAGCGCCTCGATCTCAATCAAAGTACCGTCCATCACCTCGCCAGCACGCTCGTCGACCGGGGCCTGCTGGAGCAGGACTCAAGCTCGCGCAAGTATCGGCTCGGCCTGTGCCTGGTCGAGCTAGGCGGGACGATGCTCCAGAGCCGCAGTCTGGCCCGGATTATCCAGCCTTATCTGTATCACATCGCCGAAACGGTCAAGGAATCAGCCTATCTTGGCATCCTGATGGATCGGGACGTGCTCAACGTCGAGCAGGTCTGCGGCCCGCATCTGATCCAGTATTCGGGCTGGCAGGGACGGCGGACGCCATTTCACAGTTCGTCGGCGGGCAAAGTGCTGGCCGCTTACCTGCCGCAGGACGAGCAGGATCGACTGCTCGGCTCCGAACCGCTCCTGACCCTGACGCCGCGCACGCGCACCGACCTCGACGCTTTCCGCGCGCACCTTGAGGCAATTCGCGCTCAGGGCTACGCCATGAGCATCGGCGAGCTTGATCTCAACGTCAACGCCATCGCCGTCCCGATCAAGCGCGCCGGTCAGGGCCGGATGCGCGTGATTGCCGCTATCGGCGTCTCCGGCCCGGCCTACCGCTTCACCGAGGAAGCCTGCCGGGCAGTGACCGGATTCATCATCAGCGTGGGACAGGAGGTATCCAGCAAAGTCGCTACCGATGATTTCAATTACCTCGGCTCTGCCTGACGTGCCGGTAGACATCGCCGGCGTCACCGCTTTTGCTCTCGTTACTTAGCCCTTTAAGGAGTCAATCATGCGTAGATGGACGATCTTGACCGGGATGATTGTTTTGCTGCTGGCGTTCACGACCGGCGCGGCCTTTGCGCAGGACGCCACCGCGACCGCCGATGCTGCGCCGATGGCGACGGCGGAAGCCTGCACTGGCAATACGGATGTCGCCGTTGCCCTGCAATGGGTGACGCAGGCCCAGTTCGCCGGTTACTACGCCGCCGATGCGATGGGCTACTACAAGGATCTGTGCCTGACGGTGAAGATCGTCCCCGGCGGCCCCGATATTTCCGCCGATCAGCTCGTCGCGTCCGGTCAGGTGCAGTTCGGCGTCCGTCCGTTCGTCACGACGCTGACGGCTCGTGAGGGCGGCGCGGATTTCGTCAGCCTCGCTCGCATCAATCAGGTGCCGCCGACGCTGATTGTCTCGTTCAAGAGTTCGGGTATCACCAAACCGGAAGACCTCAAGGGCAAGAATGTCGGCTCGTGGCTGGGCGGCAATGAGCCGGAAGAGTTCGCCTTCCTGCGTAAGTTCAACATCGACCCCGACAAGGATGTGACTATCGTCAAGCAGGGCTTCGACATGTCACAGCTCATCAATGGCGAAGTCGTGGCCGCGCAGGCGACCATCTACAACGAGTACGCGCAGCTTCTCGAAACGACCAACCCGGATACCGGCGAGCTGTACCAACCTGACGAGCTGAACGTATTCGCCGTGCGCGATTACGGCATCAACACGCTTCAGGACAACATCTTCGCCAGCGCCAAATGGCTGGCTGAAGGCGACAACACCGACGTCGCCCGCCGCTTCGTCGAGGCGTCGCTGCATGGCTGGATTTACTGCCGCGATAACCCCGACAAGTGCGTTGACATTGTCCTCGATCAGGGGACAGCGCTCGGTCATGGACATCAAGCGTGGATGATGAACGAAATTAACGGCCTGATCTGGCCTGCGCCCAATGGCATCGGCATCCTCAACGACCCGAACGCCTACAAGGACACGGTCGAGACGGCCAAGACCTACAAGCTCATCAGTAAAGACCCCGATCCGGCGGTGTTCAACACTGAGATCGTCGCGCAGGCCGTCGCCGACCTTGAGGCCCAGGGCATCGACGTCAAGGGGCTGGACTTCAAGAAAGCCGAGATCACTCCAACGGCAGGCGGCGAATAAAGCCCCTCGCCCTGAATCCCTCTCCCACTCCGGGGAGAGAGATTCAGGACGATCATCAATCACTCGACATGTGTTTCAGTCAACGCAATCATGGGTGTGTCGGATGGCAACGGCTGTCCGACACGCCTCGACAGTGAAAGGCAGGGATCATGGCGACGCTCACCCGCTACGTAGCAGCGGCCATTCAGTCCGGCATTGACCACGGCGATAAAACGGCCAACCTCGACCGGCTGGAAGGGCTGGTGCGCGAAGCTGCTGCAAAGGGCGCGACGCTGATCGTCACGCCGGAGATGGCGACGGTCGGCATTTTCTGGGTGAGCCGTGACGAGATCGCGCCGTTTGTCGAGACGATCCCCGGCCCGACGACTGAGCGTTTCGCTGCCATCGCCCGCGAACTCAAGGTTTTTGTCGTCATCGGCATGGCGGAAGTCGATCCTGACACCGACACATACTACAACGCCGCCGCGCTGATCGGCCCGGATGGTCTGATCGGCAAGCATCGCAAAGTCCACGCCTATATCTCCGAACCGCTGTGGGCTGCCGACGGCAATCTCGGCTTCCAGACCTGGGATACGCCGCTCGGCAGGCTCGGCATGATGATCTGCATGGACGCCAATTATCCTGAATCCGGCCTGATGCTGGCTCACGGCGGCGCGGACGTGATTCTGCTGCCGACTAACTGGGTCGTCGAAACCTGCCCCGCCCCGCTGTGGATGACGCGCGCGCGCGACAGCCGCGCGATGACGATTGCCGCCAACCGCTGGGACAGCGAGCGCGGTTACACCTTTTCCGGCGGCAGCGCCATCCTCGACGCCGACGGCACAATCTGCGCCTGCGCCGGGACTGAGCAGCACGACCAGATTGTGCTGGCCGAAATCGACCTGACGCCACATACTGAGGCGCTGCCCGCGCCGCGCCCCAGTTTATACCGACCGCTGGCGTTCAACCGCCACACCTGGAGTCCGCTGGCAATGCATCGCTCTTTCGGTCAGGCTCCACTGCCGGACGGAAAAATAGCGCGCGTCGCTGCACTGTCACTTCAGGCATCCGTGACCGATACACCCGCCGAAGAAATATTCGCCGCCACTGAAGCTGTAAAATTCGTCCAAAAGGCCAGTCTGGTCGTCCTGCCGGAGTACAGCTTCACGGGCGTTCCGACCAGCGCCGGGCAAGCCGCCCTCTTCGCCGAGCCACTGGACGGCCCAACCCTCGATTTAATGACCCGCTGCTTCGCAGACAATGGCCTGTTTGTGGTCGGCTCGATCATCGAGCGTGCCGATGCCCGACTATACAGCACGCTGCTGCTCGTTGGGCCGGGCGGGCTGGTCACTCACTATCGCAAGACGCACTTATCCGCGCAGGAAGCACAATGGCTGACCCCCGGCGATCAGCTTGTCTGGGCGGATACGCCGCCTGGACGGATCGGGCTGCTGGCCGGGAGCGATCTGCTCCGCCCGGAACCGATTCGCGCGCTGGCGATTGAAGGCGTCGATATCGTCTGCGTCGCCGCGTCACCGGACTTCCCGACCGCTCTAACCCGCGCGCAGACCGCCGCGACCGACGAGCCGGACGCTGTTCACTGGCACCTGGCCCGTGTTCGGGCGGCGGAAAACGACGTTTACGTGGCCTTCGCGGGCTGGCAGGACGCCGGAATTTTCTTCGGCCCGGTACTGTTCGAGGCCGAGGCAGTCGAAGCCTGGGCCACACCGGTTGAGGGAGCGCGTACCCGTGTCGCAACGCTCGACGTCGATACACGAATTCAGTGGGCGAACTCAGTCAACCCGCTCAAGACCAAGCCGAGCTTGCAGCGCCGAATCCCTGTCCTCTACAACGCGCTTCAGCAGTCGGTGTGACCGGATGACAGAAAGCGAAGTGCCGATGGCCGTCATGGCTGAAGAAGGAAGCCTCGCCGCGCCAGCCCGCGCGCCGCGCCGCGTCCGAAACGCGCTGACCTACTGGCTGCCGCTGCTGGTGTTTCTGCTGATTCTGGCGGTCGTCTGGGAAGTGATTAAGCTCCTCGGCGGGCAGGTGACGAAAGTTGACCTCGACCTGCTCGGCCAGCACATTGCTACCACCTGGCGTCCGCCGTTCAGGTTCCAGTTCGCCACCGACATCAACATGCCGCATCTGTGGGATATTCTGGCCGCCTTTGGCCGTCCGGTCACGCGCGGCGGCGGGCCGCTGATCGCCACGCTGCTCGACGCGGCGGGCTTCACCTTCCGCGTGGCGCTGACCGGCTTCCTGCTCGGCTCGACGTTCGGCCTGCTGACGGCGATTGTCTTCGTCTACTCGAAGCTGCTCAACCGCGCCTTCGTGCCTTACGTCGTCGCCTCGCAGACCATCCCGATCCTCGCCATCGCGCCGATGATCGTCATCTGGCTCAAGGCAGGCTGGCTCTCGATTGCGCTGATCGCCGCCTACCTGACCTTTTTCCCGGTGACGATTTCGGCGCTGCGCGGCCTGCGCGCCTCGACGCCGGAAATGCTGGAGCTGATGCAAAGCTACGCCGCCTCGCCGCTGCAAACGCTGATTAAGCTGCGGTCGCCTGCGTCACTGTCGTATCTGTTCGTCGGCTTCAAGATCGCGGCGACCGCCAGCATCATCGGCACGATTGTCGGCGAGCTGCCGTCGGGAATCTCGTCGGGTCTCGGCGCGCTGATCCTGACATTCGCCCAGTATTATTCGACCGGCCCGGCCAAACTCTGGGCCTGTATTCTGGTGGTGGCCCTGATCGGCATCGCCGCGTATCTGATCGTTCAGGCCATCGAGACATTCGTGCTTCGTAATTACGGCTGGCGCGCGGAGTAAAGCCCTCATCCCCGGCCCTTCTCCCGGTGGATGAAGGCGCGTGGATCGTACTGTTAGCATCTCATGCCCGCACTTTACAGCTAGCTTCCAGTTGGCAGGTCAGGAACAGGCTATGACGCAAGTCCTGGATCAATCACTCCCGGAGCAAGTCAATGAACAGCGCCGTTCGGCGCCGGGTCGCTGGCTGCGCCATTCATGGCCCGCGATTGTCGTCTCGCTTGTCGTGCTGCTGGCGTGGGAATTTCTGGTCAAGGCGCTCGACGTGCAGCAGTTCTTGCTGCCCTCGCCGAGCGTGATTGCGCGCGCGCTGGCCGATAAAAGCGACTCACTGCCCTTATCGACGCAGATTGCGCTGTTCGAGTCGGCGGGCGGGCTGATCCTGGG
>CAZZAO010000181.1:0-8013 GCA_964652205.1 uncultured Anaerolineaceae bacterium | reverse complement strand
TGCCCATGTAGAGCAGCGCGGCAATCCCGGCGACGCGCGCCGACCCGCCGACCCCCTCATAGAGCAGGAACAGGCCGAGGATCAGGACGGCGCGGGCCACGCCCAGGACAATCACGCCAGCAGGGAACAGTTCCAGACCGGTCACGCTCATCACAGCGGTCGTGGCGAGGTGTAGACCGGGATAGAGCGAGCTGACCGGAATCTGCGAGTTGTCCGCAAACAGCCGCCCGCTATGCAGGATGTCATTGACCGTCTGCCAGTGGATGAACTCATCGTGGAGCGTGAACGACACCGGACTCTGAAAAACCTTGATGAGGTACATCCCCAGGCCGAGCATCACGACCAGCGCGATTCGTTCGTGGCGCGAAGTCGAGCGGCTGACCACGCGAATCACAATGGGAACCAGCATACACAGGTAGCCGATCCAGAAAGTCGTCGGCGCAGACAGACTGCTCTGGCGCGCCTGAAGGTCGGCCAGGGCAATGCCGAGCAGGCCGAGCGCCCAGCTCACGCTGAGAACAGGGAAATAGCCCCAGCCAGAAGCCGCGCGGACGGTCGGCGTGGCGCGGAGATGGGATGTTTCGCCAGTGGCCGCCTGTCGCCTGTCAGGCTGTTTCAGGCGGCGCGAATCGGGAGCGACGTTGGCGCGTGAGAGCATGGCAGGCAGCCTCAGGCAGCGCGCGACGGACGAGCGATGTCGCCGTAGATCGAGAGCAGCCTATCGACACACTGATCCCACGTCGGCAGTTCAATTTCGGGCGCGATCATCGGATGCCGAAGCTGATCGACGACCGCCTCGACGACCGCCCCGGTGCTGCTGTCGAGCGGAATCGCGCGCACCCATCCACGGCGAGCCAGCTCGCCCAGGCCGGATGTATCCGTCACCAGCACCGAGCGTTTCATCGCCAGCGCTTCCATCACCGAAATCGGGTGCGCTTCGTAATCGCTCAACAGGACGACGAGCGCTGCTTGCGTGACGATTGAGGCCATGCCCTGCCGATTTTCCGGCGGCAGCGCGCCAATCTCGACGGTGTCAGCCAGCCCCAGCGCGGCAGCCAGCTTACGCAGTTCCGGCTCGTAGGGGCCGCCACCGAGGATACGCAGCCGCGCGCCGGGAATCTGTTCCCGAATCTTCGGGAATGCCTGCAAAATTCGCTGGTGACCCTTGTACTTTTCCAGCCGACCGACCGACAGAATCAGCGGCGATTCAGGATCAAGCGGCGGCGCATCGGCCACCGGGGGCAGGTGCGAGCCGTTCGGCACGACGGTGAAGCGGTCGAGCGGCAGGCGCAGCCGCTGCGCGAATAGCTGCGCCTCGAAGTTCGAGACGCCGACCAGCGCCTGCGCGCCCGCCAGCAGCGGGCGCATGGCGGTCGATTGCAGGCCGCGAATCGAGTGACGCAGGCCGGACGAATGTCCGCCGCTGTGGAACGAGAGCAGGTAGGGAATTCCGGCCCGCTGCGCCGCCAGCATCGCAATCGGCGGGACGAAGGTATGAAAGCCCTGACAGTGAACGACGTCCCAGTCCCCTTCAGCCACGATTTTGTAAATGGCGGGGGCGACGTAGAGATCGGTGTGAGGCGGGTAAGCGCGCACGCGGCGAATGGTCACGCCCTCGCGCGTCTCCCGCGCCGGCAGATCGCCGACCGGGTCGGTCGTCAGCACCGTCACGTCCACAGCGCGCGCCGCCAACCGGCGGGCGACTTCGTGGACGTGCGTCTCGACGCCGCCCATCAGCGGGAAGTAACGCGGCGTCACCATCAGAACGTTAAGCGGATTGGTCATGGATGCAGAACCTCGACAGGGATTGTCCGGCAGGCGCAGGGTTAAGACTGGCCGGGCGTGACCGGAGCAGCGGCGGTGGGAGTCATCGCGGCATCGCTGGAATGCAGGCGACCGGAGAGATAGCCGAGCGTGGTCGTGGCGAGGCCGATGAAGATCGCCGCCGCCCGCCCAAACCCGCTGAAGTCGCCGCGCAGGCCAGTCGCCAGCCCGCGAAAAAACCCGACCGGCAGCGTGCGGAAAGTGTAGGCACTCTCCGACGCCAGACTGTCACCTGTCCCGACAAAGCGACCGATCAAGGCTTTCGACAACCCTTCGGCGTAGCAGCGCGCGCGAAAGTAGCTCCAGTTGGCACGTTCTTGCGGGACGTGATGGAGCACCCGCGCGCGCGGCTCGTAGATGAAGCGCTGCCCCGGCCAGCGCTGGCTGGCGCGAATGCAGTATTCGGTTTCTTCGCAGCCGACCGGGCGCTTGCCGACGCGGCCAATGCCGCTGCGGAAACCCGACATCGCCTCGGCGACACGGCGGCGGAACGACATGTTGCAGCCGATCAGGTTGCGGATCGGCGCGGTCGAGGTCGGCATTCCCCGATAGGTGCAGCCGACGACCCAGTTAAACTCCTCAGGGAACCAGCGCGGACGCGCGCCTTCCCACTGCGGCAGGATCGCCCCGCCGACGCCCATCACCTGATCGTCCTGATAGGCGCCGGTCAACTGCGCCAGCCAGTCGGGCGCGGCGACGGCATCCTCGTCCATGAAGGCGAGGATCTCGCCGGTCGCCACGGCCATGCCACTGTTGCGCGCGCCGGACAACCCGCGTTCTTCGCGGTTATCGATCACCGTCACGCCGCGCACAGCGGCGCGAGCGCGTTCGAGCAGCGCCGGATGATGATCGATCACCAGAATGATCTCGCGCGGCGCGACGGTCTGCTGCTGGAGCGAGTCCAGCGCGGCCAGCATCTGACTCCAGCGCTGATCGGTATAGGCACAGACGATCACCGAGACACTGACTGGCGGCGTCAAAGTCATGGCGTCTACTGCGCGATATTGATAGGGGGCGTCGTCTGGTTGAGCGATTCCCAGAGCGACAGGCCCTGACGGCGGTAAGCGGCCTGATGGCGGCGGAAACGCGCGTCATCGGTATCCATATTGACCAGTTCCTCGAAGGCCGCGTGAAGCGCCGACGCCATCGCCTCGTAGGTTTCCTGCGTCATTTCGCAGCGTCTACGCTCCAGATGAGCGGCCTCGCGCATCAGCAGGTCGATGGCAGGCGTCAGGTAGTCTTCGGTGCGCGACACAGGACGGGTATCGGCCAGCACAGCCATCATATCGACGGCGGAGCGACGCGCGCCGCTTTCGCCAACTGCGGGAACTGCGCCGCTGTGGCTGCGCTCGCGCAGGATCAGCTTGAGGATACGCATCCCGTCAGGAATGGCGCGCAGGTTGCTAGTCCCGTGGATGCGCTTGCTCTCAAAGCTCGGCACTTCGGCCACCTTGATGCCGCTGCTCAGGGCGCGGACATTCATCTCGGTTTCGATCTCGAAGCCGTCCGAACTCAGGTTAAGCTGCGGCAGCACGCGCCGCCAGAAGGCGCAGTAGCCGTAGCACAGGTCGCTGTAGAGGCCACCGAAAAGGACGCGCACAGCCATAATCAGGCCGAGGTTGCCGAGGTAACGGTGCAGCTCCATATCATCGGTGCCGCCGCCGTGCAGGAAGCGCGAGCCTTTGACATAGTCGACGCCCGACATCAGGATACCGACGTAGGCCACGATCTCCTCAGGGGCCATCGAGCCATCGGCGTCGAGCATGACGATAATGTCCCCGCGCGCCGCCTGAAAACCGAGACGCAGGGCGTCGCCCTTGCCTTTGCCGGTCTGATGAATGACGCGAATATCCGGCATCAGCGCGCGAGCCACTTCGACGGTATTATCGGTCGATTTACCATCGACGAGGATCACTTCAGTGACAATCCCCGGAATCCGCGGCAGAACGAAGGGCAGATTCTTCGCTTCGTTCCGGGTCGGGATGACGGCGCTAACGGTGGGAAACTCCACTGCGCGCTCAGCCACTGTCGGTTTATACGCCAGCTCAGTTTGTCCTGTGGTGAGTTCCAACATGTCCATATTTGCACTCCACTCGGTTCAGCTTACGGTCTGGAAAGCTCCAGTTGAACCTCTGTCAGATCAAAACTCAGTAACCAGACGGCGGTGCTTCGATGGAAGGGTGTGATGCTGCGTCTAAGTACCCTGGGAAGAAGTCCTATTTGAGCCACAACGTGAGGTGGAATGTAATTCTGGCAGCGTCGACGCTGTGACGCGCATAGCCGGTGTGCCGAAAAGGAAAAACCGGCCTGAGCAGCCCGAATGGCTGCGTACTCCCTGGTTGTAGAATGTCGGTGTCGGTCAGGGGAAAGGGATCGGTTGTGGCTGATTGCTGCCCGGTATCGTTAAGCCAAGACCGGGTTCCAATTTATGAAGGATATTATTTCCAGGTCACATGAAGCCATTATGGGGGCTAAAATAAAAAAAGCAACTCACGAAACCCTAAATTCAAATGAGAAACTTCACATTATCCTTTCATACGGGCAGGCTGTTTCCCAACCAACTTATTGCCGCCTTTATGACAGGTGTGATTGCGGGGGCCTATCTCAGGCCCTTCGAGACACCTGGATAACCTCTATCACCTGACCGCGCTGTTCCAGGCTGTGCAGGCGTGATGGGTCGTCATCCATCCCGTCATAAAGAATAAATTCAAAGCTGCCCTCATACGACACCACGCGCGCCGGGATGCCGACCGCGACCGCGCGATCCGGCACTGAATGGGTCACGACCGCATTCGCGCCAATCGCAACATCGCTGCCGATGTCGATTTTGCCGATCAGCTTGGCCCCCGCGCCGATCAGGACGCGGTCGCCGAGCGTCGGCATCCCACGTTTGTCACCGCGACCGGCAATCCCAATCGTCACTTCGTGGGTGAGGTTGCAGTTATCGCCCATGACCACCTCGCCGCCGATGAAGATACTGCCGGAGTGGTCAATGTACAGCCCGCGCCCGATGGTCGCGCGCGGCTGGATGTGAATGCCGGTCATGATCTCGCTGAAGCGCTTGAGCAGGATGAACGGCGGGCGCAGCAGCCAGATCAGCCTGCCCAGCGGGCCGGAATAGCTCCAGATCCAGTGGCCGAGACGGAAGACGACGCCGGCGAACGCGCCGGGACAGATGATGAACATGGTGAAATAGGAACGTTGATCGGTGACTCGGTAACGGTTCAGGTCTGACAGGATCAAGCTCCCCAGCGAGCGGGGCGTGTTTCGGTTATTCATGCAAGTTCCTGCTCGTCAAATCGCCCCGGCCAGCCGCCTTTTGACAGCGCGGCTGGCGAAGCGCGGTCGGAAACAGCCGTTCGGTCGGGCAGCCATCAAGAACCGCGGCCTTGCGCCAGCAAATGACCGAACGCACAGAAAAACAGGCTGTCAACTGAGCGCGTCGAATGACAGGTTTTGCAGCAGCGCAGGCTGGCGCGCTTCAAGCTTGCGTCGGACAAGCTCGAAATCGAGGTCCTTGCCGACCAGATGGACAATTTTGGTGTCGAAGCGATAACCACGCAGGCCGCGCTGGCTGTGAACCTGATGCAGGTAGCCGTCGCGGGTATTACGGATTGTCGGCGTCTGATGAAGCACGTCAAGCAGATAGGTGCTGTAGAGCGTCCACTCGCCGAACTGACTGCGATCACGCTCGCTGTGGCTGTCGAGGCCGCGCAAAATCGCCGCGTAGCAATCGGGGCCGTAGCGTTTTTCCAGATAGGCGGTCAGCGAGAGCAGCGACGCGCGGCTAAAACAGAAAAGGTCATTGATGAAGTCGGTGTAACGGCGCGCGTTCGTCGGCTCGACCTGAAGGATGCGCCCGATATGGCCGACGCGCTGGCGCTCATACAGATAGTGCTTGTCCGGCAGCCGATGGCGCGTGTAGTACAGCACCGGTTCGCCGCCGTCGATCAGGTCAGCGCGATCAATCGGCTGAAGCAGCAGCGTGTCCGCGCCGAGGTTGCAGAAGGCCGCGCTCTGACAGAACTGCGGGGCGCGCAGCTTGATGACCTGCTGCTTGAACCAGCCCGGCAGCCCGGCTTCAGCCTTCGAGAGCCATTCATGGTCGGCATACAGGGCTGGCTGAACGGCCAGCCCCATCCGGTCGATGAAGTCGCGCATGTACGGCAGATCGTTGGTGACGATACTCAGGCGGCCTTTGGGCGCGAAGTTCAGCTCCCATGAGCGCAGCGCCAGCCCGAACACGGTATCGACGTCGCGTTTATGGACGCACATGAAGGTGTCGAAGCGCTGAGAAGCCGCGCCGCCCTGTTCCGGCCTTTCGGCCTCAAGAGTCAGTCGATCAGTCTGCTGCATGGTTATCATCCCACACTTTCTGGCCGAGCCAGGTCAGATTCTTCGGGTTGCTACAGTCGTCGATTTCCCAGCCGCCGCCAGTCTTACTGTTGGTCAGGTCGTTGTTATCCGAGCCATCCCAGTGCCAGACAATACGGCCAATGCCGCGCGGGACGGCAGTGTTGAACATCGCTTCCGCCGCGCGCCTGACGTCCTGCCCGGTATCGACGCCGTACTCGCCGACGATAATGGCGTGGTCATCCTTCAGCACGCGGTCGAAGAAATCGGCCAGCTTGTCGTCCCTGTAGTTCCACTGATCGTAGGGATGGATGCTGAAGACGATGTTGGAATAGGTCTTGCCGCCGAAGTCGATCACGTCCCTGCCATATTGCAGGATCGCGCTGTCCGCCGTCGGAATCAGGCTGTCGCCAATCGGCCCGGCGTCCTGCCCGCCGTTCGCGCCTTCGACGATGATGATGTTGCTGGCTCCCGCCACGTCACGGATCGCGTGAATGGCCTGCTGATGCATCCCGACCCAGCGCGCCGCATCGACCGAGTCGCGCCCGCCCGGCTCATTGATGATGTCGAACCAGACGTAAGGATTGTCCTTATAGCGCGTGGCAAGGTCGGTGAACCAGTTGAGCAGGATGGTCAGGTCGTCACCTTCATAGTAGCTGCCGATACGGTCATGGGCCTCGAACACCACAACTACATGACGGTCGGTATAGGTCTGGACGATCTGATCGAGATTGTTGTTGTCGGCGTACTGCGGCCAGCGCTGCTGCCCGGTAAACAGGAACGAGTTGACGCGGACGAGGTTGAAGGCCCAGCAGTCGGCGATCAGGTCGGCGTCATCGACCGTGCTGCGCCGCCAGACCCAGTTTTCACCGTTGATGTTGACGCCATGCGCGACGAACGGTTTGCCGTTCGGCCCGATGATAGTCGAGCCATCGACTGTGAACGTCCCCTGAGCCGCGAGCGCGGCGTTGACGGTTGGCGCGGGCGTGGCCGTCGGAATCGGCCCGGTCTGGAAGAAGATCAGCCTGCCAAAGACGCTCGGATTCTGATACGACTGGTCGAGCGTATCCTTAGACGACCAACTGACCTTGATATCGCGGTCTTTGACGGTCGCGGCATTCAACTGCACCTGAAAGCCGATGCTGCCATCGTTGGCCGGGGTGATGTTCCAACTGCTGTTGTGCAGCGGCACAGCCGCCTCGATGGCGTAGCCCGTGCCGGTCCTGACCACCGCAGCCCTGACGCCGAGGCCCTGAAAGTTCTGGCCGCCGATGAGCGGTCTATCAGGGGGCTGGCCGATACTGGCCGCCGGAATGGTGATCTGGGCGACACCCGGCGCGTAGGCCGTCAGCGCGTCGCTGCCGGTCGCGTTGATGTAGACCTCAACCGAGTCCTCGTTGAAGTAGTTGATGCCGTGCTGTCCGGCGATGATATTTTTCGCCGTGACATCGAGCGACAGGTAGAGGTTGTCCATGTCAGCGGCGGCGGCAAACGTCAGCCTGCCGTCCACGTCCGGGTTCTGGCCCGGCTGTGGGCCGCCGGTCACGACGACATGAGGCAAAGTCGCCCACTCCGAGAAGTCGCCATCGACGGTGATGACCGTCGGGAAGGCAGCATAGTAGGTCTGACCCGGATCGCCGTCCGGCACGCTGGCCGTTTCGGTTGGGGCGCTGGCGGTCAGCGCCGAGGTTGAGAGCAGAAACGCAGCGGCGATCAGCGCGCCGAGAAGGTTTCGCAAGCTCATGCTCGACCGGCCTGACGACCCGCGCGGGTCATGGCTGTTACAGCGCCGCGAAAGCCGAAAACCAACGGCTCGGCGAGCGTTTGAAGGGTGGA
>CAZZAO010000180.1:0-8029 GCA_964652205.1 uncultured Anaerolineaceae bacterium | reverse complement strand
ACGTCTCTTGGTTCGGCAGGAGCCGAAGGCCGCGCAGGGGCCGGGGGTGAGGTCGGCGGGCGCGAACCATTGCGCCCCTACGGAAGGCATCGTCTCATCTTTCTCCCCTCGCTGCTTGCGGAGAGGGGTCGGGGGTGAGGTCGGCGGGCGCAAACCATTGCGCCCCTACGGAAGATAAGACCAGAATTTCTGTGATAGGCGCATTGCCCTATTTTTACTCAGGTGTTGTGCGCGTCCATTGAAAACTGCGTTCTCGCCGCAGCGGTAAAGGTGGAGACAACATCGATCTGGCGTAACGGCTTACTCGATGCTCATTACTTCTTGAGCTGGTAGCGCCGCCGGACGATGACCATGCCGACGAATAGAGCGGCCAGAAGCACCAGCGCCGCCGTCTCGATCCGCAGCGCCTGTGCCTGCCGCGAGGTGCTGACCCATAAACCGAGCGCGCCGAAAGCGATACATGCGCCGTACAGCGCCAGCAGCGTCCAGCGCTGGCTCAGGCCGAGGCTCATCAGCCGGTGCGAGGTGTGGTCTTTGCCTGCCTGCCCCGGCGACCGGCCTTCGCTGATGCGCGTCACGACCACGAGGCAGATATCGAACAGCGGCTCGGCCAGCAGCAGCACCGGCACGATCCACGTCAGGCTGCTGAACGGTCGGTCGACAAATTCGAGCTTGATGCCGAGCGTTGCCAGCAAAAAGCCGATGACCAGCGATCCCATATCCCCCATGAAGGTGCTAGCCGGGTTGAAGTTATAGATCAGGAAGCCGACCGAACTGCCGAGCAGCCCTGCCGCCAGACTGCTGACAAGGGTTAGCCCCTGCTGGTAGGCGATCAGGAGAAAGAAAGCGGACGCAATCGCCGACATGCCCGCTGCCAGCCCGTCCATGTTGTCCTGAAAATTGACTGCGTTCATCAGCGTCAGAAACCAGATGATCGTAATCGGGTAGTCGAGCCAGACGATATGAAACAGGTTGACGTGGATTCCGGCGGCGATAGCAACGCCGGCGGCGGCCAGTTCGGCCACCAGTTTAACCTTGATGCCTAGTTCGTAGCGGTCGTCAACCAGGCCAACCAGCGCCAGAAAAGTCGCGCCGGACAGCACCGCAGCGATCTCGACCACATACTGCGGCGGGCTGAACAGCACCATCGCCAGCATAAAGGCCGCGTAAATGGCGAAGCCGCCCATCAGCGGCTTGGGAGTCTGATGAATTTTGCGCTGGTTGGGCTTATCGACCACGCCGAGCCGCATGGCGATCTGTCGAGACAGCGGCGTCAGGCCGAGCGACGCCGCGAAGCCGACCACCATAATCGGCACGAACTGCAACGTGTCCATGATGACCCTTGAGGGTAGTCCGGTCGCTTGCAGTATACTCCAAAAGGGCAGGCACGATCAGGCTCGATTCGTTTCAGCGGCAGGGTAAATAGGGGCTTAAGTTGCCCCCATCGGCAGGCTGAAGACGAAACGACTGCCGCCCCCCGGCGCATCCTCGACCCAGATGCGCCCCCCGTGTGCCTCGACCACCAGCTTGCACAGCGTCAGCCCCAGACCGTAGCCGCCGCGCACCGTATTTTTCGCCTGCTGAAACTTCTCAAAGATGTGGTCGCGCTCGTTTGCCGGGACGCCGGGGCCGCTGTCGCTGGTGCGGATGACGACGGCCTCGTGATCGACCAGCGCCTCGACGTGAATATGGCCGTTTTCCGGCGTGAACTTGATGGCGTTGCCGAGCAGGTTCTGCATCACCCGGCGCATCAGCGTGGCATCGACCCTGACCAGCGGCAGGTCGTCGGCAATCGCGCTCGACAGGGCGATTTTCTGCTCCTCGCTCAATCCCCGGACAGCGTCGATGCTGCCCGTCAGCAGCGAGCGCAGGTCGCAGGGCATCCGCGCCAGATCGAGCGACCCGGCCTCGATCTTTTCGACGTCGAGCAGGTTGTCGATCAGGCTGACCATATTTTCGGCGCTGCGCCGCGCGTATCCCATCCGCTGCTTCTGGATGTCGCTGATCGGGCCGAGCCGCCCGCCGAGCATCAAATCGAAATTGAGGAAGATCGAGGTCAGCGGTGTTTTCAGGTCATGGACGATCAGGCTGGTCATGTCGGCGCGCCACTGTTTTTCTGCCTGAAGCGCGGCTGTGCGCTCGCTGATGATGCGCCGCGCCCGCTCGACGATCAGCAGTAGGACGGCCAGCAGCGCGATCAGGACGAGCAGGCTCATACTGAAGATCGGCCAGCGCAGCGCGTTGATGCCGCTGCTGCGAACGGTGAATTCAGTGATGAGGGCGACCAGCGGCATACTGACCAGAATCCCAGTCGCGGCGAAGTAGCGTGTCAGGTGAAAGTCGCGCACGCCCTCGTAGTCGAGCAGGATGGCGCGCATGGCGATGATGAACGCGCCGAGCATCAGGATATGATACATCCACCACGGCGGGGAAAGCTGCGGCGCTTCGTACAGGCTGACCTGCGCCAGCGCCAGCCAGCACAGGCCAATCGTCAGCGCCAGTGACAGCCGCGCCGGTTTCTGCCGGTAAGACTGCCACCATGACCCTGCGCTCCACAGGTAGGCCCCAATCGTCACCAGCACCAGCAGCACGCGCGGCATGGCGGATTGCAGCGCCGCCAGCGTGGTGGGGAAAGTGAAGGCGACCCACAGAAAAATCAGGTAGACGGCGATCAGCGCCAGCCAGAAACGGTGGCGGTAGCGCGACATCCAGGCTTTCGCTTCCGGCTTCCAATCGACGCGGGTGAGCGCTGCCAGCAGCGCGCCGCTCGAAAGGCTGATCTGCACCGCCCAGCTTACTGCCTCGTTCGTGCCGAGTAGCACCCCCGGCGTCGTAAAACCGTGGATGAAGAAGAATCCCGCCATCGTCAGGAACAGCATCGCCACGATTAACGGCCTCGTCTGTTCCGCGCCAATGCCGCTGAAGATCAGAATTGCCACCACCAGCGCTACCAGACTGGTGTAGGAGACAATATAGAAGTGGAAGATGGCCGTTCCCCACATCTGATTGCTGGGTGGATTCAGGCGCAGGGCGATGTAGACGAGGATCGGCGCAACAACCAGCGCGAGCGTCAGAAGCCGCATCCTGAGAGAGGTTGGAGTCATGGGGAACGTACTCAATCAATAGATAACTGTCTCTTAGAAATTATATCGTCAACACAGGGCTAAATAGTTTGATGATGCTAAATCTTTCCCTAATTTAGCCTGAATTTTTTGAAAACGATTGTCTAAACGGGACTCCTGCGCCTAAGATGAAGTTGCTGTTAATGCTTTGGAGTCCGGGCAATGCACCTATCAGACACACGGCAGCAGGTACAGCACGTGCTGCTGGTCACGATGACGCTCAATTTTGTCGTCGCTCTCGGCAAGATTGTCATTGGTCTGGCGACCGGCGTGCTGGCGATCACTGCCGACGGCTTTCACTCGCTGATTGACGGCCTCGCCAACGTGGTCGGGCTGGTGGCGATTCGTGTGGCCGACAAGCCCGCCGACGCCGATCACCCTTACGGCCATCGGCGCTATGAGACGCTGGCGGCGCTGCTGATCGGTGCGCTGCTGCTGCTCACGGCGTGGGAGATCGTCCGCGAGGCGGTCAGCCGCCTGTTGACGCCGGAAACGCCGCTCGTCACGCCGCCTGTGATCGTTGTTCTGCTGGCGACGCTGACCGTCAACCTGTTTCTCAGCCGTTATGAGCGGCGCGAGGGCCAGCGGCTTCGTTCTGAAGTGCTGCTGGCCGACGCCGCCAATACCAGCGCGGACGTGATCGTGACGATTTCCGTCATCATCAGCACCATCCTGGTCGCGCTGTTCGGCTGGACGTGGATCGACCCGCTGGCCGCGCTCATCATCGTCGTCGTCATCGTCCGCGCCGCGTGGCAGGTGCTGCGCCAGACCAGCAGCGTCCTCGTCGATGCTGCGCCCTACGCGCCCGATGAGTTGACGGCGCTGGCGGCGGACGTGCCGGCGGTGCAGCGCGTCGTCCGCGTCCGCAGTCGCGGCCCGGCTGACGCGGCCTACGTGGACATCGACGTGCAGATTGCGCCGGAGACGACCGCCGACCGCAGCGCTGCGATTGCCGATGCCATCCGCGAGAAGGTGGTCGATCACCTTGACGGCGTGGCCGAAGTCGAGGTGCATTTCGTCCCCGAACAGGAAGCTGTGCCGGACTACGCGCTGACGGCTCGCGCCCGTGCCGACGCGCTCGGCCTGTCGACTCACGAAGTGCGTGTCAGCGAAGGCCCTGCCGGCAAAATGCTCGATCTGCATGTCGAAGTGCCGCCGGGGCAGACCCTCGCTTCGGCGCACGATCAGGTGACGCGGCTGGAACAGAATATCCGCGCCAGCCTGCCGGACGTGGCCGACGTCGTCACGCATATCGAACCGGCCTTCGTCGAGACGCAGGATGCTGCCAGCCTGAGCGATGCTGACGCCCTCGCCGCGCGCGCCGAGAGCCTGCTGCGCGTCCATTTTCCGCGCAGTCACTGGCATCATCTGCGCGTGACGCCGCAGGACGACGGCTACGCGCTGGCGCTGCACGTCACCATGCCGGCCAACATCACCGTCGAGGCCGCGCATGAATTTACCGAGTCCGCCGAAATCCTGCTCCGAACCGAGCTGCCTGAGCTGGAACGGGTGACGATTCACGCCGAGCCGGAGACCAATTCGCCATCCCTCTAGGTGTGTTAATTTAACCCTAAATATTTCCTGCTAGAATAAGGGTGTGTGTGCCTATTGGAAGGCGTAGCCGCTCATGTTCTGGACATCGCTCACCCACCTGCGGGCGCTTGCCGTCGTCGCAGGTCTCGCCCTCGCTGCCGTTGCCTGCTCGCTGGCTGGCACGCCCCCGACTTCACTGCCGATCCCGACGGCCACGCTCGTCCCGCCGGATGGCTCGACCGGCCCGGTCATCATCAATCAGGTCGTGGTCACGCCGACGCCGCCGACGGTCGTGATTACGCCGCCGACGGCCCCAATTTACGTCCCGCCTGCTACGGCTTATATTCCGCTGACGGTTTCGCTGCCGCTTAACTGTCAGGTACGTACCGACTGGCAGCCCTACGCCGTCCAGGCTGGCGATACGCTCGGCGTGCTGGCGATTGCTCGCAATGTCGCCCTGACCGACCTGATTATCGGTAACTGCCTGTCCACGCCGGACATCATCAACGTCGGTCAGGTCATCTATCTGCCCGGCGGCTCAGTCGTCGTGACCGTCGCTCCCGCCCTGACCGCCGCGCCCGGCGTCGAGCCAGCGCAGATTGGCTTCGTGCTGGTCGAACCGGCGCTGACCAGTAATGGCGCCTACATGATCGCGCCGGGGACGATCACGGTGCGGGCGCAGGGCGTTGACCACGCGACCGGCGTCACCTTCTACCTGTCGATCCTCGACTCGGCGGCAGCGCCGACCGTGCTTGGGACTGATACCAACCTGACCGATGGCGCGACGCTGATCTGGACTGTCCCGACGACGCCATTCCGGGCGAATATCTGGGCGACAGCGACCGGCGCGGGCAGCATAACCGCCTCGACCGACCCGATTCTCGTGGTCAATAACGGTTGATTCACCGTCTGCGAGGGCTGATAGGGGCGCAGGCTGTCCTGTCCAGCGACGTCGATTGACGACGTAAGGTTTACAATGAGGCGGCGTCTGAATACTGTCGAACGCGCCCGACTCAGGCTGCGTGTTGCGCTGTCCCGACTAAATCAGTTTGTTGCGAGGTCGAAATGCCAGAGCCGATCAACCTGACGGATGCCACCATCGATTCGTTTCTGAACACCGATAAGCCCGTGCTGCTGTTCTTTACCAACGGGTCAGGGATGCGCGGGGATTTCAAGAGCGCGTTCGATAAGCTGGCGGGCGAGAACCCGAAGCTGACCGTCGCGCGAATCGATCCGAGTGAGAATCCGCAGACGGCGGCGCGTTTCGGCGTCGAAGGCGATAAGCCGACCCTGATCGGCGTCTACTGTGGCGAGGCGATTGTGCGGCGCGTCCGCCCCTGGGGGACGGATTTGCCGCTGGCCGTTGAAGCCATCGAAACCCTGATGCGCGATCAGAACCCGCAAGCTTATGTTGACGAAGCCCAAACCCAAAATCAAGCAGAGGAGAAACCCGTGACCGTCTTAGATGCGCCCGTGAAAGTGACTGACGAGACCTTCGAGCAGGAAGTGCTGAACAGTGAGCTGCCGGTGATCGTCGATTTCTGGGCCGAGTGGTGCGGGCCGTGTCGGATGGTCGGCCCGATTCTCGACAAGATGGCGAAGGAATTTGGCGGCCAGATCAAAGTCGCTAAGGTTAACGTCGATGAGAACCCCGGCCTGTCGCAGGCTTTCCGCATCCAGAGCATCCCCAACCTGATGGTCGTCAAGGAAAAGACGATTGTTTTCAATCAGCCGGGGGCGCTGCCGGAAGCGTCGATGCGCGACCTGATTACGCAGGCGATTGCGCTCCAGCTCCCCCCGCGTGAGGCGCAGGAGCAGCCGCAGGCCGAATCCCAGCCTGAGCAGGAACAGCCTGCTGAATAATTCGTCGATTATCTCGAAACGCAATCCGCCCCGTCCATCGACGGGGCGGGTTGCGTTTTATTTTTGTAAGTTATATATGTGTTTCATTTTATTGCATCTCTATTAAAATACATGAGTCGCACTATACCACTACACGCCCTGGGGCTATAAATGATTCCAAGAATATTCCGAATTTACGATTACCGGTCAATTCTTGACAGTGGAGATTGTCCATTGTCAGCTGATGGCATCACAGTTCTAGCTGGACAGAATGAAGCAGGAAAGACAGCTATATTGACGGCATTACGTGACTTCGACCTAGACGTTGGGAAAATGCCGCTTACTGAAGATTATATGCCAGAGAATAAGTTGGATGCTAATCCAAGAGTATCGGTATTGTTTGAATATACAGTTGAAGAAATAGATGAACTTCTTGATGAACAGAAAGCCGGTCTTCCGATCAAGGTTCGTGCATCGCTCGAATTTACCAACCAGATATGGATAACACGTGATTTGAGAACAGGTCAGTACAGTCTCGATCAGAAATATGTTGACTTATGGGCTGACAACGAAATTGTAGAACTAGCCTCTCTCGAAGAAATAGAAGTAGATAATAAGGTAGAAGATACGGAGGAAGTTGTCACTTCTTTACCCACACTTACTCCACAAAAATTCGCTAATAGCTTGCGACCGTTATGGCCCCTATTTGTTTATTTTGATACTTTTGCCGATACGCTTCCTAGAGAGATAGAAATTGAAATTCCGGCTGATTCAGCTACGAGTAAAGACATTAAGATAGATTCAGTTTCTGGGAAGCTCCCTGTTACCGTATATGACTTTATTGCTTTGTCAAAACTCGATCTCGACAGGCTTGCAAGTTTGTCAGGTCAGGATAAGGCTCTCCGAAATTATCTGGAAAGTCGCAGTACCAACATAACAGGTGATTTTCTCAGCTATTGGAAGCAAACAACAGATGGTAGCGACACAGTACATTTGTCTGTAAAACCTATGCGTAGTGATGAAGGTAAATTGCGGTTACAGTTTTATGTGCATGACAAAACTGATCAGTATCCCGAACAACGGAGTCGGGGATTTCTGTGGTTCCTCTCTTTTTATCTTAGGTTAGCTGCTTGGGATAAAGAAAAGGCAGGTTACTCAAGGGTTGTTCTGGTAGATGAACCGGGTAGTTATCTTCATGCTAAGGCACAGCGGGATATTTTGGCTGTACTTGAAGCCAGTGTTCATAAACAACAGCAAACCTTTATCTATACAACTCACAGTCCGTATCTTCTTCCTACTGCTGCCTTTCATCGATTTCGCATCGTAATAAAAAAGGGGGAGGAGGGTACAAAAATTCTCGACAAATTAACTCATCCCTTACTCGGTGAAGAGCAGTTTTCTGATGCGTTGACGCCGTTTATCACAAATATTGGATTTGATGTACGCGACTTGTTTCCTATGGTAGGTGACGCAAACTTACTAGTAGCCCACCACGATAAAGGTTATGGATAGAAACGGACTAAACGGGTACG
>CAZZAO010000179.1:0-8431 GCA_964652205.1 uncultured Anaerolineaceae bacterium | reverse complement strand
GAATGGTCGCCAGATTCTTGCTCAGGAAGGCCGACTCGCGCCCCTCGATCAGCTTCTTCTGGGTCGCGCCCTTAATCAGCGCGACGTTCTCGTACAGGTTTTCAAGCGTGCCGTATTCCTGAATGAGCGTGGTCGCAGTCTTATCGCCGATGCCGGGAACGCCGGGAATGTTATCCGATGTGTCGCCCTTGAGCGCCTTGTAATCGACCAACTGCGGCGGCTTGAGGAAATATTCCTGCTCGAACACGTCCTCATTGTAGATAATGTCGTAGACCGAGAATTTGCCGTTGTCGCCCTTACGGCGCACGCGCAGCGCAACCGTCGTCTGCGGGTCGAGAAGCTGGAGAATATCGCCGTCGCCGCTGACGATACGAACGTCGAGGCCCTGCTCAACCGCCTGCTTCGAGACTGTGCCGATGACGTCGTCGGCCTCATAGCCTTTGAGCATCAGAATCGGCATATTGAAGGCTTTGACGACTCGCATGATATGCGGCATCTGGCGCGTCAGGTCGTCGGGCATCTGGTCGCGCGTGCCTTTGTATTCGCCGTACAGTTCATCGCGTCCGCTCAGGCCATCGTCGAACGTGACAGCCAGATAGTGCGGCCTGTCTTTGGCGAGAATGTCCATCAGGTTGCGCGAGAAGCCGAAGATGGCGCTGGTCGGCTCTCCGGCGCTGGTCATCAGCGGACTGTTGATGTAGGCGAAATGATGGCGATAGGCGAGCGAATGCCCGTCGATCAGGTACAGAACTTGACGTGAGGCCATCTCGTCATCCCATCTAGAAAGAAGAACATTTGGGCGAATTATACCACTGATCGACCGATTTTAGCAGGATTGGCGGCGACTGAGGAAAGAAGTTTCAGGCCACTTGAGGATGCAGGCAGATACGGAGCGCGGACATGATGCATCATACCCCTACGAAACTCTCTGTCTCGTTTTTCTCCCCTCGCCCTCCGGGAGAGGGGCCGGGGGTGAAGGCTGGCGGGCGCAAATAATCGCGCTCTGACGGAAGTTCAACAGCGAACCGTCTCTTTCTCGGTTCTCGGCTCCCGGTTCTTCTTTTCGATTGCTTCGCTATTCCATACGCTCGAAGTTGATGAACTGCTGAATTTCTTCGTCGTCGAGCGCCTGGCCGGACGTGACGATCAGATAGCTGTCCGCCCACAACTCCGACGCGGGCAGCGACGGATCGAGCGCGGCGGCAATCTGCGCCGAGCGACGCTTGAGATCGCGGATGATTTCGGGCGGCGGTGTCTCACCGGGGACATCAGCGCGGACGTAAACGAACTCATCCTGCGCGGCCAGGTCCTGCACCGTCCATGACTGCGCGCCCAACTGCGCCCGCAGACCGGTCGAGATGGCGCGAGTCACCGACTCGCCGAGACGCCGGTTGGGGTCGCGTACCAGCCAGACGGCAGCATAAGGCGTGCGCGTGACCGTCTCGACCTCGTCGGACAGCGCAGCGGCAGGCACAGGTGTAACCGCTGGCGTCGTCGGTCTGGCGACAGGGGTGATCGTCCGGGGGGTGACGGGGCGCGGCTCCGGCTCCGGGGCGGTCGTTGGCACGGGCGCGGGTTTCTCCGGCACGGCTTCGAGCGCTTCGAGCAGGCGGCGCTCCTGACGGCGGATGTCGCGCAGCGGCCTGGCGCCGGAGAACAGCATCGTCAGCGTCAGGTCGTCGATGGTGCGGCGCGAGTAAGCCAGATAGTCCTTGCCGCTGCCTGGCAGAGTGATGAACCGCATCCGGGCATCGTCGCCGCCTGCTTCCCAGTCGTCCTTGACGACGCGGCGCAGTTCGACGATGTCTTCAGGCGCAAGCGCGCCCGCCGCCGCGACCACATCCCGACCGCGTGTGAGCAGGGTGGCATCAGCGGTCAATTCCAGCGATGCCTGCGTCAGGCTGAGCGCGAGCTGCGAAATCTGCTCGTCCTCGATGGGCGCTTCGGCGACCGGCATGGCGCTGGCCGCCTCGTAAACCGGCTCGTAGGCCGGTTGTTCCGCCGCTTCGTCAGCTTCCGGCAGCAGGTCGGGCAGGCGCTCTGGCGGCTGAGGCTCTTCATAAGCCGGAATCGACTCCGGCCACTCAGCCGGTTCTTCAGCATAGGCGGGGGTCGGCTCAAGCGGCCCGGTTGGTTCCTCGGCATGAGCAGGCAGCGGCTCGACGGGGGCTGGCGGTGGGACAGCCGGACGGGCAGGCTTGCGTACCGGACGCGGCGGCAGCGGCGTGCTGCTTTCCTCGTCGAGATCGCCCATATTGAGCAGACGCTCGAAACGGGGATCGAGCGGCTGCTCGCCGATCCTATGGGGGACGGTTTCCTGCTCGTAGTCTTCGAGCAGATTCAACTCGTCGATCATATCCAGATCGAGCCAACTGGCTTCGACCGCCGGGCGCAGCACCGGCAGCTCTGCCGGACGCTCGAAGGTCTGCGTGGCGTCCTCGGCAAGCGGCTGTCCATGCGCTGGAGTCGCTTCTTCGGCATTGGGGGCAGCAATCTCTGGCAGCGGCTCGGCGCGCCCGGCAATCGGCTGAGTCCGCGCGCTCATCTCATAGGAATCGGTGACAAAATCGTAAGCGCCGGTTTCTGGCAGCGCGCCGCTCGATGGCTGCGTGTTGGCGAAGGCGAAATCGGGGTCGTCGGTCGGCGCAAACAACGCGGTATTTCCGGCGAGGAAATCTGGCTCTGCGATCTGCGGCTGGGTGAAGATGAAGTTGACGTCGCTCTCGCGCACCCACGACGGCAGCGGCTGAACGTTGGGCCGGTGTTCGGGAAGCTGCTGGTCGATACTGGCGATCAGGTTTTCGAGCGAGAACGAATCTATCGGCGTCGATTCGTCGAGCGCCGTCTCCAGAATCATCCGGGCTGGTGTGCGCTCCTCAGGGGCCGTCGGCGGCTGTAAGGGCGCGGTCGCCGTCTTGAGCGGCGCAGTTTTCGGGGTCAATGGCGCGGTTGGGACGCGCGGCGGCTCGTTCGACTGGAAGTAGCTGGAGAAGGCCGACTCGATTTCATCGGGGGACATCTCCGGCGCGCCGTCCGCCTCGCCTTCGCCAGCGGGCGATTCCGGCTGGTCGCCGGACAGCAGCGCCAGAACATTGCGGAAACCGGGATCGCTCACCCCGCTCATCAGGTCGCCGACCGTGCCGCTCTCTTCGAGCGTCGGCATCGGCGGTTCTTCAGCAGCTAACTGCTCGAAGGCTGTTTTGGCGTCGATAGGCTGCGTGCTGCCTTTCGAGCGCTCGATTTCGGTCAGCAGGGTGTCCATGCCGCCGGTCAGAATGAAATCGACAAACGGCTGCGAGCGCTGAGGCAGGTTCTTACGCGGGTCGTCACCGCCGCGACGCATCGAGTTGACGAGGTCGGTGAAGCGCTGATCGGTTGTCGGCGGCTCGACCGGCGGGATGCTGCTCAGGTCGAGACGACTGAGCAGATCAGAGTGCGGCGCGTCAGGCGCGGGAGCGGCGGCATCCCCTGCCGCGTCCATGTCCCGCAGTGGCTCATCAGGGCCATAATCATCGTCGGCCATCTGGTCGAGCACATCCGTCAGCCGATTCGTGCCGGGGCGGTCGAGCGGCAGATCGCCGAGCGAGTCGGTCGTTGCCATTTTCGGTATTACGGCGGGCGGCGCTGGTTTATTGGGAGCGGTATTGAAGCCCTCGGTCGCAATCGGCTGCCGTTCTTCCGGCATTTCAATGCTGCGGGTCGCGCCCGCGTCACGAGTCGGGTTGTTGAGCAGGCGCGTCCGCAGCGACGGCGCGGTTTCCGGGCGGTCGATAAGCTGCGGCGCGTCTTGCTGTTCTTCGGCAGGCGCGTTGTATTCCTCCAGCAGCGGCAGCACGTCGCGGGCGCTGAAATTCGCCTTGAGCGTCCCTTGCAGATTGAGCTGAGAGGTGGTGTTGCGATCCAGCAGCGGGCTGGCGATGATGGGCAGATCAGGCTGGACTTCACGCAGGCGGGCGATCAACTCGTCGCCGCGAATCCCCGGCAAATCCAGATCAACCAGCGCGACCTGCTGTGGATGCGCTCGAAGGTACTCGATAGCGGTGTCGGCAGTCGTGAAGGGATGCGCGCTGTACAGCCCCGTGCGCTCAAGCGCCTGCTTGAGCGTCACAGTCAGCGTCAACTGGTGGTTGAGGATCAGCACCTGCGTAGTCATGTGAGAATTTTATACCGCAGCCCTAACCAGAGCAAATAGCATACTGACCCCGCCCCCTTGCCCCACCCCGCCGCCAGAGAGGGAAAACACACCTTTCCAGTTCCCCTGTGAATATGAAGGCGTTTGAGCGTGAGGGTACTTAATTCGAGACGGTGACGTTCAGGCTCGAACGGTTGTTGCTTTCGTGTTCCTCGTCAACGTCGTCGTCCGAGTCAGCGCGTGCCTCGACCTTGTACTTATCTTTGGCGCTGAAGGTCACACTGGCGGTCAGAATGATGCTCTCGCCGGGATTAAGGCCGGACACCGCCGCCAGCGGCACTTTAATGTTGCCCGGCGTGATGACCAGCGTGTTACTGAACTGGCCGCTGGCGCTGCCACCTTTATTGCTGACGGTCACAGCATAGGTTCCAACGACCTGTCCCTGCTCGCCGGGAAACGAGAGCGACTGCGGCCCGCTGATATTGGCGATGATGAGATCAGGCCGCGTCGGCGCGGACGTGGGCGGCGCGCCAATCGTCGGCGGAATGAAAATTGTCGGGATGACGAATGGCGTGCTGGTTACGACTGCGGTCGGCTGGGCAATCACCGGGATGTTGGTACAGATGCCGTAAACGGTCGTGTACTGCGCCGAGACCCAGCCAATCGTCGTGCCAACGCGAAGTTGCCACCAGTCATTGCCGCCAGTACGACCGACAATCGGCTGTACCGCACCCGCCTGCAAGACCGTGATCTTATCGTAGCTCGTATCCGGCCCGGTACGCAGATTAAGGCCGACATTGACCAGCGCCCGGCAAGTCGGGTCATTCGGGTCAATCTGGGGGATATTCTGCACCGGAGCCTGGGTCGCCGTGACCTGCGCGACGGTGTTACGCACCTTGACGGTAATCTGCGCCGGATCGCTGGAGATCGCGCCACGAAAGGCGATGACCTGAAGCGTGACTGAGCCTTCGCTGCGCGGCGTGTAGTCGAGCAGCACGTTGAGCGAGGTATCGCCGGACGGGGACTCCGACGAGACAGTTTTGACGATCTGACCATTGGCGAGAAGCTGAACGCGCTGGACGCCAACGCCATCCGTGGCGGTCGCGCTGACCAGCACTTCGCTGCCGACCACTACCTCGTCACCGTCCTTCGGTTGGGTGATGGTGACGGTCGGCTTACCGCCGGTAAAGGTGGTGGCCGTGGCGAGCGACTGTTGATCGGTCTGACTGCTCAGGTTACAGGCCGTCAGCAGCGCCAGACTCAGCGCTGCCAGCAGGACTGATCGAGGTATGCGCATGGGATTTCCTTCACAGACTGGACATTCGTCAGCCTGACATGATTCTAGCATTGCGCCCGGCTGAGGGCAATCGCCGCTGAGCCTACGCCTGCTCCACGCGACGAAACGCGGCTCATTCGCAGGCCGATGCTTGGATAATTACGAAATGTGTGCAATCCTATAAGTGACGCGCTAAACCTGTTCAGGAGAAGGCATGAGTACGGTTGTCGGGCTGCTGGCAGTTTTTACCCTCGTCTTTGTCAACGGCTTCTTCGTTGCCGCCGAGTTTGGCTTCGTCGGTGCGCGGCGGACGCGCCTCTCCCAGATGGCAAGCGACGGCAGCGCTGGCGCGAAGGCCGCTGAAGGGGCTATCGAGCATCTCGACAGCTTCATTGCGGCGACGCAGCTTGGCATCACGCTCGCCAGCCTCGGCCTCGGCTGGATCGGCGAGCCTGCCGTCGCCAACCTGATCCTGCCGATTTTCCACGCTGTGCTGCCTGACCCGGCAGCCGAGGCGTTCGGCCACAGCCTGTCGATTGCCATTGGCTTCGCGCTGGTGACGATGCTGCACATCATCCTCGGCGAGCTTGCGCCCAAGTCGATTGCGCTCCAGCGCCCCGAAGAAACCGCCGCTATTGTCTCGCGGCCTACGATCCTCTTCCTGCGTATTTTCCACCCGGTCATCTGGGTGATGAACACCATTGGCAACGGCATCGTCCGGCTGCTCGGCTTCGAGCCAGCGGCGGGACATTCACAGGTGCATTCTGCCGAAGAACTGGAAATGCTCGTCCATTCCAGCCGCGAAGCCGGTCTGTTGCAGGAGAGCGAGGAAATCCTGCTGCGGCGCGTCTTCGACTTCAGCGACATCGAAGTGCAGGAGATTATGCAGCCGCGTGTGGCCGTCGAAGGCATCGACGTGGACACATCGCTGCCGGAAGTGCTGGGAGAAATCGCCCGACATCACTACTCGCGCTACCCGGTCTATGAAGAATCCATCGATCAGGTCGTCGGCATCCTCAACACCAAAGACCTGCTCGATATGATTGTCGCCCGGCCAGAGCTGCTGACCAGCGGCGGTCAGGGCTTCCAGCTTCGCAACAGCCTGCGCAAGCCGCTCTATATGCCGACGACCGTCAGCGTCGATAAGGTACTGGCCGAGATGCAGCGCACCAGGACACACTTCGTCGTCGTGGTCGATGAGTACGGCGGGATGGCGGGCGTGGCGACGATGGAAGACATCATCGAAGAACTGGTCGGCGAGGTCCAGGATGAGTTCGACGCCGAAACCATGCCGATCACCGAAAAGGGCGATCAGGCCGTCGTCGATGGGCTGGTGACCATGAACGACATCATCGAGCGATTCGGCGAAGGCGACGAGGAACCGATTTCGACGACGATTGGCGGCTACGTGGCCGAGACGCTGGAGCGCATCCCCGAAGTCGGCGATACGGTCGTCTTCGGCAATTACGACGTCCAGGTGGTCGAGATGGACGGGATGCGCGTCGTCAAGGTGCGCTTCAACAAACGGCCCGACCGGAGCGCGTCCGAGGCTGCGGCGAAAGAGGATGAAAGCTGACATCAGCGTCCGCAAAGCGTCGTGTATAATGCCGTGTCGGTGTTGGCGTGCGATCCCTGAAGTCGGGTCATGAGGGCTGTTGCGATGCAATTGAACGCGCTGAGGCGCGATCTCCAATGGATTATCAGGCTGTCGCTGCTGGTGCTGATGACCGGCTGCGCAGCCCCTCCCGCCGCCGTGCAGGTGACGCTCAAAGCTGAGGCAACGCCGACGCTTACGCCGACAACCGCGCCCGTCGAAATCACCGAGCCTGCCGCGACTGCCGAGCCGACCAGCCAGGGGCCGTTCTCGGTCGTCGTCTGGTGGCCGGAGCCGCTGGCCCCGCTCGACAACGAAACCGCCGCCGAAACGCTGTCCGAGCAGTTAAGCGCCTTCCAGGGCAGCACCAGCAACCTCCAGGTCGAGTTTCGGCTGAAGAAGGTCGAGGATGTCGGCGGCATTATGTCGACGCTGCGGACAGCCAGCGCAGTCGCTCCTGCCGCGCTGCCCGACCTGACGCTGCTGCGCCGCGATGACCTGCTGATGGCGGTGCAGGCCGGGCTGGCGCAGCCGCTCGGCCAGCGCCTCTCCCCGGCGATCCTCGAAGAACTGCCGACCTCGGTGCTGGCGCTCGGTCGCATCGACGAGCAGCTTTATGGCCTGCCCTACACCATCGAGATTCAGCATGTCGCCTACACCGAAGGCACGACTCCGGCTGCGCCAGCGACCTTCACGCAGATGCTGGCGAGCAAGACGCCATTCATCTTTGCAGCAGGGCGCACCAACAGCGTCAGCGACGTTTTCCTGCTCCAGTATCTCGCGGCGAACGGCACATGGTCGGACAGCGGCCCGGTCAAGATCGACGAAAACGCGCTCCAATCGACGCTGACCTTCTATCAGCAGGCGGTGGCGGCGGGCATTATCAGCCCCGACGTGCTGGAGTACACCGAGCCTGCCGACTATCAGGCGCTTCTCAACACCGACGACAGCGGCGAGGTCGTCATCACGTCGAGCCAGTATCTCAAGCTGATGGCGGACGGCAGCCAGATGAGCGTGGCGCAGATTCCGACCGCCAGCGGCAAGCCAGTCACGATGCTCGACGGCTGGATGTGGGTCATGACGACCTCGGACGCCGACCGGCAGACGCGGGCGCTGCGCTTCCTCAACTGGATGCTCGACGCCGACCGCCAGCGCCAGTACACGCAGGTCGTCCACATGCTGCCGTCGCAGCGAACAGCGCTGCGGCAGATGTCAGACACGGCCTACATCGACTTCGTCAATACCCTGCTTGCCAATGCCACCTTACCGCTGGCTCAAAGCGAAAGCGGCGCCGCTGCGCGGGCGATGCAGAACGCACTTGCCTCGGTACTGTCGGGCCAGCACAGCGCCGACGACGCCACCCGCGAAGTTATGATCGGGTTGAGCGGGTAAATTCGCCCTCACCCCCGGCCCCTGGTTAGGCCCGCTC
>CAZZAO010000178.1:0-8495 GCA_964652205.1 uncultured Anaerolineaceae bacterium | reverse complement strand
AGAACCGAGAGCCGAGAACCGAGAGCCAAGAACCGAGAGCCGAGAGCCGAGAGCCAAGAACCGAGAGCCGAGAGCCGAGAACCGAGAGCCAAGAACCGAGAGCCGAGAGCCGAGATGAGTGCAACACGCGGTCAATAGTGGCAACCGGTCGGCTGCCTGTTCATTCGTGCGGTGAGGCCTGTTTCCCAATGTGACAGGTTGAGTGTTATCATCTCCGCTGTTCTTTTTACTCAGCACTCATTGCTCGGTACCTGGTACTTTTTTTCTAAGGAAGCTACTATGTCCACCACCCGCCTGACGACGGCACAAGCCCTGATCCGCTATCTGCAAAACCAGTATGTGACGCGCGACGGCATCGAGACGCAGTTCTTCGCCGGGTGCTGGGGCATCTTCGGGCATGGCAACGTCGCGGGCATCGGTCAGGCGCTCCAGCAGAGCGCCAAAACCTTCCGCTACTACCAGTGCCGCAACGAGCAGGCGATGGTGCATATCGCCGCCGCCTACACCAAGATGAAGAATCGGCTGCAAACCTACGCCTGCACCACCTCGATTGGCCCCGGCGCGCTCAACATGGTCACAGGCGCGGCGGCAGCGACCGTCAACCGACTGCCGGTGCTGCTGCTCCCCGGCGACATCTTCGCCGAGCGGCTGCAAGCGCCAGTGCTTCAGCAGCTGGAGTGGGAACATTCGCAGGATATCTCGGTGAATGACTGCTTCAAGCCGGTCTCGCGCTACTGGGATCGGATCAATCGTCCCGACCAGTTGATTAGCGCGCTGCCGGAAGCGATGCGGGTGCTGACCTCGCCCGCCGAGACCGGCGCGGTCACGCTCTCGCTGCCGCAGGACGTTCAGGCGCAGGCGTTCGACTTCCCCGACGCGCTGTTCGAGAAACGCCTGTGGACGATCCGCCGCACCCGGCCCGATGCCGACTCGCTGCACACCGCCGCAAGCTGGATTCGCGCCAGCAAGCAGCCGGTCATCGTCGCGGGCGGCGGCGTGCTTTACAGCGAAGCGACGGACGTGCTGCGAACGCTGGTCGAGCGCACAGGGATTCCGGTCGGCGAGACGATGGCGGGCAAAGGCTCGATGCCCTATAACCATCCCGCAGCGCTCGGCGCGATTGGCGTGACCGGCACGCCCGGCGCGAACATTCTGGCGCGCGAGGCCGACCTCGTTATCGGCATCGGCACGCGCTACAGCGACTTCACGACCGCCAGCAAAACCGCCTTCCAGAATGAAGGCGTGCGCTTCATCAACATCAACGTCGCCGAGTTCGACGCCTACAAGCACAACGCCCTGCCGCTGGTCGGCGACGCGCGGGCGACACTCGAAGAACTGATCGGTCTGCTCGAAGGCTACCGCGTCGCTGCCGCCTACAGCGCGCGCGCGAAAGCCTTCAACCAGTCGTGGGATGAGGAAGTCAGCCGGATCTACAATCTGGAGCATGGCCCGCTCATCAGTCAGGGCGAGGTGATCGGCGTCGTCAACACGCTGTCCGAGGCACACGACGTCGTCCTGTGCGCGGCGGGCAGCCTGCCCGGCGACCTGCATAAGTTGTGGCGCACGCGCGACCCGAAGGGCTATCAGCTCGAATATGGCTTCTCGACGATGGGCTACGAGATCGCGGGCGGGCTGGGCGCGAAGCTGGCCGCGCCGACACGCACCATCTACGTGATGGTCGGTGACGCCTCGTACCTGATGATGAACTCGGAGATCGTCACGGCGGCGCAGGAAGGCATCAAGTTCGTCATCATCCTGATCGACAACCACGGCTACGCCAGCATCGGCGGGCTGTCGAAATCGGTCGGCAGCGACGGCTTCGGCACCAAATATCGCTACCGCAGCGACTCCGGCCAGCTTGACGGCGAGACGCTGCCCATCGACTTCGCCGCCAACGCCGCTTCGCTCGGCGCGCACGTCATCAAAACGACCAACCGCGATGAACTGGTGAACGCCCTCGAAAAGGCCAAAACTATCGAGAATCAGCCAGTCTGCATCGTCATCGAAACCGACCGCCGCCAGCGCGTCTCCGGCTACGAGTCGTGGTGGGACGTCGCCGTGGCCGAAGTGTCGGAAAACCCAGCCGTCGAGCAGGCGCGCGAAGGCTACGTCGAGAAGAAGAAAGCCGAGCGCTGGCTGATATAGCCTGGCTATTGCTCGCTCTAATCCCACGCTGCCGACTGCCGCCAGAGGCTGGCGACACCATCAAATCGACCGAAAGCTGGCTGGGGCTGGCTCATGCTCTTTGCAATGCCCCAACGCAGCCCGGCATCCAACGGAACGCTGACTGACCTGAGCGGGCTGAAGCCCGTTAGCGTATGCTTTTTATCGCCGCCAGAGGCTCAAAGCCCTCTGGCGGCGAGCGCGGCACTGGTATCGCTATCACGCCCAATAAAGGAACCCGGTATGGCTGACCCCATTCGTATTGCCCTGATCGGCGCGGGCCGCCGATCCTTCATTCTCTATGGCCGACTGCTGGAGAAGTTCCCCGGCGCGAAGCTGGTATCCGTCTGGGCGCGGCGCGACGAGTCGGCCCGGCGGCTGGGCGAAAGCCTCGGCGTCCCGTGGTACACCGACATCAACCAGTTGGCACGCGAAACCGCGCCGCAGATCGGCATCGTCTCAGTCCAGTATGCCGCCAATGGCGAAGTCGGGCTGATGGCGGTCGAGGCCGGGCTGAACGTCCTGCTCGAAACGCCGATTGCCCATCGACTGACCGAAGCGGACGCGATCATTGAGGCGGCCAGACAGCGTAACCTCAAGGTCGAGATTGCCGAGCAGTTTTATCGCCGTCCGATGGAACAGATCAAACTGGCGCTGATCGCGTCGGGGTTGTTCGGGCGCGTCCACAGCTCGTTCAACGACTTCAGCGGTCACGGCTACCACGGCGTCAGCGTCATGCGCAGCTATCTCGGCTTCGACGCGAAACCGGTCAAAGTCACGGGCGCAGTGCGCGACTATCCGCTCGACGCCTATTATTCGCGGCTGGCGAACAACAGCCAGCGGCGCAACGAGACGCAGGAACATGGCATCATCGAGTTCGAGGACGGACGGCTCGGCCTCTTTCACTGGACAAGCGTGGCCTACGATTCGCCGCTGCGCTGGTGGCGCAGCAGCCGCTTTCTGGCCGAAAAAGGCATGGGCCTGAGCGTCGGGATGGGTCTGGACAATCAGGAGCAGTGGTCGCTGTCGCTGCTGGCTCCCGGCGGCGAAGCGCCGCGTTTCGTCACCATCGAGCGGCGCTGGGAGCGCAACGACGGCGGCGCGCTGGTGGCGATGGTCGCGCATACCGGCGACGCCGATCAACCGATTATCCGCTGGGACAACCCGCTGCTTCAGCCGGAGCCGGGCAAGACGCCAGAACTGCACGATGACGAAATCGCCGTCGGTTCGTGCATCCTCAGCCTGATGACAGCCATCCGCGACAACACTGAGCCGAGCTATGGCGCGGCGCAGGGGCGGCTCGATCAGGAGATCATTCTCGCCATCCGCGAGTCGTCGAAAGCGGGTATGCCGGTGCTGCTTCCGCTCGATCCGGCGGCGCAGACGGTGTAACTCAGCGCCACGTCGTGAGTTTTAATCGGCTGTGCTTTTTTAAGTCAGGCGTTGTTCAGGCGGCGTTCGCTCGCGCCACGCGCTTCACCCTGCTCCCCGTGAACGCAGGGTCGGAAATGAGGGAAAGCCGGTGAATCTCGACCGCCTCGACCATCTGGTGCTGACTGTACGCGACCTCGACGCAACCTGCGCCTTTTATACCCGCGCGCTCGGGATGCGCGTCGTCGTCGCGGCCAGCGGGCGACGGGCGCTGTACTTCGGCCAGCAGAAAATCAACCTGCACGCAGCGGGTCACGAGTTCGAGCCGAAAGCGCGCCTGCCCACACCCGGCTCTGCTGATCTGTGCTTCATCAGCGACGTGCCGATTGACGACGTGATCGCGCACCTGACCGCGCAGCAGGTCGCCATCGAACTGGGGCCGACAGCGCGCGAGGGCGCGCTCGGCACGATGGACTCCGTCTACTTCCGCGACCCTGATGGCAACCTGCTCGAAGTGTCGCGCTACCGCTGACCCTGAGGCGCGAAAATCGGGTACAATTCGGCCATCCTTGTTCGGTAAGAGAGGTCGAGCATGACGATCCGCATCGCCAACGCCCCGGTGTCGTGGGGCATCTATGAATTTGAGGGGATCGAGCCGAAATATCCGTACAGCCGGGTGCTCGATGAAATTGTCGAGACGGGCTACAGCGGGCTGGAGCTTGGCCCGTGGGGCTACCTGCCGACCGATCCCAATGTGCTGTGCGGGGAATTACAAAAGCGCAACCTGCAACTGCTGTCCTCGTTCGTCCCGGTCAACTTCGTCGATCCGAACGCTATCGACGCCGCCGAAGCCTCGGCCATGCAGGTCGGGCGACTGCTCAAGGCGCTCAACGCCGTGACTATCGTGCTGGCCGACGACAATGGCAAAGTGCCGGAACTGGTGCAGAACGCCGGGCGGCGTCACGGCTCGAAGCTGTCAGCCTCTGAGTGGGACACCTACGCGGCAGGCGTCAACCGCGTCGCGCATAAGATCTACGACGAGCTAGGGCTGAAGGTCGTCTTTCATCATCACTGCGCGGGCTACGTCGAGACGGCTGAAGAAGTCCGCAACCTGCTGGATCGCGCCGACTCTGATCTCGTCGGGCTGTGTCTCGATACCGGCCACTGGCAGTACGCAGGCGGCGATGCGCTGGCCGCCGTCAAGGAATATGGCGAGCGCGTCCGCTATCTGCACCTCAAGGACTGCGACCCGAACCTGCGCCAACTGGCCGTTGACGAGCGGATGGATTATTTCGCCGCCGTGGCGACCGGCGTTTTCTGCGAACTGGGCAAAGGCAGCGTCGATTTCCCCGGAATCCTCAAGGAAATGGAGCGGCTTGGCTATGACGGCTGGGCTATTGTCGAGCAGGACGTGCTGGCCGACGACCTCGACGCGCCGCGTCAGAGCGCGCGCCGCAACCGCGAGTACCTGCGTAAGCTCGGCTACTAAAGAGCAGCCCTCACCCCCTGCCCCTGGTCAGGCCCGCTCGCCCTGCGGGTCGAGATGCCGCTGCGCGGCACGAGCGAGGCCCTAACCGCTTCATCTCACGGTGGGAGAGGGGTGAAAAACCTGCGCTAATCAACCTTATCAGGTAACAAGAGCCTGAAATACTAAACCTGAGTTCAAGATCATCTTGTTCCAAGTGTTATCCAGAAGACGCGCCTGCCATCGGCTGATGGCAGGCGCGTCTGATTATTCGTGAATGTCGCAGGAGCTAGCTGCTGGCTTCTGGCGTCGCGTTGGGGGAGCCGAGGCCACCGAGACCCGGCGGCACGGTCGTGGCAGCTTCCAGCCCGCCGAGTCCACCAATCGCGGGCGTTTCAGCCACGGCAGGCGAGCGCACCGATTCGAGGATGGCAACCAGCGTATCTTCGGCATTGGGGAAGGTATCCAGCGTGCCGGTTCCCGTCACGTAAGCGACCTGATCGCCAAACGGAATCAGCGCCAGATAGCCGACTTCTGTCCCCTTGATGTAGGCGTACAGGCCGCCGGGAACGCTCTCCAGCGCCATCGGCGCATCGGCGACGTAACCCTGAGTCTTGAGCTGCGCCAGCGCCTGCGTCATCAGCGGGCCGAGGTCAGGACTCTGCGGGTTGACGTTGAGATTAGCCGCTCGGTAGAGGATGACCAGCCCGCCGCTGCCGGTAATCGGCGTCTTGTCGGCCAGATCAGGCCGCGCCGAGGCCAGCCGCGACCGGGCCGCTTCGAGGCTGTCGCCGTAAGCCATCGTGTCCGCGTCGGCGATGTGATCCAGCACCGTCCAGTCGGCGGGCAGGTCGAGCGAAACGCGCTGGTCACTGCTGCGCCAGATGGCTGGCGCGCCGGGCGTGGCTTCAGGAGTGGATGGACTGATAACGTCCGGGTTCACGGGCTGGACCGGCCCCGCTGCGCCAACATCCGCGCCGATAAGGAGCTTATCGAGAATGTCGGTCAAGGCTGCCGGACTCATGGTGGGATCGTCACTCAAAACCATGCCGACCAGCAGGGCCTTGCCATCGTGCAGGACGCCGATCAGCCCGTGATCGGTGACGGCCAGCATTCCGTTGTAGCGGTCGCCGAACCGATGCGCCGCTGCTTCCTGTAACGTCTGCGCGCCCATCGTGAGCAGCAGTTGGCTCATGGCCCCCATCATCGGCGTGACAAACGGATCCGGGGCCTGTCCATTGATGAGCTGCGGGTCAACCTGGCCGACAAAACCGCCGGTGCCATGAATAGCAAGGCTGGTCTGCGCGCCAGAATTGACACCGATGATGTTGTTCAGCGTCTGTTGAGAGTCGCCGAAGGCTAGGACATCCCCAAAGTTGGGGATCGTTGTCACCTGAACGACATAAGTGGCTGGGAGCGTTAGAGAGAAAGCGCCTGATGGGCTGGTGATCGTTTGATCGTTCCCCTGCGCGCCCACGGTCAGCGTGCCGAGCGCGAAAATCAGGGCCAGCGCGACGATGTAACGTGCCAGGCGGGCAGTACGTTGCAGCATCTGTCATCTCCTTACGACAAACCGGGCTTAAACCCGATTATACGGTCTGCTATTTCGACTGTAAAACGCGCTTCGATCATGGCCGATTTTACAGCCGTTATCCTAGACAGCTTCGAGCCTGTCCAGCTCGCGCTCGACCAGCGCGACACAGTCAGCCAGCATGGCGGCGTCCGGCCTGAACTGCGCCCCGGCAGCCGCAAACAGGTCGGGCAGCGCTGCGGTATTGCCGAGCGAGAGCGCGTGGCGATAGCGGCGCACGGCGTCGGCCCGGTCGCTCAGGCTGTTACGCCAGACCTGCACCGCGCCCAACTGCGCCAGCCCATATTCGATGTAGTAGAACGGCAACTCGAAGATGTGCAGCTTGCGATGCCAGCCGGTCTCCCTGACGTCCTCGAAGCCGCTGTAATCGACCGACGGCATGAAACGCCGGACGAGGTCGGCCCAGGCAGCGTCGCAGCGGGACGGGTCAGCGGCCTGATCGACGTGGGTGTAAACCCAGTGCTGGAACAGATCGACCACCGCCATGTAGGGCCAGAACAGGATGATACCTTCCAGATGCTCGATGCGAGCGCGAGCGGCGTCCTTCGGGTCGGCGTAGAAGCCGCCCTGATCTGCCGCGAGAAACGGCCCGCCAAGCAGCTCCATCGACATCGACGCGACTTCAGCGAACTCGGTCGGGATGTCGCTGTACTGCTGGAAGTAGGGCAGATTCACGGACTCAAAGGTATGGAAGGCGTGACCACCTTCGTGCAACAGCGTCTGGACGTCGTCATGCAGGCCGACTGCGTTCATGAAGATGAACGGGCGTTTGGCGGCGAAGAAATCAGTACAGTAGCCGCCGGGCGCTTTGCCCTTGCGGTTCGGCAGGTCGAGCAGATGCTCGCGGCGCATGATGTCATAGTAGGCGCCCAACTGAGGATCGACGCGGTCGAAGATCGCCCCGGTTTTCGTTTCGAGGTCAGCAGGATCGCTGTACGGCCTGAGCGCCGGAAGATGGAGCGGGTCGAGGTCGTTGCTGACGTCCCACGGACGCAGACGGTCGACGCCGAGCCGCTGGCGACTGCGCTCGTAAATCCGCGACGCCGCCGGAACCACAACCTGCTCGATGGCGTCGTCGAAGCGGAGCACGTCGTCTGGCGTGTAGTCGAGACGGCGCAGCTCACGCCAGCGATAGGCGCGATAATCCGGCTGGTCGGCGTTGGCGGCGATCTGACGGCGGACGGCGAGGAACTTGCCCCACAGGGCGTTGAGGGCAGCGCGGTCGGCCAACTGGCGCTGGCTGGTCAGCCGCCACAGGCGCTCGCGGGTGTCGCGGTCGGGCGTCTGGCGCAGCGGACGCACCTGGGCCAGCGTCAGTTCCCGGCCATCGACCATGACCGTCTGCGCGCCGATGACGCGGGCGTAGTCGCTGCTGAGACGGCGACTCTCGGTTTCCAGCGGCAGATTGGCCTCGCGGAACAGAGCAGCTTCGGCGCGCAGGCCACGCAGCGGAATCTCGAAGCCGGGGACGGTCAGGCCGCTGCGCAGCAGCTTCTGCTTGAGCGCGTTCTCGGCGGCGGTGTACGGCTCGATGACCTGCTCAAGGTAGGCCATGAAGCGTTCTTCGGCGGGCTTATCGGTCGTATCGACGGTCGTGGCGACTTCGAGGCGCGACCTGGCTTCTTCGATCAGCGCCGCCAGCGTCGTCCAGTCGGTCAGCCAGGCGGCGACGCTGGCAGCGTCGAGCGGGCGGGCGGTCAACTCGTCGAAGTAGGGCGCGATACGCGGCCAGTCCCACGCCGAAAAGGCCAGCGCGGAGTCAGGAAGTTGGGCAAACATCGGCAAATCCTTTCGTAGTGAGCGCAATCATACCGCCTGACGGCGCATCAGGCGATGTTCATCGCTGAAAGGATCAGGGCAATCGCGTCTTCAAGAGAAGGGAAAGTCGGGTAAGCTTGCGGAAAG
>CAZZAO010000177.1:5342-8535 GCA_964652205.1 uncultured Anaerolineaceae bacterium | reverse complement strand
CGGCATTGCGTGACGGTTATCCATAACCGATGCTTCGCTCTCCCACTGGAGAGGGGCAGGGGTGAGGGTTTTTCTTTTACCATGCCTCATCGCCCACTCGCTTTGAGGTCATCTCTCGTCGATAGGACGATTGACCACAAATACTTCACCCCTCTCCCGCCGGGAGACGAAGTGGTATGGCCTCGCTCGTGCCGCGCAGCGGCATTTCAACTCGGAGAGCGAGCAGGCCATACCAGGGGCAGGGGATGAGGGACGATCTTTACGACGCTGCCGGAGCCATTTCGGTCGCTTCTGACACGTTGCCGTCGATGATGATCGAGCCGTCAGTGATGTCGGCGATAGCTTTGTCCGCCGCCGCCTTGACATCGTCCGGCACGGTCACGCCGCCGTAGACGATCTTCAGGCCGCCGTTCGCCAGCGTGAGCGTGTAGGCGCTGCCGCCGAGCTTGCCCGCCAGACGGCTTTCGATGATCTGGCCGATGGTCGGAACCCAGTTGTAGGCCTGCGAGGCGACGACGGTTTCCGGCCAGTTGCCGCTCTGGTCGCTCTGCGTGCCGAACCAGTAGCCGCCTGCCGCCTTGATGGCGTCAATCGCGCCGACAACCTGCTGCGCCGAGCCGGTCAGCACGTCTGCGCCAGCGGCGATCTGCGTCCTGGCAACTTCAGCGGCCTTCGCCGTGTCGCCGAACGAGCCGGTGTAGGCCAGCAGAATCTGTGCGTCCGGTTTGGCCGCAATGACGCCCTGCTGGAAGCCGTTGATGAACAGCAGGGCATCCCCTGCCGCAACCGGCCCGACGATCCCGATCTTGTCGGTCTTGCTCAACATGGCAGCCATCACGCCCTCGACGTAGCCGCCCTGTTCGGCGTTCGCCTGATAGGCGAAGACGTTCGACAGCCCTTTATCCGCGCCGACATCGGTCGCGGTTCCCCAGGCGAACGAAGTCTGCGGATAGTCCTTCGCCACGTCGAACATGACGTCGCCATACTGCGTGCCGTGGGCGAAGATGATGTCGTAGCCATCGTCGGCGTAGCTGCGCAGTGAATCTCCGGCAGCCGTCACGTCGAACTGGCCCTCGGTCAGGGCGATTTCCATCGCCTCTTCACCGCCAAGCTGCTTCTGGATCGTCTTGAGGCTATCGACTATCGACTGGCTCCAGGCGAGGTCAGTCGCGGCGCTCGGCATGACGACCGCGATGCGGAGCTGCTTATCAGCGAGTAACGCAATCGGGTAAACGGCATTGGACGATACCGCCGCATCTGCCGCTTTCCCGGCGGCGAACAGTTCCGGCGTCGCGCCGGGGACGGCCTCGTTATAAACCATGCGGATGCCGCCGTTCTGGAGCGTCATCATATAAGCGATATCGCCGAGCGTCCCGGCGGCATGTTTGGCGAGCATATCCTTGATGACGCCGCTAAAGTCGTAGGCCATCGAGGCCGCGACCGTGTTCGGCCACTGAGCCGTCATGTCGGTGTCGGTGCTGAACCAGTAGCCGCCTGCCGACTTGATGGCGTCAATCGCGCCGGGAACCTGCTGCGCCGATCCGGTCAGCACGTCCGCGCCAGCGGCGATCTGGGTTCTGGCCGTCTCAGCCGCTTTGGCCGTGTCGCCGAAGGAGCCAGTGTAGGCGACCAGCACCTGTACTGACGGGTCGGTGGCGTGGACGCCTTGCAGGAAGCCATTGTTGTAGAGGATGGCATCGCCTGCCGGGACCGGGCCGACCACGCCGATTTTCTTCGATTTGGTCAGCATAGCCGCCATCACGCCGTTGATATAGCCCCCCTGCTGGGCCGCAATATCGTAGGCGAAGACGTTGGTGACGCCCTTGTCTTTACCGGTATTGCTGGCGGTTCCCCAGGCGAACGAGGTCGTCGGGTAGTCTTTCGCCAGGTCGAACAGCGCGTCGCCATACTGCGAGCCGTGCAGCATGACGAGGTCGTTGCCGTCCTCGGCGTAGCCACGAGCCGCTTCTGCCGCTGCCGTCACGTCGAACATATTCTCGGTGTAGGTGATCGCCAGCGCGCTTTCGCCACCCATCTCCGCCTGGATCGACTTGAGCGAGTCGTAAACCGCCTGGCTCCACGAGCCGTCGTTGATCGTGCTTGGCATAATGACCGCGACTTTGATCTGCGCCGCCTGCGCATGAACTGCGCCGCCGAGCGCGAAAACCGTCATGAGCAACAGCGCCACGGCGAGGAACGATTGATGTCTCTTCATCGACTGCCTCCAGCTTGTTAGAAGGAAAAAAATCAAAACATCGGCCCCGATCAATCAGGGCCGGTGAACCCCAGATTCAGTTTTCGCCCCGCGTGAAGACTTTGGTCAGCGCGGCAGGCGCGTTGTGGCTGCGCTGGCGGGCGAAGACCAGCACGATAATTGTCAGCACGTAGGGAGCCATAATCAGCAGGTTGGGCGGGATCGGCGAGCCGCCGACGCGCAGGTTCATGAGCTGCACCCAGATTTGCAGGTTGTTCGCAATGCTGAACAGCAGCGCGCCGAGCATGACTTTCCACGGCGACCACGCGCCGAAGTACACCAGCGCCACGGCGATATAGCCCTGACCTTCCGTCATGTTTTCCTGAAACACCGGCGTTGTGCCTATCGAAATCGACGCTCCGGCAATGCCTGCCATCAGGCCGCCGAAGATCAGCGTCAGGTAACGGACGCGGGCGACGCTGACCCCCATCGAGTCGGCGGCGGCAGGGTTCTGCCCGACGGCGCGAATCTCCAGACCCCACGATGTCCGGCTGAGAAACCACATCGAAACTGGCACCAGCGCGAAGGCTGCATAAACCAGGAGGTTCTGCTGAAAGAGGATTTTGCCGATCACGGGCAGGTCGCTGAGGACGGGGATGTAAATCGGCTGGAATCCGGTCGCGGTGATGACGCCGCCCGCCAGTTCCTTGAATAACAGGCTCGACAGGCCGAGTCCCAGTAGGCTGAAGCCGATGCCGCTGATGCCCTGTTCAGCCTGAAAAGTCACGCTGACGACCGCCATTGCCAGCCCCATCAGCGCGCCGACGAGCGCCGCCGCCAGCAGCCCGGCGAGCAGCGGCTGGTGCAGCCCTTTATCGGACACGACGTAAATACTGACGAACGCGCCCATCAGCATCATGCCTTCGACGCCGAGGTTCAGCACGCCGGAACGCTGCACGAACAACTCGCCGAGCGCCGCGAACAGATACGGCGTGGCGA
>CAZZAO010000177.1:0-5332 GCA_964652205.1 uncultured Anaerolineaceae bacterium | reverse complement strand
GCCAGCGCACCCTCGCCGACGGCGGCGGGCATGAAGGCGCGTTTGGCGATGCCGATGCCGTGTTCGCCGGAGAGGGTGCCGCCGAGTTCGAGCACGCGTTTGAACATCAGCGGCAGCGCCTGAGCGAGAATTTGGCCGAGGGTGATGTCGGGTGAGTTCACGCGCTTGCTTCCTGTGATTGGGTCGCCGGGATTTCTGTGGCGCGCAGGGCGGACACGCTCACCCGCGCGCGCTGCGTCGTCCAGCGTCGTATCAGCAGTTCGCTGCTGACGACGAAGATCACGACCAGCCCTTCGAGCGCGATCACCGTCGCCGAGGGAACCTGAACCGTGCGCTGCATTTTCTCCGCGCCGACCAGCAGCGCGCCGAACAGGAACGCCGAGGGGATCGCGCCGATGGGGTGCAGCCGACCGAACAGCCCGACGACGATGCCGGAGAAGCCATAGCCGACGGCGAAACCTTCGACCATTCGGTGCGTGACGCCAGTCACCTCGACCGCGCCTGCCAGCCCGGCCAGCGCGCCGCTGAGGATAAAGGCCAGCGTCAGGTATTTGGGCGCGGAGATTCCGGCGTATTTGGCCGCGTCGGGGTTGATGCCGACCGCGCGGATGCGATAGCCGAGCGGCGTTCGCCAGAGCAGGATGTAGATCAGAAACGAGGCGACGATGCCGATGAAAATTCCGGCATTAATCTGCGAGGGCGGGGCGAGCCGCGGCAGCCAGCTTCCTTCCGGCAGTTGGGCCGTCTGGGCAATGCGCGTCCCGGCCTTGATCTGCGCCGGGTCGAGCATCGGGCCGCTCAACAGGAAGATGATGAGCTGCGTCGCAATTTCGTTCATCATGACTGTCGAGAGGATCTCGTTGACGTCGAAGCGCGCCTTGAGGAAACCGGGGATTGCGCCCCAGAAACCGCCCGCCAGCGCGCCGACGGTCAGCGTGACGATGACCAGCGCCAGCGGCGGCAGGCTGCTGCCGATGCTCAACGCGATGGCCGTTGCGGCGACCGCGCCGACAAAAACCTGACCTTCTGCGCCGATGTTGATGACGCCGCCGCGAAAGGCGATACAGATGCCGATGGCGATCAGCAGCAGCGGCGTCGCGCGGGTCAGAGTGCGTAACAGCGCCGCCTGATTGCCGAACGCGCCGTCGAGCATCGCGCCGTAAGCGGTGATCGGGTTCGCGCCAAGCGCCGCGATCAATACCGCGCCGACCAGCAGCGCCAGCGCGACTGCCACCACCGGAACCAGCGCGATCATGATGTCGTAGCGAAGACCGGAAATTCTCTTCATAGGCTTAACTATCTTTTATTACGCCCCGACCAACTACGTGAAAGGTAATGGTTTTCCGGGGAGTCAATTTGTCTGTTTTTCACAAACGGTCGCTGCTGCTTTCCGTCTGCCTGATGAATGTAATCGCTAGAGTCTAAACTAACAAATATCTCGTAACAATTCGATACTGCCTGCGATTAAGTTCCTTCGGCGCTTGTTCAGAGCGACCATCTATGTTAGATTTTAACCACTTTTTCGTAATTGAAATCACCGAGTCCTTTTCCTATGCATCTCTGGCAAAGCTATCACACCCCTGCAACCGTTGACGAGGCGCTGGCGCTGCTCTCGAATTATGCGGGTTCAGCCCGCGTTATCGCTGGCGGAACTGACCTGATGATCGACCTTCAGTTTAGCGGCGAACGTCACGTTGAGCCGCTCGATGCGCTGGTTGACGTGACGCGCGTGGCTGAAATGACGAAGATCGAGCAGGACGGCGAGCGCTGTATGATCGGCGCGGCGGTGACGCATACGGCCATCGTCCAGTCAGCGCTGCTCGAAGCGCGCGCGACCTGTCTGGTCGAAAGCTGCGGTGTGGTCGGCGGCCCGCAGGTGCGCAACGTCGGCACGCTCGGCGGCAATGTCGCCCACGCGCTGCCTGCCGGTGACGGTACAACATCGCTGGTCGCGCTCGACGCCGAGGCCGATGTTGCCTGGGGCGATGGCCGCCGTGAATGGCTGCCGATCACGCAATTGTATCGCGGCCCCGGCATCTCGGCGCTGGCCGCCGGACACGACCTGCTGATTCGCTTCCGCATTCCCTTGAGTGTGGCCCATGAAGGCACGGCGTTCAAGCGCGTTATGCGTCCGCATGGTGTCGCGCTGCCGATTCTTGGCTGCGCTATCTGGGTGCGGCTCGACCCGACCGGAGCCACTTACGAGAATGCGCGCATCTGCATCGGGCCGATTGGCCCGGTTCCGGCGCGCGCCGAGCCGCTGGAAGAGGCGCTGCGCGGCCAGCCCGCCGACGCCGACTCGCTGGAGCGCATCATTCAGATCGCCTACGAAACCATCGAGCCGCGCACGAGCAAATATCGTGCGACGGCGGAATATCGCTCCTTCATGGTCGAGTCGCTGCTGCGTCAAACGCTGCCGCTGGCGGTCGAACGAGCGCGCACCGGCACGGCCAGAGCGCAGGGCGTTGGGATGGGCTAGCGGCCTGAAGGATTTGGGTCAGCTTCTGCGGTGAATGTGACGTACAATAAAAAGATCAATCAGCAGGCGGAGTAACGGTTATGAGCGAGCTTCACATCACGGTCAATGGAATCGAGCATCACCTCGACGTGCCGCAGTCGCGGACGCTGGCCGAAGTGCTGCGCTATGACCTCGGCCTGACCGGAACCAAGATCGGCTGCAACGAAGCCGAATGTGGCATCTGCACCGTTCATGTCAACGGCGTGCCGGTCGATTCGTGCATTTACCCGGCCTACAAGGCGCAGGACGCCAGCGTGCTGACGATTGAAGGGCTGGCGCAGGGAGAACAGCTTCATCCGCTCCAGCAGGCGTTTATCGACCACGGCGCGGTACAGTGTGGGTTCTGCACGGCGGGGCTGATTATGAACGCGGCCTCACTGATCGAGGGCAATCCCTGCCCGACAGAAGCCGATATGAAAGTCGCGCTCAAGGATACCTACTGCCGCTGTACCGGTTACACTGCCGTCATGCGGGCGATCAAGTCTGCTGCCAGCGTCATGCGCGGCGAGGAAGCGCTGCCCGTGGCCGACCCGGCAGTTGACGAGCCGATGGTGCATATCAGCCGCAGCGAGCCGACTCCGCTGGTCGAAGACCGGGTCACGGGCGCTGCCCGATATACCGACGATTATGTCTTCCCCGGCATGTTGTTCGCGCGCACGCTCCGCGCGCGTTTTCCGCACGCCCGCATCCTCAGCATCAATACCAGCCGCGCGAAGGCGCTCCCCGGCGTCCGCGCCGTGCTGACCTATGAAGACATCCCCGGCGAAAATATTCACGGCCTCGTCTATCTCGACTGGCCGGTGCTGTGCGCGGTCGGCGACAAAGTCCGCTACATGGGTGACGCAGTCGCTATTGTCGCCGCCGACACGCAGGAAGCCGCCGACCTCGCCCTTGAATTGATCGAGGCCGAGTACGAGCCGCTGACGGTGGTCGATAATCCGGTCTACGCCCATTCGCCCGATGCGCCGCTCGTGCATGAAAACCGTGAGGGCGGCAACCTGCTCAAGCATATTAAGGTGCGTCACGGCGACATCGAGGCCGGTTTCGCGCAGGCCGAGGTGATCGTCGAGCGCACTTATCATACGCCGACGACTGAACACGCCTTCCTTGAGCCAGAGTGTTCCATCGGCATTCCGGCTGGTTATGACGAGCAGCATGAGAAGCTGACGGTTTATGTTGGCTCGCAGATTGCCTATCAGGATCGGGATCAGATCACGCGCGCGCTCAACCTGCCGGAAGATGCCGTGCGCGTCAAAGGCACGCTGATCGGCGGCGGCTTCGGCGGCAAGGAAGACATCGCCGGACAAATCCACGCCGCGCTGCTGGCACAGGCGACGAACAGGCCGGTTAAGATGCTCTATACGCGCCAGGAATCGCTGCTGTTCCATCCCAAACGTCACGCGACCGTCATTCGGATCAAGACAGGCGCGATGCGCGATGGCCGGCTGGTCGCCGTCGAGGCCGAACTGTACGGCGATGGCGGCGCCTATGCCAGCCTGAGCGACAAGGTCATGACCCGCGCGACGACGCACGCTACTGGCCCTTACAATGTGCCGAATGCGAAGATCGACTGCTACGCCATGTACACCAACAACCCGCCGTCGGGCGCGTTTCGCGGCTTCGGCGTGACGCAGAGCGCGTTTGCCGTCGAACAAAATATGGATCTGGTCGCGCTGGAACTGGGGATGGACCCGGTCGCGTTCCGGCGCATGAACGCGCAGAAGGTCGGCGTGACGACTGCGACCGGTCAACTGCTCAAGGAGAGCGTCGGCCTGCTCGAAACGATTGATCTGGTCAACCGCGATATGCGCGCGGGCGACTTCAAGTGGTCGTGGCGCGACGATAAGATGGCCTACGCCTGGGGCGTCTCGGCGGCTTACAAGAATACCGGCCTCGGCGGCGGCGCGCCTGACCGTTCCGATGCTGAGGTTGAAGCTTTCGAGGATGGCTCAATCGAAGTCCGTACCTCGTCGGCGGACATGGGACAGGGGTTAGTGACCGTGCTGGCCCAGTGCGCTGCCGAAGAACTCGGCGTGCCGTATGGCAAGGTGCGCGTGCTGCTGTCCGACACGGATTTGACGCCAAACGGCGGCCCGACGACGGCCAGTCGTCAGACTTACATGACCGGCAACGCCGTGCGTTTGGCCGCGTCGCATCTGCGCGAATCGCTCATGAGCGTCGCCGCCGAAGAACTTGACGCGCCGCCGGAACGCCTGCGCTTCGAGGAAGGGCTGGTGCGCTACGACGGCGCGAGCCTCGGCTTCGGCGATCTGATCGGCGTGGCGAAGTCGCAGGGGCAGGCCACGCGGATGCTGGAACAGTATTATGGCCCCAAAACCGAGCCGCTCGGTACAGGCGGCATGATGCACTTCGCCTTCTCGTATGCCATGCAGGCGGTACTGATCGGCTTCGATCTGTTCACGGGCGAAGTCCATGTCCTCAAGGTCATTTCCGCTGCCGATGTGGGCCGCGCCATTAACCCGCTGGCGACCCAGGGGCAGATCGAAGGCGGGATCGTCATGGCGATGGGCAACTGCCTGAGCGAGAGCTTCATCGTCGAAAATGGCGTCCCCTGGTCGACGCTGCTCGCGCGTTACAAGATGCCGGGGATCAAACATACGCCGGAAATTATCAGCTATCTCGTCGAGCATCGCACGGCAGACGACGATCCGGTCCAGGGCGTCGGAGGCGAGTTCCACTGGCTCGCCGAACCGGGCAATGCGCACGAGGGTGTCGGCCGTCAGGCTGCGGCCGTCGAGAACGATCGCCATGGAAGTGACTCCTTCGGTGCCGCGGGACGCAGGGGCAGGGACA
>CAZZAO010000176.1:0-8589 GCA_964652205.1 uncultured Anaerolineaceae bacterium | reverse complement strand
AAAATGGTCATCACCGGGCCGTTTAGCTCTGGCAAAACGGAGTTCATCCGGTCGATCAGTGAAATTGACGTTGTTTCGACCGAGCGCGAGATTACCTCAGAAGCCGAGCGCCTTCAGAAAAGCGCGACGACGGTCGCCATGGACTTTGGCCGCATCACCGTCGATGATGACCTCGTCCTCTACCTGTTCGGGACGCCGGGACAGCGACGCTTCGACTTCATGTGGGAAATCCTGGCCGAAGGGATGCTTGGCTTCGTCGTGATGGTCGACAGCGCCAAGCCGGAAACCTTCCGCGAGGCGAAAAGTATCCTCGAAACTTTCCGGGCTTACGCGCCGACGCCCTATGTCGTCGCGGCCAACAAGCAGGATCACCCCGACGCCTGGAACACTGACGACCTGCGGATCGCGCTTCGTATTGATGACGACATCAAGCTGCTGCCCTGTGTCGCCCGCGACAAGGAGAGCGTCAAGAACGTGCTCCTCGAATTGCTCTACTCGATCCTTGAGGAGATGGAGAGCTAGGTCGCTGTGGTTAGTTCCCCTCTTTTATTAAGCCAGGAAGTCCATTCAATTATACGATAAGACGTGCTTCACCCCTCGCCCTGAGGGCGGAGCGCGTCGAGGTTTCTTCATTCGACGGGAGCCGAAGGCCGCGAAGGGCCGGGGGTGAGGGTCGTGGCGACACTGGTCACTGAACAGGGAATTGTCCATTACGAAGCCTACGGTCGCGGACGCCCTGTGCTGCTGCTCCACGGTTGGATGAATTCCTGGGCCGTCTGGCGTCCGACCGTCGAAATCTTCGGCAGGGATTTCCGCGTCTACGCCATCGACTTCTTCGGCTTCGGCGAATCGGGTGGCGGCGGTGACTATTCCGTGACCAATTTCGTCCAGTTGGTGCAGGAATTTATGGAGCGGATGGGGATCGTCAAAGCGCCGCTTGTCGGCCACTCGATGGGCGGGACGGTGGCTCTGAGCGCCGCGCTGCGCTTCCCGGAGAAGATCGTTAAGGTAGTGGCTGTCGGCGCGCCGATTGAGGGCGCGTCGCTCAGTCCACTGCTGCGTCTGGCGGCCTTCCCGGCGTGGCAGGGCGTCGCCGCTGCCCGGCCCTATCTGTTCAAGCCGGTACAGAACAGCCTGCGCTTTTTCCTGCGCGGCTACTCGCATCTGCTGGCAAAGGACGGCGCGCGGCTCGGCACGATGCTCTCGAACGATGTCGCCAAACTGAGCGCGCCCTCGTTCCTCGAAAGTATCGGCACGCTGCGCCAGACTGATCTGCGACCGCGTCTCAAAGACCTGAGACTGCCTGTGCTGGGCGTCTATGGTACGCATGACCGGATTGTTGATCCTGGTCAGGCGAAGGTGCTTGGAGACTCGATGCCGTCGAGTACGGTGCTGACCTTCAACAGTTCCGGCCACTTCCCGATGCTCGATGAGCCTGATCGATTCCACGAGGCGGTGCGCGGCTTCCTGATGGGAACCGTTCCGGTGGCGGGGGGATAACGATGCAGCGCTACATTATCGAAGACCTGCGGCCCGTTGCGCCGTTCAACGAACCGGCCTCGCTGCTGACCATCGGCACGCGCCCGCTCAAAATTCAGCAGGAAGATTTATTCCTGCGCGTGTTCGGCAGAGCGCTGGAGCTGGGGCCATCGCTCCGAAGCCGCGACGACGTCCGCCGTGTGCGCGGCCCGGCGGTTATCTACCGCGATAGCCTGTGGTTCGACGTCGAGTTTCTGCAATATTTCATCGACCACGCGCGCGTGAGCAAGCAGGCCTGTCGCGCCGCTATCCCGGCGGACGATATCGCCTTCAAGACCTATACCCTTCCGCTGGCGTCAGGTTTCGAGCCATCGAGCGATCAGGACGGCAGCCCGATCTACCTGATCGACCTGTGGTATCTGCCCGATGGCTACACGCCCGATCTGGAACCGATTGTTGTGCCGAGCGATGCCGAGGAGATGGGCTTCTACACCGTCCCCGACTTCATGACGATGGAGCAGGGCGACCTGACGCATTACGCGCCTGCTCGCGCTGTCCTCTCGATTGAGAGCTGGGTCCACGTTTATTTCGCCAATATCATCTTCGGGCTGTTCGCCCGCGCCAGCCGCTACGACCGCTACGTGAAGTCGCATAACTTCTACAGCCTCAAGCTGCTCTGGAAGGCTGTGCTGGAACAGAAACATCTCCTCAGCACGTCTGAGGTCATCACCGTCGGCAAAAACACCAACATTCACTCGACAGCGGTCATTACCGGCCCGGCAGTCATCGGCGACAACTGCACCATCGGCGCGGGGGTCTTTCTCGACAACGTGACCATCGGCGATAACGTCACGATTGACGACGGCTGTGTGCTGATGATGAGCACCGTCGCCAGCGGCTGTTTCCTGCCGTTCCGCGCCGCGCTTTACCTGACCAGCGTGATGGAAAATAGCATCATCGCTCAGAATACTTGCCTGCAAATGACGACCATTGGCCGCAACAGCTTCATCGGCGCTGGCTCGACCTTCACCGATTTCAATCTGATGGAGCAGCGCCCGATTCGCGCGGCCAACAGTCGCGGCGAGCTTGAGGACGTCGGCCAGGTCGTGCTTGGCAGCGCGGTCGGCCATAACTGCCGGATTGGTTCCGGCATGGTCGTCTTTCCGGGACGGATGATCGAGTCCGACGTGGTGCTGATCGCCTCGCCGCAGCGCCGCGTGATCGGTCGCAGCGTCACCTTCGAGGAAAGCGATCACCATTTCGTCGGCGGTTTCAACCACAAGCGCCTGTATCCCCGTCAGGACAGCGTGCCTGAGGAAGAGGAAAGCTGGGATGCCTGGTGACGGATACGTTTGCGTTCATTATTCACCCGATTCAGATCAAGCAGGATGTCGCTCGCAAATACCCGTTCCTCGGTCGCGTCCTGACCGAGCGGCAGATCAACTTTTTCTCGCGTTTTTTCCCGCCGGTCTATCTGTCTGAAGTGACCGGCATTCGCTCGGCATCGACCGGGCGCGAATTGAAAGGCTGGCTGATCGCCTGCCCGTTCACGCCGCCGACGATGATGGCGCTGCCGGTCGAGACGGTCTACAGCAAGATTGTCGCCTGCGGTCACATGGCCGAAGACCTCGGCGCGAAGATTCTCGGCCTCGGCGCGTTCACCTCGGTCGTCGGCGACGCCGGACAGACGATTGCCGACCGGCTCGCTATTCCGGTGACGACCGGCGATAGCTACACGGTGACGATTGCCGTCGACGCGATTGTCGAAGCGGCGCGCGTCATGGGTATCTCGATGCATTCAGCGACTGTGGCGGTAGTCGGCGCGACCGGGACGATTGGCGCGACCTGTGCGCGGATGCTGGCCGGGCAGAGCGCCCGACTGGTCTTGATCGGGCGGCGGCAGGACGCGCTCGACGCGCTGCGCGCGGACTGTGCCGCCGACGGCGCGAACGTCGTCGCCTCGACCGACATGAGCGCGATCTATGACGCTGACCTGATTCTGGCTGTGACCAGCGCCGTCCATGCCGTCATCGAGCCGAAGCACCTCAAACCGGGCGCGGTCGTCTGCGATGTCGCCCGCCCGCGCGACGTCTCGCGCCGCGTGGCCGCCGAGCGCGATGATGTGCTGGTAATCGAGGGCGGGATGGTCGAAGTCCCCGGCGCGCCCGATTTTCATTTCGATTTCGGCTTCCCGCCGCGCATGGCCTACGCCTGTATGGCCGAGACGATGGCGCTGGCGCTCGAAGGCCGCTGCGAGGATTACACCGTCGGCAAGCAGATCGACGTCGCCCAGGCGCGCGAGATCGGCGCGATGGCGCAGCGGCACGGTTTCCGGCTGTCCGGCTTCCGCAGCTTCGAGCGTCCGGTCACGTCAAGCGAGATTGACGCCGTCCGCGAGCGTGCCAGCCTGAGCCGCCGGACGTGGTCGCCCGCGCTGTAGGGCCTTACCTGGTATGTGGGTCTGGCCTCAAGCCCCAAAGGACAATTGAATGACCAGGCGAAGAAAGCTACTTGAAAAGCTCCGAGCAGTGGGCGGCGGCGGCGCGGCCTTTAACGATGTCGTTACACTGCTCGAAGCGTATGGTTTTGAACGACGCCGAGTTGCAGGAAGTCACTGGTTCTTCAGTTATACTGATAAGGACGGTAATCGCATCCGTGTCGGCTTTCCTGTCGTGAACGGAAAGAGTATCAAAGCATTCTACGTCAAGGATGTTGTCGATGCCGTCGATCAGGCACGGGCAGAGAGCGAGGACTGAGATGATAAAAACTGTTGATTACTACATGAGTCTGCCGTATGCGCTCATCGTTGTTCGCCTTGACGATGGGAGTTACGCTGGCAAGATCAAGGAATTCCCTGGCCTCAATATTGGCGGCGATAGCTGGGTTGAGTTCGGGGAGAATGTCGAGACGGTCAAACGCGCCTGGATCGAGATGCTTCTCGAAGATGGTGATCCAGTTCCCGAACCTGAACCTGTTCACGCTTAATCCGGCTGAGTATCTACCCTCTACGCGCCTGTCCTTCCGTGCCACGATTTCACCCTGCAACGTCTCAATGTCAGCAGCTTGCTGCCGCGCTCGACATCGGCCAACCGATCCCTGAACCGGAGCCAGTTGCGCCTTGACTGAAGAGTCTGCGCCCGGCTCGCGTCCTCGCGCAGGCCGGTCACGGTTTCCAACGGATCGTGCCGAAAATCATGGTTGGTTAACGGATATGCCGCGCCGTTGCCTTCGGCGGTAAATCGCGGATACCTGTCCGCTTCTCCAAACCTCAACGCTTACCTCAATAGCCATCCGCTCATTTCGACTGTATCATGAACGATGTAAGGATGATCTTTTCCGGTCGTTGAACCCTGCGTGGGGACAAGGGAACAGGCATGAGCAAGGGGCGAATCCTCGTCGTCGAGGACGACTTCGATATTTCCAACATGCTGCGGATTTATTTCAACGGGCAGGGCTATGAGGTGCAGGTCGCGCCGCGCGGCGGTGAGGCCCTGACGGCTACGCGCAAGCAGCTCCCAAACCTGATCGTGCTCGATATCATGCTGCCGGACATGAACGGCTACGACGTCTGCCGCGAGCTGCGGACGACTACCCGCACCAGCCATATTCCCATCATCTTTCTGACGCAGAAGGATGAGCGCAGTGACAAGATCGCCGGGCTGGAACTGGGCGCGGATGATTATGTGACCAAGCCGTTCGATATCGAGGAACTCAAGCTGCGCGTCCAGAACGCCATCGCGGCAGCGCGCCGTCAGACACAGATCGACTCGAAGTCGAACCTGCCGACCGGACGCCTGATCGAGGATCATCTGCGCGAGCTGATGCGCGGCGAGGGCGACTGGACCTATTACGACATCAAGATCGACCAGTTCGATACTTTTACCGACGTTTACGGCTTCGTCGCTGGCGATGAGGTCATCCGCTTCATGGCGCTGCTGATGGGCGAAGTCATCGACGAGATTGGGACGTCGAAGGACTACGCCGGACATCCGGGCCGTGACAACTTCATCGTCATCACCCACGGCGATGATCCCGACCGGCTCAAACAGCGGCTGGCCGAGCGTTTCAACGAAGAAGTCCGGCAGCATTATTCGTTCATCGACCGCGAGCGCGGCTACGTTCTTGTGCCGGACAGCGGCTACAGCGGCGACCAGCAGGCTCCGTTGATGACGCTCTCAACCGGCTCGGTGTCGACGCGCACGCACCAGTTCTCCGACATCCGCGAAATTACCGAGTTAGCTGCCGAAGACCGTCGGCGCGGCCTCAATGGCGAGGACAACGGCTCGCGCCTTCTGACATCGTGGTAAAGCAGGGAGTGACCGGGAACTAAGGCATGGAACTGGCTCCGGGTTTATGGGTCGGCGGGTTGGTGATCTTTGCGTGCCTCTACCTCTGGCTGCGCCAGCGCGGCACGCTGGCTCCTGCCGGTGAAGCGAATATTCCGTCCGACCTCGCGCTTGCGGCCAGCAGCGACGCTGTTCTGATTGGCAGCGAACATGGCGAGTTGATTTACGTCAATGACCCGGCGCGCCGCTGGCTCAACCTCGATGAAAGCAAGCTCGACCTGGAGCGGGTGGCGCAGCAGGCGCAGCCGTCCGACAGCCTGCTCAGCCTGTTTGCCGGGGAGACTCGTACCGCCTTTGAACTCGCCGGACGCTGGGTTGAAGGCACGTCGCACCGACTCTCGACCGGCGGCGAGACGCGCACCGTCGTCGTCCTGCGCGACCTGAGCGCTGGAGCCGCTGGCGGCGACGCGCTCGACCTGTCCCGCGCTATCGGCGTCATCAGCGAAATCGGTCAGACGATCAACGCGGGCCTCGGCGTCGAGCAGGTCTTGCAGGCGCTGCTGACGATTGTCCGCAAGCGCATCCCCGCCGACGCGGGCGAACTCTGCCTGTGGGATGAAGCGCGCCAGTTGCTGGAGCCGCGCGGTTGGGTCGGCGACGTCGGCTATGTACTCCAGTTGTCCGAGCGCGGCGGCGTGTATCAGTCCGGTGAGGGCCTCAGCGGCTGGATCGAGCGCTACCGTAAGCCAGTGTTCGTGGCCGACCGCAGCGATCCGCAGGCTGTGCAGCCGCTGCTCGCTGACAGCATCTATCAGAGTTTCATCGCCGTCCCGCTGCTGATCGGCGAGCGGTTCGTCGGCACGCTGGAACTGGCGAGCGTGGCGACTTTCGGCTTCACGCAGGCTGATTTTGCGCTGCTTCAGGCCGTCAGCCAGCCGGTCGCCACCGCCGTCTACAACGCCGAGTTGTACGCCGATCAGTCGCGCCGCGTTGACGAGATCGCCAATTTACAGCAGGTCTCGGCGCAGCCGGGAGTCGGCGCTGACGTCGGCCAGATTTATGCCAGCCTGACCGAGCGCATCGCCCGGCTGATGGACGCCGATATGACCGGCGTTTTCCTCTACGACGAGCGCAGGCAGGCGCTGCTGGCCGAGCCGCCGTTCTTCGGCCTGCCGCTGCAACTGGCGCGTAATTACAGCATTCCCGTCCTGCCCGACACCCCCGCCGGGGATGTCTTCAGTGTCCGCGATTACTGGCAGTCGAACGACCTCGCCGACGAGCCGCTGACCGCCGACCTCAACCTGTCCACGCTGGTCAATGCCGCCGGTCTGAACAACGCCATGCTGATGCCGATGCGTGTTGGCGACGGGCGCATCGGCCTGTTGTTCGTCGGCAACAAACGGACACAGAGCGGCTTCACGCCCGCCGACATCCGCAACCTGCGAATTTTCGCCGCGCAGGCCACCGTCGTGGTCGAAAATATCCGCCTTTTCCAGACCGAGCAGCGGGTCAACAGCGAGCTGGCCGGTTTGCAGGAAATCACGCAGGCTATCGGCGCGCTCAGTCACGAGCAGGAGTTCTATTCCGACATCAACGCCCGTATCGCCCGGCTGATGGATATCGCCATCTGCGGCGTGCTGCTCTACGACGAGACGACCAACCGCCTTGTCAGTCAGCCGCCGTTCTATGGCGTCGATAACGCGCTGGTGGCGGCTTACGCGATTGATCTCAAGCCGGGAACCGCGCTGGCCGAAATCTGGGCTGACGAGGAATACTGGTACAGCAACCGCGTCCCGACTGATCCGATTGTCTATGAGGCCGGTTTTGCCGAAGCTTCGGCGGCGATGGGCGTCACTCATACGATTCTGGCGCTGTTGTCGGCGGGTGGGCGCAAGCTCGGCGTGGTGCAGGCTGCCAACAAGCTCGACGGTGAGGACTTCACCGACCGCGACGCGCGTCTGCTGCTGATCTTCGCCACGCAGGCCGCCGCCATGATCGAGAATGCGCGGCTCTATCGGGAAGTTCAGCGCCGTGCCGATCAGGCCGAGAGCGTGCGCCGCCTGTCTGAACTGGCGGGCGCGGTGCTGACCGACAGCGACTCGCTGACGCCGATGCTGTCCGAAATTGCCAGCCTGACCGAGAGTCCGGTTGTGTTCATCAATGCTTACGTCCCGGAGCGCGGCGCGCTGATTCTGGAGCCGCGCGCGGTTTACGGCGCGGATCTGGCCGCGCCGCTCGTGCAGGACACCGGCGCGCTGCCGTCCGATGCCAGCGGCGCTCTCTCGCGGCGCGCCTTCGTCACAGCCAACCTGCGCGCCGATCCGCAGCGCGCGCTCGGTTATCGCCTGATTCTGCGTGACCTGCCCATCAACGCGGCGGCGGTCGTCCCACTGGCGGTCGGTGAGCGTGTTCTGGGTGAAATGGTTGTCGCCAATCGCGGCCTGCCGCCTTACGGCCACGATGATCTGCGCCTGCTGGCGACGATTGCCGTGCAGGTATCCTCGGCGCTGGAGCGCGTTCGTCTGCATGAAGCGACCGGCCAGAACCTCAGCCGCCGTTTGCAGGAACTCGACTCGATCTCGCGCGTCAGCAGCGAATTGAATCAGACGCTGGAACTCAACCGCGTGCTGACGATCATCCGCGATGAAGCCCTGCGCGCCACCGACGCCAGCGGCAGCACGATTGCGCTGCTCACGTCGGAGACTGAACCCGTCGTGACACAGCGCGTCGGCGACCTGACCGACCTGATGCTCGCGCCTGTCGAGCGTGAGGCGCTCAGGAGCCTCGATCAGCCGGTGCTGGTCAGCGACTATGGCGCGTCGGC
>CAZZAO010000175.1:7725-8689 GCA_964652205.1 uncultured Anaerolineaceae bacterium | reverse complement strand
GGACGACGCCTATCTTCTCACCCTACTCACCACTATTTAAGACGCGATTGCCCTGAGACTCGCCCTGTTCACAGGATGCTCACTGGCTGACTAATCTTACCTGTTGCCATACGCGTGCGAAATCGCTATAGTTTGCCATCAGAGATTGCAACGGAGATTACAAGATGTTACATAATACCGGAACGACAGGCCATCCGGGGCGGACAGCGGCGCTCGAAACCTGTATCGAGACCTGCCTCGACTGCCTTCAGGAATGCGAATACTGCGCCACCGCCTGCCTGACCGACAATCCGGCGATGATGGCCGAATGTGTCCGCATCTGCCGCGACTGCGCCGATACGTGCAGCCTGTGCGGGCATCTGCTGGCGCGCAATTCTGACCTTCAGGCAGAGATTTGCCGTCTGTGCGCTATCGCCTGCGACCTGTGCGCCGAGGAGTGCGAGCAGCACGACAACGATCACTGCCGGCGCTGCGCTGAAACCTGCCGCCGCTGCGCTGAAGCCTGCCGTCAGGTCACGCAGGAAGAAGGGTAACGCTCCCTCGCACCCATCGCTGTCAATTTAAGCTTATCCTTAAACCCTCACCCCCGGCCCCTCTCCCCGGTGGACGAGGGGGGAAACGGCCACAGCCGACAGCGATTTTCCAGCCTTATCCGCTTAAGTTAGCGGCTACGGGGTAACGCACCCTCGCACCCTACTCTCTTTCTCGACGGGAGCGGGGAAAAGCAGATACGGAAATGCGACCTTCGCCGAAGCAGCGCCTGGCAGGAAATCAGGCGCGCCTCTGCGAGGCGCGACAGTTCGTGCCTGCCGCCACAGCTTACCGTCGCTCAAGTGACTGCCGGAGCATGATGCCCTGCCCGCGCCAGGCATCCGCTGACGCCAGAAAACAAAAGAGGGGCAGGTGATGAGCCTGACCCTCTTTCGTTAGTGGATGAAGTTTCGACTACGGAGCGACCAGCGCC
>CAZZAO010000175.1:6874-7715 GCA_964652205.1 uncultured Anaerolineaceae bacterium | reverse complement strand
ATTCGCCAGCGACAGGGTCAGGTCGACCGCGCCAGACGTGCTCGACGCGCCGTGGCTGACGAGCAGCGTGTAAGTGCCATCCGCCGGGGCAACGAAGTCGGGGATCGTCGCGTTCAGGCCGCCCGCGCCGTTGTTGTCGCCGACCAGCGGCGTCCCCTGCGCGTTCTGAAGCAGGATGACCGGGTCAGCGCCGGTATCGGCAGCCGCGAAGGCCGTGATCTTGATCGGCTCGCCCGCCTTCGCCTCGAACGGAATACGGTAGATCTGACCAGCTTCCATGTTGAGCGCCAGCGTCTTACCGACCTTGAGTTCGTTCATATCGGTAATGCGCGACTGCGTCAGCACCAGCCATTGCAGGTAGTCGGAAGCGGCAGCGTTCTGGTTGCCAAGCTGGCTGTAGGACGAACCGCGCACCAGATAGGCGACGGCGTACTGCGGGTTCAGCTCGATAGCCCGGGTGTAGTCGGCAATCGCGGCCTCGAAGTTACCTTCACTCTGGTAAGCCAGTGCGCGTCCGCCGTAGACAAAGGCGTCCTGAAGGCCGAGGTCGAGCACCTTGTTGTAGTCCTGAATGGCCGCATCATAGTAACCGAGCGCAATGTACAGTTCGGCGCGGTCATAGTAGGGGCGGAAAGCATCCGGCGTCAGCTCAATGGCGCGGTTGTAGTTTGAGAGCGCGAGCTGATAGTTGCCGAGATCGGCGTAGAGACGGCCACGGGCGTTGAAGGCATTGGCGTATTTGGGATCGAGCGCCACGGCCTTGTTGTAGTCGGCAGTCGCCTTGTCGTAGTCCCCAAGCCTCCTGTCCGGCCTGCGCTCCGCCGGCTTCATTCGCTGCACG
>CAZZAO010000175.1:0-6864 GCA_964652205.1 uncultured Anaerolineaceae bacterium | reverse complement strand
CAGGCTGTAGGCCAGCGCGCGCCCCCCGTAAACGTAGGCATCTTCCATACCCAGGCTGATCGCCTTGTTGTAGTCGTCAATGGCGGCGGCGTAGCTGCCCTTCTCGACTTCGACATTGGCGCGATAGAAATAGGCCTTCTGGTAGTTGGGGTTGACGGCGATGATGTGGTTGAAGTCATTCAGCGCGTCGTCGTACTTGCCCTGGAAGTAGTAGGCCTGACCGCGCTGGAAGTAGCTATCGACCGTGTTGACGTTGGTCGATGCGGCAGCGGCAACCGTCGTCGTGGTGTTGGTCGCCGGGGCCGTGTCAGCGGTCGTACTGGCCGTCGCATCGGTCGTGGTTGCGGCGGTCGTACTGGCCGTCGTATCAGTTGTGGTTGCGGCGGTCGTACTGGCCGTCGTATCAGTTGTGGTTGCGGCGGTCGTGTTCGTCGTGGTCGTGGCGTCGGTCGCCGTGTTGACCGCTGGCGCGCTACTGGCCGTTGTCCCCTCGGTCTGGTCGATCACTGCCGAATAGTCCTGAACAGCCTGCTGATAGTTGCCCTGCGCCGAAGCGATATTGGCACGGTCAAGGTAGACGACGGTGTTGTTGGGGTTGAATTCCAGCACCGAATTGAAGTCCGCCAGCGCCAGATCGTAGCGCTGCTGGCCTTCATAGACCTTGCCACGGTTATAGTAGGTCCACGACAGCAGTTCTTTGGTCTTCTCAATCGTGCGCGTATACTGCGCGGCGGCGGCTTCCTGACTGCCAGTTTTCATCTCGACGATGCCGAGGTTATTCATCGCGTAGAGCAGGTTGGGGTCAATCGAGAGCGCCTTCTGGAAGTCAGCCTGCGCCTGCTGCAGATTGCCCTGCTTATAATATGCCCAGCCGCGATTGTTGTAAGCGTAGGCGTAGCTCGGGTCAATCGAGATGACCTTGTTATAGTCGGCGATGGCCCGGTCATAATCGCCCATGCGGCGGTAGGCATTGCCACGCCACAGGTAAGCCAGCGCGTTGTTAGCATCGACGGTCACGGCGCAGTTATACGCCTCGACCGAACGGGCAAAATCCCCGCCGTTGTAATAGCTATAGCCGAGATCGGTATAGCTGCGAACACCGGGGTCGCAGCGATTACCTTGCGCCGAGACCGGAGTCAGCGCCATTGGCAACGCCAGCGCCACCGCCGCAGCCGTCAGAATAATTGCCCGTTTACAATTCATTGCATGGCCCCCAGAGATACCCTCTTACCAGAAATTATATGCGTAAATCCTGCCACAACAAAGCGCTTTGGCAAAATCAGTTCATGAAATACGTAAATTCCTGAAGCGGCAAACGCTTAAAGCGCTTGCCGCTGTCAAAGGGATCGCCTGATTGTACTGCAATTTCAGCCGTCTACGAGAATCTGGTCAACGGCGGCAGCCAGTTCGCGCAAATTGCTGACTCGGAAAACGCCATCAGAAGCTGGCGCGTAGCGATGCATGTCGCTGTCCCCCGTCCCCCACTGATGCGGCGCTTCAGGGTTGAACCAGAGCAGACGCCGACTCTTGCGCTGCATGTCCTGAGCGAGGTCGATTCGCGGGTCATTGAAGTTGTTGCGCCCGTCGCCGAGGATGATGATCGTCGTCCGACCGCTGACGCAGCCCATGTGCTGCTCGCTGAAGGTGTTCAGGCTGTTGCCGAGGTCGGTGTTATAGTAACCGGGGCGATTCTCGACCAGCACCCGCTCGACGGCAGCCTGTGGCTCGAACTCCTGAAAAACCATGCTGATGTCGCTGATGTCGTTGATGAACACGAAACTGTTCGTCCGCGCGACCTGATCCTGAAGCTCGTAAATCAGCGTGAGCAGGAACTCAGCGCAGTAACGCATCGACGTGCTGATGTCGCAGATCAGCACCAGCGACGGCTTGACGTGGCGCGTGCGATACTTGAGTTCCAGCGGCACGCCGTCGTAGCGCATGTTAGCGCGCATCGTCTTGCGCGGGTCGAGCGTGCCGACTTTGGCGCGGCGCTGGCGCAGCGAGGCGCGGCTCCGCAGGCGCGCGGCCAGCCGTCGAATCTCCTCGCGGATGTGATCGACTTCCTCATCGCTCAGATGCGTAAACGGCACATCGAGCAGGTCGGGCCTCGGCTTCGGGTCTTCGTTCGCCATCTGCTCGGCCAGCGACGCGCCGACGTAATTGGCGACCTGCTCACTCAGGCCCTCGGCGTTCTCCTGCATCATCTGGCTCAGTTCCTGAAGCGCCTGCTGGCTCATACCCATCTGCTCAAGCTGTTCGAGCAACTGCTCGAACAGCTTCTGCAATTCCTGCAAGCCCATCTGACGGCGCATCCGCCGCTCCATGAAACTGCGCTGCTTCATGTCCCCGGCGCTCTGCATCCCCGACTGCTGCGCCGCCTGATCGAGCTGCTCCTGACTGAACGGCTGGCCCTGCATCAACTGTTTGAGCAGCTCCTGAAGCGCGCGCATGTCGCCCATCAGCGATTGCAGCGCCTGTTCGAGCATCTGCTGCTCGTCAGGCGAAAGCTGGTCAGGGATATTCTGCATCGGCGGGGTGTTGGAGCCGAAGAACAGCGGGAAAAAGTAATCGAAGGTTTTCTGGTCGCGCATTTCCTTGACCAGCGTCGATTTGAGCGTCGAGCGGAACGGCGCGCGCTCGGTCGCGCCGACCAGATCGATGGCGTACATCGCGTCCTGACTTTCGGCCAGCGAGATGCGCACACCGGCGGCGCGCAGGGCGCGGATAAATTCGACCATTCGTTGATCCATGCTGCATGAGCCTCGCTCGTCCCCGTAGCGGGAACCCTTGAGGGGGCGCGAATCGCCCCTCAGCGAACGGGATAACTCCGTACTTGGCATTATAACGCCGTGTCAAGCCGCGTCCGCTAGCCTTTCGGGCAGGAAAGCAGCCAGCTCTCATCTGTCGCGCGACACAAAAGCAGCGCTTTTAAGCGCTATAATGAGACAAAGTGAGGAGACGAACGATGATTGCCACACCGATCACAATGGCTGTTCCGCTGCGAACGGACGATGACGGAAAAATTCGTGTCGTTGGCACACGGATACTGCTCGAACTGATCGTCTATGCCTATCGTCAGGGTGAAACGCCTGAAGGGATTGTCGATAGCTATTCGATTCTGAAATTAGCCGATGTGTATGCAATTATCGCTTACTATCTGGCTCATCGCGCCGAAGTCGATGCCTATGTGCGACAGGTCGAGGAACGGGGCGAACAAAACCTACGTGAAATTGAAGCCAATTACTCACCGGAAGCGCGGGCGCTAGACGCGCGCTTACACGAAATGATTCAGCATAAAGAACCATGATTCGATTGCTGGCCGACGAAAATTTTAACGGGAGAATCATTCGTGGCGTGCTGCGAATCGCTCCTGATAGCGACATTATCCGGGTGCAAGACACAGCCCTTTATCAAGCCCCTGATCCGCAAGTGCTTGAATGGGCGGCGCAGGAAAACCGCGTTCTGCTCACCCATGATGAAGATACAATGATTGGCTTCGCAAACCGGCGTCTTTCTGCTGAGTTACCCATGCCCGGCCTCCTTATCGTGCGTAAAACCGTACCGATTGGTCAAGTCATCGACAACTTGCTCATCATTCAGGGCGCAAGCTCAATGAGTGACTGGAACAACCAGATCAGACACCTTCCACTTTAACTTAAAGTCGGCGTTGCTGGCGGCTAATGGGCAGCGCAGCATTACTAGCGCTCCATCGTCGGGACGCCGCCGATGCTTTCGGCGATCCAGCCGTCCGCGCCGCTTTCGAGCGTGACGTGCCACCAGGTGTAGCCTTCGGCGTCAGCCTTCGGCCCGTCGATGATGAAGACCTTCTCGCCGCCGTGCAGAATTTCGACCACCCGCGAGCCAGTCCCCGGCTGGCGGCGAACGTTGAGTGAGGTCATGTCGGCGTTGATGGTGGCATGGACGCCGATGGCAAGGCCGGAACCGACCGGCGTTTCTGTCGGGCGGCTGCCCCCCGGCGGAAGCGGCGTCAGCGTCGGCGGATAGGTCGGCGTCGGGGGGATCGGCAGAGTCGGCAGCGGAGTCCAGGCGGGTGTCGGCACGACTGCCCCCGCCATCGACGCCTGCGGATTGAGCGCCATCTGCGCGATGTTCTGGCCGAGCCTGACGACCGATTTATCGGCCAGCGCCAGCGCGTAAATCTCGGTCTGCGCGAACGCCCCCGCGCCCGTTGTCAGGTCGGCGGTCGTCAGACGTTTGTCGGCCAGCGCCTGCACCCAGGCATCAGGATTGGGCGTCTGGCTGAAAATGACTGTGCCGCCGTCGGCAGTCAGCGCGATCCGACCGATGCCGAAGGCCGACGCTGTGTAGAGCGTATCATCAATGCCGGTTCGCAGGCTAAAGCGATGCAGGCTGACTTCGTAGCTGGTCGGCATCTGGAAGAAGATGCCGCCGAGAACGTCGGCCATGCCTGCCGGAAGCGGCGTTGGGCCGGTGGCCTTGCGCGTGCTGTAGAAAATCTCGCTGCTGCCGGGCAGGCCGAAGCCAACCTGATCGGGGGTGTCGGCGGGCTGAATCTGAGTGTACGGCCCCTGCTCACTGTTGACGAACGAGAGCGTGCTGCCCGTCCGCACGACGACACGCGCCTGCTCCGGCGAGACGAATACCGCGTCCGCCGCGCTAAACAGCCTGACGTCACGGCCCGTCTGCGGCGTCATCAGATACAGGTCGAGCCGGGCGCAACTGCTATCGTGGAGCAGCCCGAACGACGTCAGCGCCAGCACGCCGTCATGACCGCTGCCGCCGAAACGGTCGCGCGAGTCGAAGTTAAAATGGCTTTCATTCGGAAGCTGCGCGCCACTGCCGCTGCTGCAACTGCCGTTATACTGGAAGGTTCCCAGCAGCGTTGGAGAGGCGCCTGCCTGCGGCGCGAAACGGTAGACTTCGATCAGGCTTGACCCGCCCGCCAGCGCGTAGACCAACTGCGAGCCATCCGGCGAGAAACCGGCAGGAAACAGCGGCGCTAATCCGCTGGCAAGCTGCGTCAGCGGGCGGTCGGTCAGATCGCTGACAAACAGCGTGCGCCCGCCGCCTGGACTGTCGCCGGTGAAACCGAGCAGCGAGCCATCGGCGTTCCAGAACGGGTCGTCATAGCCGCCCGTCGTGGTGATCGGCTGCCTGCCGCCGTTCAGGTTGACCAGCCAGACATTGCCATCGGTGATGGCGGCTATCGGCGGGACGGCCTGCTGCGCGCGCAAGGGAATCGCTAAAAAGACGCCGGAAAAAAGGACGACAAACAGCAACCATTTCCGCATGGGTCGAACTCCGCCTCGTTGTCACTCCGAAGCGATTATAACGACTGTTCATGAAGATCGTAAATCTGCGGCGAAAGATTATCCGGTGAGCGCATGAGGCGACCGGAAAACAAAGACCGGCCTGAGCCGGTCTTTGCACCTGCCAGCGGTCAGGAACCGCCCGCATGAAATACGCAGAAGCGTCAGTCGGCAGCGGCCTGCGGCGGCGCGGCGTTGGTCGGGATGACGGCCTGAAGCAGGCTGATTTCCTGACCGTCCTGAACGAGAGTCGGTTCTGGCGTAGGCAGCCCGTACTGGTCGAAGAACCGGGCGACGTCTTCCGCCAGCAGCTCATTCTTTTGCAGCAGCAGCGCGACCAGCGCATTCATGATCTCGATATTTTCGCGCAGCTTGCGACGAACCTCGTCCAGCGCCTGATGATAGGTTTCGTTCATCGCTTCCGACATTTCGGGCGTCGGCGTCCCGCGATAGGCAGCGCCGAGCGGGCCAAGCATCCCGGCAGCCGCCATATTCCACAGGATCGTGCGAATCCGCTCATATTCCTGACCATAGCCGAGCGGGCCATAACCGAGGGTTTGATCCTTCGTCCCCATCATCTCAATTTCAGCGGCTTTGGCGGCGACCGCGACGCGCAGATGATTCATCCAGCCTTCGATAGTACGCATCCCCTGATAAGCTTCGCGCGCCGGGAAGTGCATGACGTGACCGGGGAACGCGCCCTGACGGATGATGGTAATCCGGGAGATACGATTACCGGGCAGGAACAACCGGACGGCCAGCGCCGTCCCGGCCTGACGATAGGCCAGGCGCTCGCGGCTTTCCTTCGACATATGCTTGACGGGCGAGCGCAGGCCCATTTCATGTTCCGGCTGGGCCATCTGGAAGTCGCGGTACATCATGTAGCGGCGACCGTCGAACAGCGCGTAGCGCAGGGTTTCGTTGAGCAGATATTTGATGTCCGCTGGCGAATAGTTCGGTGTTTCGCTCGCCAGCACCGTCGGGTTCATCGTTTCGTCGTGCGACATCTTCGACAGGTAATAGCTGAAGATGTCGCGCCGCCCTTGCATATCCGGCACGTCGATGCGAATTTTCTTATCGAAGCGCCCCGGACGGAGCAGCGCCGGATCGAGCGCCTGCATCCGGTTGGTCGCGCCAATCGTCAGGACGCGCTTGTTCGGTGCTGGCGGCTTGCGGCGCATGAAGGTTTTGTACCACCACGTCCGCAAACGGGCGCGCCAGCCATGCTCGAGGCTGAAGCCGCTCATCTCGATCAGCATGGTACTGAGCAGGCCCATGTCGCCGCCGCCGAACCCGCCCCCGCCGCCCATGCCGCCGATGCCGCCGTTGTTGACCTGGCTGACGCCGGAACGCGAGCCAATCGTGTCAATTTCGTCGAGGAAGACGACTGCCGCGCCATACTCTTTGGCGGCTTTACGGGCCTTACCGTACATCCGCATGATCTTAAACGATCCCATCCCCATGAACATGGCATGGAGCGAGGACGTATCGACGTAGAAGAACGGCACGCCGGCCTCGGTGCTGATGGCCTGCGCCAGCCAGGTTTTGCCGGTTCCGGGCGGGCCTTCGAGCA
>CAZZAO010000174.1:0-8781 GCA_964652205.1 uncultured Anaerolineaceae bacterium | reverse complement strand
TAGTCGCGTAGCTGTCGGCTGCGCGTCGGGTGTCGGAGCTTACGCAGCGCTTTCGACAGACTTGCTACTCAGGGCTATTCTTGCGTACTCTCGCTTTGATACGAGCAAGCCAGGCTTCGTGACTGATCCCATACTCCTTCAACGCCTCATCGTTTTTCCGATCCCGTTCGTCGAAAAAGGCTTGATGATCGAAGTAATAGGTCAGGGCAGCGTGAACGTCTGCCTGAGTAATTCCATACTGTTCAGCAACATCGGCAACCGACGCCCCGGCGTCAAGATACATCTGAGCGATCATGCGAACCTTGACTCGTTGGTTCTCAGTGCGCGGGACGCCGTCAATGAGAATGATATGTTCGACCGAGATGCTCATGGTGGTTCGCTCTCTTTACTGTCATAACCACTGCAACTGGTTGATAACATCGTCAGCAAGCGTAGCAGCGCCGACGTTAATCAGCTCATCATATTCGATAAGCGCCTTAATCGTAAACCGAGTCTGGGCGATACCTTGCAGGAATGCGGGAAGCAACATAATTCCCGAATGCAAGCGGCCCTCTTGCTGCCACAACTTATTCAATGTAGAGAAGTCACGATCCTGACTGACCACTACGCGGCCCGCGCTTGTCGCGTATTCGAGATGCTCCAGATCAGAAGCATTCGCTAACCCAACGTCATCATAGTGGATAACGTCAACGCCGCGACGCCTCAACTGTATCACAACCACTTTTGAAATGTGATTATCCAAATAATACCGAATGGGATATGTATCCACACTGGCCTCAATTTTCAGGGCAAAACCGCTATAAAAAGGGGCGAGTGTGATTGCACTCGCCCCTGCGGCTTACATTTCCAGATAGTCGCGTAGCTGTCGGCTGCGCGTCGGGTGTCGGAGCTTACGCAGCGCCTTCGCCTCGATCTGGCGGATGCGCTCGCGCGTGACGCCGAAGTGCCGCCCGACCTCCTCGAGCGTGTGATCCTGCCCGTCGGTCAGGCCGAAACGCATCTCCAGCACCTCACGCTCACGCTCGCTCAACACGCCGAGCGCCGAGCGAATCTGCTCCTTGAGCAACTGGCGACTGGCGGCGTCGACCGGGCCGAGTACCTTGTCGTCCTCGATGAAGTCGCCGAGCAGGCTGTTGTCTTCCTGCCCGATTGGCATTTCGAGGCTCATCGGCTCCTGACTGAGCCGGATGATCTTGCACACCTTCTGCGCCGCGCGGCGCAGCTTGCGCTGTAGCCCCGGCTCCATCCGTGTGCCGTCGCGGCGGATCATCTTGATCGCCTCGGTTTCGTCGGCGGTCAGGAAGTCCATTTCAAGCGCGATCTGATCGGCGCTCGGCTCCGCGCCGAGTTCCTGCGTCAACTGACGCTGAACGCGCATCAGCCGGTTGATCGTCTCGACCATATGAACGGGGATGCGGATCGTGCGCGCCTGATCGGCAATCGCGCGGCTGATCGCCTGCCGAATCCACCAGGTTGCGTAGGTGCTGAACTTGAAGCCCTTCGTATGGTCGAACTTGGTCACGGCGCGCAGCAGGCCGATGTTGCCTTCCTGAATCAGGTCGAGGAAGTTGATGCCGCGGCCCATGTAGCGCTTGGCGACGCTGACGACCAGCCGCAGATTGGCGCGCGTCAGGGCTTCGGTCGCCAGCTCGGCCTTCTGCTCCATATTGGCGAACATATCCTGAAGCGCTTCACCTGCGCCCTTGTCGGCGGCCAGCCAGTCATGATACTGCTGCGCCGAGGGCAGCGCCTTATGGGTCTGGTAATAGCGCGACAGCTTGAGCTGTTCCGCGAACGGAATCAGGTAGAGACTCTGGAAAACCTCGAACAGGCGGCGCGCCATCTCCGTCCAGGCTTCGTCACGGCCCCAGTCGCGCTGGCGCAGGTATTCGCGGATGGGCGATGAGCCAGAAACGTTCCAGTCGTCCGCCACGCGCTGAACTTCCTCGATCAACGCGGGCAGGTCGGGCAGGTCGGTCTTGAAGCCTGCCACACTCCTGACGACTTCATCCCAGTTTTTGCTGAGGACTTCGTAGGCGGCTTCGGAAATTTCCTGCGGTGCTGGCGCGGTTGCCTCGTCTTCAGGACTGCGCGCGCAGAGCTGGTCAACCAGTTGATCGACCTGCCGCTCGGACGCCATATAGGTACTCAGCCACGTCTCACGGTTGGTATCGAGCAGCGGAACCTGCCCGATTTCCTTGAGATACATGCGAACCGGGTCATCGGCCAGCGACGCTGTGTCGAGCCGCGCGCTCTCGAACAGGCTGTCATCTTCGAGATCGTCCAACTCGTCGTCATCGTCGAGCAGCATAATGTCGCCCGCGTCGTCATCCTTGCCGGAGCCGACGTCGAACAACTCATCGTCGTCGACATCTTCGCTCTCGTCTTCGATCTCAAATTCTTCGTTCGCGTCCTCAGCCCCTTCGGCGCTTCCCTTCTGGAAGTCATCTCCAGACCGAGCCTTTGCGGTACCTTGTTTGCGTTTGGTGGGCATGAGACCTATCCCGTTACGGCAAGTTCACTGGTGGATGGAAAGCGGATGCCGCCACTATGCCTGCTTCGACAGACTGGCCTGGCGCTGAAGCTCGGCTTCGATCAGGCGTTTCGCCAGCCGAGAAAGTTCAACATTGTCATCGTAGGCTGCAATTGTCGGGTCTTCAGGCTGAGATTGCAAGTCTATTGTCAGGTAGAACATATCGACCCGGTTACGCAGCAACGTTTGATGTCTCAACTGGAGCGCCTTCCCGACAACCTCGGCATTCAGATCAACGGGTTCCAACGGCAGCCGTGTCTGCTTGATCGATGCCAGCAGATCTGGCCCCATCCGGTTGCTCAACCGTGTCCGCAACCCCTCAAGTTCATCCTTAAGTAAGCCATCCATGACCGCGCCTAAATCAGGCGCTAATTCCGTATGCATATAGTCAAAGACTTCCATTTCGTCCTGCTGAATCGCGCTCAGAAAGACGATCATCAGTACGCGGTAATCGGTGCGGCTGAAGTCGTCCGCATTGAGATCGCCGAGCGGGCCGTTGTAGAGCGCGGCATTTTCGCCGGCCAGCTCGCGGAACTTGCGGTTGATGTAATAGAACAACTCCGGGTGCTGGATGAGCAGGCGCAGCACATGCCCTTCGAGGGCAACATCCTGCTGGCGCAGCGGCGGTCGAACGCCACCGCCCCACTCGGCAGCGGGGCGCACGTCGGGCGCGCCATCAAGATCGGATGGCGGCGCATCCGCCGGGTCAGGTTCCGGCGCTTGTGGCGGATCACCGGGAATCCAGCGCGGCGGCCTGGCTCTGGCGAGTCGCTGCTGCTCGTCGGCCCAGGCGAGCAGGTCGCGCTCGGCGATGTGCAGGCGCAGCGCCAGCTTCTGAATGTTGTCCTTACGCTGAAGCTGGTTCTCTGACGCGATCAGAATCGGCAGCACGCGGTAGGCCAGCGCCTCGCGTTCCTGCATCGTCGGGTTGGCGGACAGCCCCGCAACCTCGGTCGCAATCACGTACTCAGCCACCGGCGCAGCGTTATTGACCAGTTCCTGCCAGCGACCCGGCGTCTCGCGGATCAGATCGTCCGGGTCTTTAGCGTCGGGGATGGCGAGGATGCGAATATCGACCGAGAGCCGCCCGCCGTAGTCGGCCTGCAAGGTTTCCCGCGCGACGTCGAGGCCGCGCATGGTGGCGTTCTGTCCGGCAGCGTCCGCGTCGAGCGCCAGAATGATCTTCTTCGCCCAGCGCGGCGCGAGCAGCTTGAGCTGCGCCTCGGTCATCGCCGTCCCCATCTGGGCGACGACATTGGTGAATCCGGCCTGATGCGCCTGAATGGCGTCCATGTAACCTTCGACGATCACCGCCGTCTCGCTGTCGCGGATCGAGCGCGACGCCTGATCGAGGCCAAAGAGAAGATGGCTCTTGTCGAACAGCGGCGTCTGTGGCGAGTTGAGGTACTTGGGATGATCCTCAGCGGCCAGCGCGCGCGCGCCAAAGCCGACCACCCGCCCGCGCTCATCCCGAATGGGGATGACGAGCCGGCTGCGGAAGCGGTCGTAGACGCGGCCCGCCTCGCTGCGGATGGCGACACCGGCTTCGATAATGTCATCGACCGAGTAGCCGAGCGCGGTCAGATGATCGACCGAGTTCGTCCAGCCTTCCGGCGCGTAGCCGACGCCGAAGGCTTCGAGGGTCGCGTCACTGAGGGCACGTTTGCTGCGCGCGTAGGCCAGCGCTGCGGCGGCGCTGGCGTCGGCGGGAGTCATCAGCGCTTCGTGGAAATAACTGGCCGTTTCCGCCATCAGGCCGCGCAGGCGGTCGAGGGCTTCGTCGCGGGTTTTCTGCTCTGGCGTCTGCGGCTGGACGGCGATGCCCGCCACCTTGCCGAGTTCTTCGAGGGCTTCGCGGAAATTGACGCCCTGCTGCTTCATGACAAAGTTGAAGATGTCGCCCCCTTCAGCGCACGCGCCGAAGCAGCGCCATGTCTGCTTGTCCGGGTCAACGACGAACGAGGGCGTCCGCTCGCTGTGGAACGGGCAGCAGGCTTTATAAACCCGGCCCGCCTTTTTCAGCGGCGTCGTCCGCCCGATGTACTCGACGATGTCCAGTTTCGCTTTGACTTCGTCAACGACTGACATTCAAGGCAACCTTGCCACTTTCCTGGCACAATTATACGTATGCCCGACTGCTCATGCAAATTCCCATGCGCCCGCCCTGACCCGTTGATACCCTGAAGCCCGCACTCCCTACCCCTCGCCCTGAGGGCGCAGCGCCCCGAACCACTTGATCGTTCGGGAGCAGCCGCAGGCCGCGAAGGGGTCGGGGGTGCGGGTATTACAGCCGCTCCATGTGGCGGAGCGCGTAGACGACGCCAGCAATCGTCGCCACGATGAACAGCAGCACAATCGGCACGCCAAGATAGGAGCTGAATGGCGGCCATGTATGCTCGAAGTTCATGCCATAGAAGCCTGAAACAACAGTGACCAGGCCGAGACCGATAGTGATAATCGTCAGTCGGTTGACCTGCACATTCAGACGATTCGAGACGGCGGACATATACACGTCGAGGACATTACTGGCAGAATCGCGGAAAGTGGTGACCGTGTCGTTGATGCGGAGCAGATGATCGTAAATGTCGCGCATATACGGCTGCATCGCCTCGGTGAACAGCGGCAGCGGCAAGTCGTGCATGAGGACGGCGAAGCTGTCGCGCTGCTGCGCCGTGACGCGCCAGATTTCGGTCAGGGAGCGCTTGAGGTTGAACAGCTCTTCGAGCGTTTCGCGCCGTGGATTATCGAGAATCCGGTCGCCGATGTCTTCAATTTTGTCGCCCAACGTATCGAGAATCGGAAAGTATCCATCCACGACCACGTCGCCGAGGACGTAGAGAATCCAGCCTGACGACGCTGCATGATTATGCGCGGCATCCATCAGGCGGCGTTTAGCTGTCTCGATGGTCGGTTCGTCAGCCTGGTGCACCGTAATAACGTAGTTTTTGCCTACGAATACGTCCAGTTCCCGGACATTAAGACTGGCCTTCTCCAGCGTGGCCGCATTGAGAATGATGAACAGATAGCCGTCATATTCTTCGACTTTGGGACGCTGGCGATGGTTGGTCGTGTCTTCGATGGCGAGCGGATGGAACTTAAAGACATCGCGCAGCACGCGAATATCGTCTGGCGAGGGGCCGAGCATATTAATCCACAGCACCGTATCCGGCTGGTCGAGCAGCGCTGTCAGTTGGTCGGCAGGCGCTTCGTGCGGGTCATGCGGGCCATCGGTTTGATAGACGGTGATCTGCATCAAGCTCCCTCATCCCCGCCCCTCTCCCGATAGGAGAGGGGAGAAATATTGATCACAGGCGAAGTTCGTTGCAACCTCAAAGGCCAAACAAATTCCTCAAGGCAATCGCACTTGCAGCCCAATCCAGGCGCTTCACCCTTCTACCGGTGGGAGAAGGGCCGGAGATGAGGGCCGCCTTTAGAATCCGCTCAGAGCGCTCAGGTCGGCGCGACCGCGCTGCATGGCGCTGATCGCCTGAAGCAGGCCGAGGCGATTACGACGCACGGCGGGATCGTCGGCGTTGACCAGCACCCGGTCGAAGAAGGCCGAGATGGCGGGCTGCATCGGCGCGAAGGCGCTCAGGAAGCCGTCGATGTTGTCCTCTGGCCTGAGCTTCGCGCTGGCGGCCTGATAGACGGCGTAAAGCGCCTTCTCCGGCTCCTCGGCCAGCAGCGCCGGGTTGACCTCGAAACGCTCGGTTTCAGCGCGCGTGATGCGGACGCAGCGGGCGAAGCTGTCGAGGATCGGCTCCCAGTCGGGGCGCTTGACCCAGTCCGTCAGCTCGCGGATCGCAGTGACAGCCCGCGCGGGATTGCTGGCCTGCGCTGCCAGCACCGCCGCGATGACGTCACGCGGCCAGTCCTGTTCCTCAAGCCACGAGCGCAGCCGCCCGCCGATAAACTCGACCACCTGATCGAGCACCTCGCGCGTCACTTCGACCGGCTGTTCTTCGGCGGCCAGTTCCGCCGCGCGAGCCAGATCGACGTCGATATGACGCGCGGCCAGAATCTGGACGATGCCGAGCGCGGCGCGGCGCAGGCCATACGGGTCAGCCGTTGCCTGCGGCGCGAGGCCCACCGCGAACAGGCCAACCAGACTGTCGAGCCGGTCGGCAATCGAGAGCAGCGCGCCAGCGTCCGACTGCGGCAGCCGGTCGCCCGCGCCGCGCGGCAGCCAGTGTTCGTAGATCGCGTCGGCGACTGCCGCCGGGTAGCCGCCGCGCAGGGCGTACTCACGCCCCATCGTCCCCTGAAGCGAGGTCATTTCGACAACGACCTGAGTGGCGAGATCGGCTTTGGCGAGGAAGGCGGCCTGTTCCGCGATAGCCATGTCGGTGCTGTTGATGCCGAGCAGCACGCCGAGCCGGGGAGCCAGCCCGGCAAGCCGGTCGCTCTTGTCGAGCATCGAGCCGAGGTGCTCCTCGAAGGTCAGCGTCGCCAGGCGCGGGCGGAAGTCTTCGAGTTTTTTCTGCATATCTTCGTTGAAGAAGAAGTTGGCGTCGGCAAAACGGGCGCGGATGACGTATTCGTTGCCTTCCGTCACCTGATCGAGATGTTCGGCGTCGCCGTTGCGGACGGTGATGAACGAATTCAGCAGCTTGCCGCTGGCATCCTCGACCGGGAAATAGCGCTGCTTGTCGCGCATGACGGTCACGAGAATTTCGCGCGGCAAATTGAGATGGCGCTCCTCGAACGTCCCGCGCAGCGCAGTCGGCGTCTCGACCAGATTGGTCACTTCGTCGAGCAGGCCGGGATCGTCAGGGATGCGCCCGCCGATTTCCGCCGCCAGCGCGTCGATCTGCTGGCTGATGTTGGCGCGGCGCGCATCGTGGTCGAGGATGATGCCCTGCCGCTTGAGCGCGTCAAGGTACGAGGCCGCGTCGCTGACGGTCAGTTCTGGCGAGCCGTAGGGACGCAGGCCGCGCGTCGTCGTGCTGCTGACGACATCGGCATAGCTGAAGGGAATGACCGTCTCGCCGAACAGCGCGACGATCCAGCGAATCGGGCGCGAGAAAGCCACGCGGCTCGCGTTCCAGCGCATACTCTTGCCGAACTTCAGTCCGGCGATCAGGCCGGGCAGCCCTTCGGCCAGCACATCGACCGCCGAGCGCCCGGTTTCCCTGACCAGCGCTGTCACGTAGCGCCCGCCGTCAATCTCGGCAATCGTCAGGTCTTCGACGCGCACACCCTTGCCGCGAGCGAAGCCTTCAGCCGCTTTAGTCGGCTTGCCGTCGGCGTCGAAAGCGCGATCCGCGCTCGGCCCGCGCATAACCTGTTCCAGATCGGTCTGGCGCGGCGCGACCTGCTTCGCCAGAATGACGAAGCGGCGCGGCGTCCCCAGAACTGAGATTTCGCCGTGCGACAGGCGCAGGTTATCGAACAGGCTCGCCGCCGCCGTTTTCAATTGAGCGATAGCTGAGTCGGTGTCGCCGGGGGGCAGTTCCTCGACGCCCAGCTCGAACAGCACGTCGGCAGGCGCGCTCGGCGCGGGCGCGCTGCTGACGGAAATGGCAGGCGTCGGCGGCGCAGACCAGAGCGTTTCCAGCTTCATCAGCGGGTAATTCATGTTCTCGCGCTGATCGGCGTAGAGACGGGCGATCCTGCGCGTCATGTCGCGCATCCGGTGGAAATAGCTGGCGCGCTCGGTCACGCCGATTGCGCCGCGCGTATCGAGCACGTTGAACAGGTGGCTGCACTTGAGGACGTAATCATAAGCCGGGATGACCAGACCGGCCTCGCGGGCGCGGCGGCTCTCGCTCTCGTAAACGTCGAAGGTCTGCTTAAGGCCATCGACGTCCGCTACCTCAAAGTAATACTTGCAGTGTTCGATCTCGCTCTGAAGCAGGACATCGCCGTAACTCAGGTCTTTGTACCAGTCGATGTCCCAGACACGGGTCTTGCCCTGAAGCGGCGTAGCGATGCGCTCCAGACCGTAGGTGATCTCGACTGCGACCGGATTCAGCTCCAGACCGCCCGCCTGCTGGAAATAGGTGAACTGGGTAATTTCCTGCCCGTCGAGCCAGACTTCCCAGCCGAGGCCCCACGCGCCGAGCGCCGGACTTTCCCAGTTGTCCTCGACGAAGCGAATGTCATGCTCGCGCGGACTGATGCCAAGCGCTTCGAGCGATTGCAGGTAGATTTCCTGCAGGTTGCCGGGGTCGGGCTTGAAGATCACCTGATACTGATAGTAATACTACATCCGGTTCGGATTCTCGCCGTAACGCCCGTCGTCGGGG
>CAZZAO010000173.1:0-8804 GCA_964652205.1 uncultured Anaerolineaceae bacterium | reverse complement strand
GCTTATTTTTCGTCACTCACGCTGGCTGCGCTCGCCAGCCACGCGGGCTGCTGCTTACCCTGTGGCATCCGCAGAATGTTGAACAGCCGCAGCGCTTCGGCCCAGCTTGTGGCGGCTTGCGTCTGCTGACCGAGGGCGGCCTGCTGCTCGCTCCGCATCGCCAGCACTTCCGCGATCAGACGGCGCACATCTGACCGGCGCGCCGAGGTCAGCGCCTCGGTCAGCAGCTCATCGACCGAGGCCGGTTGGCCGCGCAGCAGCGCCAGCCGCGCCAGACCGATAGCCGCGCGCACGAACACCTCGGCGTCGTTGTTGCCGCGCCCGTAGCCAAGCGCGTCGTCGAGCAAAATCTGCGCGTCGGTCGTCTGGCCGAGCGCAAGCTGCGTCGTCGCCAGATTCGCGCCGATCATCGCCGTCCAGTGAGCATCGCCCAGGGTGCGAATCAGGTCGAACGCCTGTCGATGATAGCCAATCGCCAGCGGGTAATCGGCGATGGAGTCATAGGCCAGTCCGAGGTTGTCCGACTGTACCGCGACCTGCAAACTCGCGCCGAGTGACTGGCTGGTGCGGAGCGCCTGTTCGAGCGTGGCAATCGCGCGGCGTGGACGCCCGACCGTAATCAGGAACCAGCCATAATTGCCGCGCCGTGTCGCTTCGCCGACGCGGTCGTTGAGCTTCTCGGCAATCGTGATCGTCTCGTTAAAGAAGGCGTCGGCAGACTCGACGTCGCCCTGATCGGCGTAAGCGTTGGCCGCGTTCGACAGCACCAGCCCGCGCGTCTCAAGATCGCCGCTGTCGATCAGATTGAGCGCCATCAGCGCCTTCTCATAGTCCTTGAACGAGCGCGTTGTTTGCCCCATCGTCCGCCGGACACCGGCCATATCAGTGTACAGCCGCGCGGTTTGCGCGTGCAGCCGCTTGTCCTCGTAAATGACCAGCGCTGCCGTCCACGACTGAATCGCTTCGGGCAGGTTGCCGCGCATGACGTACATCAGCCCCATGTCGCGTCGAAGCTGCGCCAGCGCCAGATCGGCGCGCATCTTCTCGGCGTAGGCTATCGCCTTCGCATAAATCGCCTGCGCGTCCTGATCGCCGATGTCGGAGTGCGCCGCCGCGAGGTTGCGCAGCGTCTCCAGTCTGACGCTGTCGAGGCGGGGATTGTTGAGCGCTTCGTAGAGCGTGACCGCCCGTTCGAGGTAGGGGATGGCCTCAGCGCTGCGGCTGGTGGCGCGGTAAGCCATGCCCATGCTGCTCTGCGCGGCGGCCTGCGTTTCGGCGCTCTTGTCGTCGGAGATTTCGACGGCTTTTCCGGCCAGTTCCAGCGCCTGCGGGAAGTCGCGCACACTCAGCGCCGTCCGGCTCATCTGGCTCAACGCCTCGACGTACTCGGCAGAACGGTCGCCGTCGCGGAACAGCTCCAGCGTGCGCTGGTAGAGCCTGTGGGCTTCATCGTAGCGCCCCTCGAAATAGGCGCGATTGCCGAGGATCAGCGACCAGTGCCGCTCGAAATAGCGGTAATGGATATGTTCCGCCAGTTGCAGCGCCCGGTCGAGCAGGTGACGGCCTTCGACTTCCTGCCCGCTTTCGAGCAGCGCCTCGCCGAGCAGGCCGACGAAATAGCTGCTCAGTTCGATGTCGCCGCTGTCGTTGAGCAGCGGCAGCGCGTCGCGGAGCAGGTGGATGGCATACGAGGCGTTGCCATCATGCAGGTAGGTGTCGGCCAGATGGCCGAGCGCGCGCCCTTCCGCGCCTGACGAATGGGCCTGCCGCGCGGCGTTGAGCGACTGCTCATAGTAGTTGCGAGCGGCAACCCAGTTATCCTGAGCCTGCGCCAGCGTGCCATAAACCGCCAGCGTGTAGGCGACCTGTACCGGCTGGTCGCCGCCGCGCGCCGTTCGCAGAATGCCCGTCAGCAGTTGATCGGCGTCGTCCCAACGTTCGAGGCGGATGAGGATTTCGGCCTGATGCAGCGCGATCACCGCGACCGCCGCCGGGTCACCGAGCGTCCGTGCCGCGTCCAGCCCGCGCGTCAGCGCCGCCAGCGACGAGTCATAATCCTCGCCCAGCTTGGCCTGACGCCCGGCATCGAGCGCCTCGCGCATGGCCTGCACCTGGGGGTTGACGGTCGGCGCGAGGCCGAGCCATTTGCTGATGGGATCGAGATATTTCATCACGGCTCAAAAGTGGCGAGTGATGAATCATGGGTGATGAGACCCGGACGAACCGTATCATCGATTCTGAAGCAGAAATGTCTTTGACTCATCGCTCATCACTCATGACTTCTTTGACTTCCTAGTTGTATCCCGTTTACGGGACGGAAGCAAAACAGACTGTCATTTCTGACAGTCTGCCTTGATGGATGCGTGTTGGTTATAAACGGGAGAAGGGTGTGCGGTTACGGATAGAAACCGCGCGTAGTCACGGCGTCGGCGACCCGACGGATCGCCAGAATTTGCGCGGCGGTGCGCATATCGACGCCGTACTGCTCGGCAGTGCGGTCGGTCGCCTCGAAGCTGTGCATCAGGATGCGCTCCAACTGGCGATAGACCTCATCTTCGTCCCAGAAAAAGGCTTGCAAGTCCTGGACCCACTCGAAGTAGGAGACGACCACGCCGCCCGCATTTGCCAGAATGTCCGGCACGAGCAAGATGCCCCGGTCGCCGAGAATATCGTCGGCTTCCGGCGAGGTCGGGCCGTTCGCGCCCTCGACGACCAGTTTCGCCCGGATGTCCGGCGCGTTACGTTCGTTGATCTGATCTTCCATGGCGGCGGGAATGAGCACGTCGCAGTCGCAGGTAATCAGCTCCTCATTGCTGATCGAATCGCCTTTCCGGTAGCCATCGACGCCGCCGGTTTTTACGACGTAGTCGTGCAGCGCCGCGACGTCGATGCCATGCGAGTCGTAGACGCCGCCGGTAATGTCGCTGATGCCGACGACCTTGAAGCCGAGTCGATGAGCATGGAGCGCGGCGTTCGAGCCGACGTTACCGAAGCCCTGGACGGCCACGCGCGTCTCTGCCGGGTCGAAGTTGCCAAGCTGTTTAAGCGCCTGTCCCATGCAGACGACCACGCCGCGCCCGGTCGCTTCGGCGCGCCCCAGGCTGCCGCCAATGTTGACCGGTTTGCCGGTGACGATAGCGGGCTGCGAGTAGCCGAGGTTCATGCTGTAAGTATCCATAAACCAGGCCATCGTCTGCGCGTTCGTCCCCATATCGGGCGCGGGGATGTCCATATGCGGACTGATGAGCGGAATCAGCTCAGAAGCGTAGCGGCGGGTCAGCGCTTCAAGCTCGCGCGGACTGAGCGCCTTCGGATCGACGACCACGCCGCCTTTCGCGCCGCCGAACGGAATACCGGCGAGCGAACATTTCCACGTCATCCACATGGCGAGCGCGCGGACTTCGTCGGGCGTGACGCCGAGGCTGTAGCGGATGCCGCCTTTCGACGGGCCGAGCGCGGTATTGTGGTGGATGCGGTAGCCGGTGAAGACTTCGACGCTGCCATCGTCGCGGCGCACGGGAAAATTGACCGTGAATTCACGCCGCGGATAACGCAGATATTCTTTAATGTCGTCGGGAGTGTCGAGATAATGGACTGCGCGGTCAAACTGAGCGAGAGCCGTGTGGTAGGCCGTCGAAATCGTTCCGACGGCGGCTTTCATTGCAACAACCATAAGAGACAAAAGCTCCTTTGTCGGCGGACATTGTTTAACGTGGTCGAACGCAGGACGTATCTTTTTCTACCCACCTTATTTTTCAGTATAGACCTGTGTTTCGGCGCTGGAAAGCCCCTGAAGATGAGAATTTATGCAGAATGGCTATATTTTACGACTTTTTGATTATTCATTTTGCACGAGGATCGTTTGCTGTCGCCCGCCAGCGCAGTCGTCCGTCGTGGTGACTCGTGCTGGTTTCGGCAGATGAGTCGCCAGCGCGCCTGTCACCCGCGCGTTTGTCCGGCGCAAGTCTGGATACCTTGCACGAGTCGCCAGCCAGATAACTCTGATGGAAAAGCCCGATTTCCCCTTTGTTGACTTTCTTCAGCCAGCATCCGTTCGCCTGCCGGAGGCTAAAGCCGGCAAATGAAAAGAAGCCGGCTAAAGACCGGCTCGCTAAAATGCTCGGCATCAAGCCGAAGTGAATACTAAGAGCAGGAGATAGGGAATGCCGTTCTGGGAGTGCTACTATCATGTGAATTGGTCAACAAAGCATCGGGCGTCCATCATCACCGCGTCGATGGAAGGTATACCCTTTGCTGCCATTCGCGCAAAGTCGAATGATCTGGGCTGCCCGATTCTGGCGCTTAACGGCACAGCCGATCATATTCATGCTGCTGTCAGAATCGCGCCTTCCGTCTCTGTTGCCCACTGGGTAGCTCAGGTCAAAGGCGCGTCAACCCGCTCGTTGAATCTCGTTCAACCGGAAGGCGCAGAATCGTTCCACTGGCAAGAGGGTTATGGTGTCCTGACCTTCGGCGCGCGTACCCTCACCTATGTCGTGAACTATGTCGAGGGACAGAAAGAGCATCATCGGGCAGGGACAATTGAGGAATATCTGGAGCAATCTGGCCCCTGATTTTGTAGCCGGGTTGTGGGCTTTACCCATAAAAACCGGGGATTATTTCTGCGGTTTTTAGCTGGCTTCAGCCAGCTTCAGTTTACTTGCCGGATGGCTTTAGCCTCCGGCCATTCAGCGACATCATCAGGTCAAGACCATCAGCCAGCTTCAGTTTACCTGCCGGATGGCATTAGCCTCCGGCCATTCAGCGACATCATCAGGCCAGGTCCATCAGCCAGCATCCGTTCGCCTGCCGGACGAAAAGAGAGCGCTCATGCGGTCTGCCCATGAGCGCTCTTTGTACGCTGGAAGAAACTTCAGGCGTCGGCCTGCGCTGCGGCGACGGCGTCTGCTTTCCGGGCGCGGGATTTCTTCGGCGGCGCTTCGACTGGCTCGACGGCGGGCCGATCCTTGAGATACGACTGAAGGAACTGGCCGGTATGGCTGTTCGGCGCGGCGGCCACGTCTTCCGGCGTGCCGGTGGCGAGGATGTAGCCGCCTGCGTCGCCGCCTTCCGGGCCGAGGTCGATCAGCCAGTCAGACACCTTGATGATGTCGAGGTTGTGCTCGATCACCAGCACCGTATTGCCCTGATCGACCAGCGTTTGCAGCACGCCGATCAGCCGCTTGACGTCGGCGGCGTGCAGGCCGATCGAGGGTTCGTCGAGGATGTAGAGCGTCTGGCCGGTGGCGCGGCGTGACAGCTCGCGGCTGAGCTTGATGCGCTGCGCTTCGCCGCCGCTCAACTGCGTGGCGGGCTGGCCGATATGAATGTAGCCGAGGCCGACTTCTTCGAGCGTCTCCAGCTTGGAGCGAATCGCCGGGATGTTGGCGAAGAACTCCAGCCCTTCGCTGACCGTCATGTTGAGGACGTCGGCAATCGACTTGCCCTTGTACCTGACCTGAAGCGTCTCGCGGTTGTAGCGCGTGCCGTGGCAGACGTCGCATGGGACGTAGACATCGGGCAGGAACTGCATCTCGATCTGAAGCTGGCCCTGACCTTCACAGTGCTCGCAGCGCCCGCCCTTGACGTTGAAGCTGAAGCGCCCCGCCGTATAGCCGCGAATCTTGCTTTCCGGCATGTCGGCGAACAGCGTGCGAATCTGGTCGAACATCTTGGTATAGGTGCCGGGATTGCTGCGCGGCGTCCGGCCAATCGGACTCTGGTCGATGTTGATGATCTTATCGACCTGTTCCAGCCCTTCAACGCGGTCATGCTCGCCGGGGCGCTCGCGGCTGCCGTTGAGCGTCTGCGCCAGCTTCTTGTACAGGATATCGACCAGCAGCGTGCTTTTGCCGCTGCCGCTGACGCCGGTGATGCAGACCAGCTTGCCGAGCGGAAACTCGACCGTGACGTTCTTGAGGTTGTTCTCGCGCGCGCCGTGGACGGTGATCCGCCTGCCGTTGCCGGGACGGCGCTGCGCCGGCAGGTCGATCTTCAGCCGACCGGACAGGTACTGGCCGGTCAGGCTGTCCTCGACCTGCATGACGTCGTCCGGCGTGCCTTCGGCGATGATATAGCCGCCGTGCTCGCCCGCGCCCGGCCCCATGTCGATCAGCCAGTCGGCGCTGCGCATGGTTTCCTCGTCATGCTCGACCACCAGCAGTGAGTTACCGAGGTCGCGCAGGTCGGTCAGCGTCCGCAGCAGGCGGGCGTTGTCGCGCTGGTGCAGGCCGATGGATGGCTCGTCGAGGACATAAAGCACGCCGGTCAGGCGACTGCCGATCTGCGTCGCCAGCCGGATGCGCTGGCCTTCGCCGCCGCTCAACGAGCCTGCCGCGCGCGCCAGCGTCAGGTAGCCGAGGCCGACGTCGTCGAGGAAGCCGACGCGCGCCTCGATCTCCTTGAGAATCTGGTAGGCGATCTGCTGGTCGCGCTCGGACAGCCGGGCTTCGACGCTGTCTGTGCCGCGCAGCGCCTCGACCCACTTGCGAAGCTGGCTGACCGGCTGCCGACTGACCCGATGGATCGGCTCGGCGGCGACGGTCACGGCCAGCGCTTCAGGGCGCAGGCGGTTGCCGTGGCAGGTCGGGCATTCGACTTCCGACATGTACTCCTGAATCTTCTCGCGCATATAGTCCGATTCAGTTTCCGAGTAGCGGCGGGCGAGGTTGCTCAGGATGCCCTCGAAGGCCGTCTGATATTCGCGCCAGTCGCCGTGCTGATTGGTGTAGCGGACGCGGACTTTGCGCCCTTTCGTCCCGCGTAGAATCACGTCCTGATGCTCGCGCGACAGCTCGCGCCACGGCGTGTCCATCGAGAAGCCGTAAGCGCTGGCGACCGAGGCGATCACGCCGGTTCCCCAGCTATTGTCCTCGAACGTCCAGCCGTTGACGCGAATCGCGCCCTGATTGAGCGATAGCTCGGCGTTGGGAACCAGCAGGTCGATGTCCAGCTCCAGCCGGAAGCCGAGGCCCTGACAGTCGGGGCAGGCTCCCTTCGGCGTGTTGAAGCTGAAGGTGCGCGGTTCGATTTCCGGCAGGCTGCCGTGACCGTTGACGCAGGCCAGATGCTCGCTGAACAGAATATCGACCGGCGGCGCGACGCTCAGGTTGTTGACGGTCACGACGCCATCGCCCATTTCCAGCGCCGTCTCGATGGCTTCGGTCAGGCGCGTCTCGGCGTTCTTCGCATCCTCGGACTCGGGATCGTCGTAATGGCGGACGATCAGCCGGTCAACGACGACTTCGATGTTATGGATGACGTAGCGGTCGAGGGTGATGTCCTCTTCGAGGTCGCGGACAGCGCCGTTGACGCGGACGCGCTGGAAGCCGCCCTTGCGGATGTCCTCGAGGACTTTTTCGTGCGTCCCTTTGCGATTCTTGATGACCGGCGCGAGCACCTGAATCCGCGTGCCTTCGGGCAGCGCCTTGACCTCATCGACGATCTGCTGCGCGCTCTGGGCGACGACTTCTTCGCCGCAGACCGGGCAGTGTGGCACGCCGACGCGGGCGTAGAGCAGGCGTAGATAGTCGTAAATTTCGGTCACAGTCCCGACGGTCGAGCGCGGGTTGTGGCTGACGCCCTTCTGGTCAATCGAGACGGCGGGACTCAGCCCTTCGATCTGATCGACGTCCGGCTTCTCCATCTGACCGAGGAACTGGCGAGCGTAGGCGCTCAGGCTTTCGACGTAGCGGCGCTGCCCCTCGGCGAAGATCGTGTCGAAGGCCAGCGACGACTTGCCGGAGCCGGATAACCCGGTAATGACGACCAGTTTGTTACGGGGAATCTCGACGTCAATATTCTTCAGGTTGTGCTCGCGCGCGCCGCGCACAATGATTTTGTCTTGAGTCATGCGGTTGCCTTCAGTGGCTGTCAGGCGGTCGATTGTTGCCATGAGGAACAGCGCGTCTGGCGGCGCTGCGGTGGCACATCTGTTCGATTATACAACGATAGAGGACGATCACAAGGACTCAGATCATACCACCGGATGATTGGAATGACGTTAGATGGATGCGGTCTCGTTCCATGTTAAAATGACCACACTTGATGCGCGGAGGAACTGAACCCATGACCGAGCCACGGGATACCCTGTACGTCATGGTTGAATACTATGATGGGCAGGATGAGGATGACGTGGGCTATCCGTATTATGTTGCCAGTAACGACGAAATCGGATTGGTCACGGATGGCAGAACCTTTGAGGAACTGAGGCACAACCTCATCGAGGCGCTCGATGCCTGCCTGAGCGATACGGATACCCTGACTGAGTACAACCTTGTCTCTAATCCGCATGTTGAACTCAGAATGCCGCTTCCTTATGGCGAAACTTCGTAGACTGACCGGTAAGGAAGTCTTAAGGATTCTGGAATCGCTGGGCTTTGAGGTTCATCGGGTTACCGGCAGCCATCATCATGTGCGACTTCAACTGTCGGACAGACTCTGTCGAACGACCGTGCCAGTGCATGGCAATCAGGCACTCGCCACTGGAACACTGAAAAGTATTTACCGTCAGGTGTCGTCCTGCATCTCCGAAGACGAACTGAAGTCCCTGTTTTACGCCGATTGAAAGCGCGCTAAGGACGGCTTAGAGATGTACCCGGAATGGCGACCCTCACCCCCGGCCCCTCTCCCCGAAGGGCGAGGGGAGAAAGATGCGGCAGGGAATTTCGTCAGGGCATGATGCGTCGCCCCCTTGTGACATCCTACACCTCTGTCAACCCCTACGGCGGGAGCGAACCATCGCGCCCCTGCGAAAAGTGCCGCCTGAGCTTGCTCCCCCTCGCTGCTTGCGGAGAGGGGGCCGG
>CAZZAO010000172.1:8514-8810 GCA_964652205.1 uncultured Anaerolineaceae bacterium | reverse complement strand
CTCTACGTCAATGGCACGAAAGTGGCTGAAACCACCGACGACAGCTATACCGACGGCCTCACTGCTCTGGTTGCCACGGAGTTCGACAAGGGGACGCTCGACGTCCATTTCGATAACCTGACGATCTGGGATGCGAAGAAGGCCAGCTAGTCAGTTCCTCATCGACTTCTCACGGCAAAGCGCGCTTCGGCCTCAGGGTCCGGGGCGCGTTTTTGTTATCATCGCTGCGATGGATCGTCGAATGAGGCAGATCGCATGAAATTCAGATGGCTGGCGCTGCTTGTGCTGGTCGTAGT
>CAZZAO010000172.1:0-8504 GCA_964652205.1 uncultured Anaerolineaceae bacterium | reverse complement strand
GATGAGCGCCCGTTCCTCACCGGGGATGTCCTGCTCGACGTCAACTTCGACCATGCCTATGACTGGGAGAACTTCGCCAGCGCGCCGAGCGGCGTTGCCGTCGGCGTTGACCACGGCGCCTATCACATTCGGCTGACACAGGCGGGCTATAGTTACGGCCTCAACGCCCAGATGCACGACAACGTCAGCATCGAAACGCAGACATCGCAGCTTTCGGACGACAACAATAACGCCTATGGCGTCATGTGCCGCGCCGAGCCGAGCGGCAATGGCCTCGGCTACTATTTCCTCATCAGCGGTGATGGCTACTGGTCGATCCGCAAAGGGACGGCAGGCGGCTCGACGCCGCTGGTTGAGTTCACTGGCACCCGTGCTGTCCATCAGGGACGGAGCATCAATACGATTCGCGCCCTGTGCATTGACGACTATCTGGCGCTCTACGTCAACGATAGCTTCGTCGGCGCGGCTTACGATAGCAGCTATCGGCGCGGGTTTGCCGGTCTGGTCGGGGCGGTTCCGAGCAAGGGCGTCATCGACGTGACCTACGATTACGTTAAGATCGTTCAGGCGTCGCTGGCCGACGCGAAATAAAAAGCCACCGGCTCAAGTGGCCGGTGGCTTCTCTCGTCTTCCTCTCGCCTCTAATCCGCTAGTGCGACGGAATATTGAGCGTCTGGCCGATGTCGAGTCGATCCGGGTTGGCGAGGCTGTTGGCCGCGACCAGCGCATTGACGGTGATGCCGTAGCGCTGCGCGATATTGAACAGGGTATCGCCCGACTTAACGGTGTAGGTCTCGCCTGTGCCGGATGAGGCTGGCGCGGATGTGACGATTCCGCTGTCGGCTGGCCCGGCGGGCAGGGCAGTCGGCGCGATGACCTGCTGGCCCTCGACACAGTCGGGGATTTGCAGCGTCTGGCCGGGTTGAAGCACCGGATCGCTGCCGACAAGGTCGGGGTTGGCGCGGCGGAAATCATCGACCGTCAGGCTGCGGCTGGTGGCGATCTTGTAGAGGGTGTCGTTCGGCTGGACGGTGTAGACGCAGGCGTCGTCGCCCTGCGCGTTGAGCGCGGTCGGCGTGACCAGGCCGGATGGCGTCGAGGTCAGCGCGCCGCCGGAGGGCGTTGAGGTCGGCGGCTCGCGCGTGATTGGCCCGGTCGGGATGCCCGGCGTGATGAAACCCAGCGTCGATTGGGCTTGCAGCGTCCCGGTGGCGGCGGCGTCGAGGTCGGCAGAAGTGACGCGCGTTGGCGCAATGACGGTAATCGGCGGGAAAGTCGCGGTCATATCCCCGTTGCCCGGCTCGGCGGTTGCGTCGAGAAAGCGGGTGTCGGGCGTGGCTTCACTGGTGCCGCTGGAAAGAGGAATCGAGGTCGGCGCAGCCTGCTGCGGCGTTGGCGTGGGGACGAAGTTATCACCGGCGGAGCGGAAGCAGCCGACCAGCGCCAGGATCAGCGCCAAATAGCCAATGCGCTGTAGTCTGAGCAACATGAACCATTCACTCCTCTGGGCTGCGCGGGACAAGTTATCCGCCAGCATACACCCAAGCCGATTTGAAGGCAAAAAGAGAAGAATTGTCGTGTTGAGTCAATCTTCATCTGAATTTGTGTTCAAATTCATTTACAATAGAGGGGATGGTACGCAGGTACGGGGACAGCGCCAGGCAGCAGGCGAAAGGCAGTTGAGCGGTGGATTCTGAGAGTAAGCGTGTTCTGATCGTTGACGATGACCCGGATATTCAACAGTTGATTCGCCTTTTGCTGGCGCGGATTGGCGTCAATGCGGTTGCTGTCAGCTCTGCGACTGAAGCTGCGCGCCTGTTACGCACGCCGCCGCTGCCTGATCTGATTATTCTCGACCTGATGCTGCCAGAAGTGAACGGCGTGGATTTTTTGCGTCAGATGCGCGCCAAGTCGCTGTTCGACGATGTGCCGGTGATGGTGCTGTCGGCTCTGATTGACTCAGAGCACATCCGCGAGGCGCTCGACGCGGGTGCGGATCGCTACCTGACCAAGCCGTACATCACCAGCAACCTGACGACGATTGTGCTTGATATGCTGCGAACGGGCCGTCGCGTCCGCAATGGTAGGTAGGCCCTCACCCCCGACTCCCTCACCCCCGGCCCCTCTCCCACCGGGAGAGGGGAGAAAGACGAAGCGGGTTTTCGTAGGGGCATGATGGTTGGCGTCCGCCAGCCCTCACCTCTGCTCCCTCATCCCCGGCCCCTGGTTAGGCCCGCTCGCCCTGCGGGTCGAGATGCCGCTCCGCGGCACGAGCGAGGCCATAACCACTTCGTCTCCCGATGGGAGAGGGGAGAAAGACGAAGCGGGTTTTCGTAGGGGCATGATGGGTCATGCCCGCGTCAGCGCTCCACCGACACACAGAACTGCGTAGGGGCGCGATGGTTCGCGTCCGCTCCCCCCTCTCCGTTTACGGGGACGAAGCGTGCCGAGCGTCTTTTACTCGGCAGGAGCCGGAGGCCGCGTAGGACAGGGGGAGGGGTCGGTTCCGGTGCAATTGTGCCTGCTCAGTACCGGACAAGCCTTTTCAGTCTCCGGCAGTCGTGACCGAATGCGCCTCAATCAGGCGACAATTTCACTCCGGCGGCAGCAGCCGGTAGACGACGAAGTGAGCGCTTTGCTCGTCCAGCGTGACGGCAAAGCCTGCCGCTCGCAGCGCGTCGAGCCAGCGCCCGACCGGCTCGCTGGCGGGGGCGACGAAGTAGCGCGGCGCAGGATCGGGCTGGCGGCGCGCGTCGTCAGCCAGCGTCGCTGGCGTTGGATAGTAGACGCGGCGCTTGTCCGTCCACTGGCCGAGATAATAATCCAGCTCCCAGCCGAGCCAGTGATCGTAGATGATCGCGCCGAGCGCCCGCCGATTGAGCGAGTCGGCCAGCGCGTCGATGCCGCGCTCGTCATGCGGATCGCCGCCAATCATCAGCCTGTCTCCCGGCGCGCTCATCGTCGGCGCAATCAGCGCGGCGCAGAGCAGACCAATGCCGACTCCTCGCGCCAGCGGAGAAGCCAGCCATCGACCGGCCAGCGCCAGCCCGCGCGCCGTCAGCAGCATCAGGGGCGGGAGCAGCGGCAGCCCGTAACGGTCGAAGGTGTTGAAGGCGATCAGCCAGTGCAGCAGCAGATAGGCGATAACGTAGCCGAGCAGGATCAGATCGACCAGCGCTGCGCGATCTGGTTTCATCAGCCGCCGCGCGAGCACGATCAGCGACAGCGCCAGCAGCGCGACCGTCACCGGCGCGAAGCCGAACAGTGTGACGCCGCTGGTCAGCCACGCCTGAAGCCGCGGCAAGACTTCATCCGAGCGGATCAGACGCCACGGAGCGTTATTGGCCGCTGCCAGCGCGAAAATCCCGCCCGGCTGCGCTCGCGCCGCATCCCAGCCGATCAGCAGCGCCGCCCCGATAGTCAGCGGCACGAGCATGCGGACGACCTGCCGGGGCGTCAGCGCGGTCAAGGCCCAGGCCAGCGCCGCGATCAGCGGCAGATAGATCAGCGCCTGCTGTTTGGACGCGAACGCCAGCGCCAGACACAGCCCGCTCAGCCCCGCGCGGCGCTCGCTCATGGCCCACAGCGCCGCCGTCATTAACAGCAGCATCAGGCCGTCGGTGAAGGCAGTTGCGCTGCTGGCGACGGCGAACGGCGACAGCGCCAGCAGCAGCGCGGCGATCAGCGCGGTCGGCTCGCCATACAGCCGCCGCGCCAGCCGGTAGACGACCGCAACCAGCAGGAGTCCGGCCAGCACGCCGGGCAGCCGCGCGGCGATCTCTCCGGCGCGGGCGCTCAAGAGCGGCAAATTTGTGGCCGGGTCCGGCTGGGCAAAGGCGGTCATGACCAGCGCTCCGGCGTAAATTGAGAGCGGCGGCTTGTCGAGCGCGCCGGGCAGCAGCCACTGGCCGTTGAGCGCCGCCGACCGCGCGAATGTGCTGAACAGCGCCTCGTCGGGATGGAAGCGCGCGTCACGCGCCAGCGCGCCGAAGCGCAGCCCTGCCGCCAGCAGCAAAATCAGCAGCAGGCGAGCGCGATCAGCCAAACCGTTGGCGCAGGAACTCCAGCGCAACGCGGTCGATCCGGTCGGCGTCGCGGTCAATATTCCAGCGCTCCTCAAGGTTTTCACTGTTGACCAGACTGGAGAAGGCGCGGCGCGCTTCGTCGTTCCAGACGCCATCGACCGCCCCGCCGTAATAGCCCTGGACGCGGGTGTAGGTTTGTAACTCGCGGGCGATGTGCTCGTCGATGGGCAGCAGGTCTTCGGGTTTCGTGCCGCCGAAGTACAGATGGTGCAGCGCGACCAGCTTGCCCAGCCGTGTCGCTGCCTGTGGATCGTCGTCAACGCGCAGATCGAGGTAGCGGTCATTGTTGCCGCCATAGCCGCCGTTGGGCCGCGCGACTGTGATCGCTGCGCCCTGTCGTCCGCGTTTGTCGCCACCTGCCTCGTCACCGGCGGTCAGCGCGGCTAGCAGCCGGTCGGCTAGCTCGCCCCCGGCAGCAGTAAACGCTTCAACCATGGCGTCGAGGACGGGCGCGCCGGTCAGGATGTTGCCCTGGACGCTGAAGCCCTCGCCGGTGCGATGCGAGGCGTAAGCGGAACAACCGCTGCCGGTGTGGGCCGCCGAGCCGCCGCGCGCGTCGACGATGCCGACCTGCCGCCGTTCGCGCAGCGGGTCGGCAGCCAGCAGGGCGTCGAGCGTCTCGCGGGCGCTTTTCCCCTGCGCCAGCAGCGCCAGTCCGTCCGGGCCATACATCAGGTTGCCGAGCGCCTGCGTGGCGACCGCGCCAGTTCCGCCCTTCGCCCAGGGAACCATCGCGCCGACCGCGAGGAACTTGCTGGCAACCGCGACGCCGCAGTCGCCAGTTGCAGGATCATAGGCCGCAATCGAGAAGGTCATCGCCGCTTCCTCCCCTGTGATAAATTGATGAGGACATTATAGCGACACTGCGCGGTGCTGCCGATGGGCGTTGACCCTTGCGCGCGCCGCCATTTTTGGCGATAGTTGCGGACGCATTTTCCGACGCGACGATAAAGGGCAGACTGTGAACCTCAAAGACATCAGCGGCGTCATCATGGACATGGACGGCGTACTCTGGCGCGGCGACGTGGCGCTGCCCGGAATGGCCGACTTATTCGATCATCTGCGCCGTCATCAGATTCCTTTCGCGCTGGCGACCAACAACAGCAGCCGCGAGCCGTCGGAATACGTCGCCAAGCTGGCCCGTCTCGGCGCAGGAGAGATCGACGCCGCGCAGATCGTCACGTCTGGCACGACGACCGCGCATTTCGTGGCGACTCATTATCCTGCCGGGACAGTCGTCTACGTGCTGGGGATGCCCGGCCTGCGCCGGATGCTCACCAGAGCGGGCGCAACAGTGACTGAGGAGCCGGTGGGGGTCGATGTGGTGGTCGTCGGCATCGACTTTGAGCTAACTTACGAGAATCTCAAGCGGGCGTCGATGCTCATTCGCGCTGGCGCGGACTTCATCGGCACGAATCTCGACGCGACCTTTCCTGCCGACGAGGGGCTGGTTCCCGGCGCAGGGAGCGTGCTTGCCGCCGTCCGTACTGCGACGGGGCGCGAGCCGCGAGTCATGGGCAAGCCCGACGCGCCGATGTTCGAGGCCGCGTTGGGCGTGCTTGGCACGGCTGCCGCGACCACGCTGATGATCGGCGACCGGATGGATACCGACATCGTCGGCGCGCAGCTTTACGGTCTGCGGACGGCGCTGGTGCTAACAGGCGTGACGACGCGCGCCGAACTGCCGTCGTTCAACCCGCCGCCCGACGGCGTTTATGAGAATTTGCCTGCGCTGCTGGCGGACTGGTAACGGACTCTCATCAGTTGGCGCTGTTCACGCTATAATGCCTGCTGGAACCAGCGTAGGGCAAGCGTTTCTGAGCCGTCGAGCGCCAGCGCTCAGGCGCGTGGATACTGGTGACAGATGCCAGTTGTCGCGGAGTTGACGCAAGCGGAACGCAGGCCACAGGCATCGCACGCTCACGACCTGATCGGACCCAATTCCGGCAGGTCATTCGGACATCGCAGACGGCCCCCTTGCCTCAAATTAATGTTTGATCCGTGAGAATCGCTTTCAACAGGCGTCGGTAGCGAGGCTGCGGCTGGGGCAGTCGGATGGTCGCGTCCGTAGCAAAAGAGGAATGCAGATCAACATGGCCGATGGGAAACTGGGTCGTCGGGATTTTCTGAAGCTACTTGGCGCGGGCGCAGCGCTGCCGTCGATTCACGGCGCGTCGTCGCTGGTGGCTCCGCTGGCCCCGTTCGCCGCGTTCGGGTCGGCGGTCGCGCCCGCCTCGCTGCGGAGCGCATCGTCCGAGGCCGCGCTGATCCAGTCGATCCGTGACGCGCTTGCGCCGCTGTTCAAGGGCTACGAGATGGCGCTCGACTTTCGCCGCTACGATGATAGCGGCGTGGAGAACTTCCGCATTGCCATCAACGAACAGAAGCTTTATCCGGTGGCGAGCGCTTTCAAATATGCGTTGGTGCTGTATTACTTCTTCAATACGCCGCGCGAGGAGTGGAAGACCACGCCCGACGACTCAGTTTATCGGGTTGCGGTCTTCAGCAACAATGGCGAAACGGGCCGCCTGATCTACGAGATGAGTCAGCGCGTCCCCGGCGATGGCAACATGATCGAGAAGTTCAACGATTTCTGCCTCAGCGTCATCGGCCTGCAAAACGGCATCAATAGCTGGGAGTGGCCGAACACGCCGACCATCGGCTTCTTTGACGACCGTTTCGCCCCCGGCCCCGGTCGGATGGCGAGCGCCTACAAGCAGGAAGCGCTCATCGGCAACCTGTCGAGCGCGGCGGATCTGGCGAAGGGCTGGGAGTATATCGCGCTGGCCGAGCACAACCCGCGCTGGTCTGAGCCTGATTTTCAGGCGGCCATCCAGATTTCGCGCGAACTGCTGGCGATCAGCGCGCCCGGCTACCTGTCGCCGATTGAAATGGTGCTGTCGAGCGGCTACGTCGGCAAGGACGGCACGCTGCCTTACGGCGATATCAAGCTCGGTCGCGTGATCGACGACGCGGGCCTCGTTCGCGTGCCGACCGGCCAGTTCCTGATTTCGTTCATGTCAACGGCTGAAAATGAGTCGGTCACACGCCCGGCGCTGCAAATGGTTGTCGATAGTATGCGCCAGTACGAGGCGCAGATGCACCCGTCCGGCGCCGAATTCATCAACGCGCCGTCGGCCCCGCTTTATCCCGACCGCTACAACTACGGTTTCGTCCGCCGTCAGGAGCTTCAGCTCTACAGCGCGCCGAGCCTGAGCGCGCCGCCGGTCGATAATCCGGTGCGCCGCAACACCGTTTTCGGCATGATGTATCTGATGCAGGGCGCGCTCGTCCGTTTTTATCCGGTTGACGAGGGCTGGGGCCGCATTATCCGCGATGACGAGATTGACGAAACCTTCTCGTTCCCGGACTGGACAGCCGGTTTCGCCGAGGCAAACTGGATGCAGAGCCGCCCCGACTCGGTCTTTGTCCGGCTCGAAGACCTGGTCATCATCAACGATGAACATGTTGATGAGATCGGTTTCCTGACCGGCCAGCCGGACTCGACCGACAAGTTCATTATCCTCAATGTGCCGGGGCGCGAGCTGACGCTGTTCGAGGGCGCGGACGCGGTGCTTAAGACGCCGGTGGTGCTCAATATGAGCGCGACGCCGCGCGGTCGCCTCTACGTCCACCGCGTCTACGAGACGCGCAACATGCCGCACTATCCGAGCGTGCCGTACACCAACTTCCTGCACGATGGCAGTAATCTCGATACCGGCGGCTATGCCATTCACGGCGCGCCGTGGCATCGCTGGAGCGAGACGATCACCAAACGCGAAACCATCCGCCGCTACTCGCACGGCTGTATCAACCTGCCCAACTGGACTCTGTCGATGGGCCGCTATAAGCTGCCGGTCGATGAGTTCATCTTCCGCTGGATCGGCGGCTTCCCCAACCCCGGCACAGATTTGCTTTACCTGCCTAAGACGCCGGTTGTGCGCGTCTATGCGCATAATCTGGTGCATCAGGACGTGTTCAAGTACCCGCCGCCGGACTCGCTCAAGTTCATCCACAAGGACTGGAACGACGTGCTGGCCTCGCTCGATGCGCGAAAGATCGATGCGCCGCCGTCGTTCTTCGAGCCGACACTGCTGTAAAGCCAGCGTTCCCCGTCAATCACGAAACCCCGGACGCTGGCTGTTTCGGCAGCCAGCGTCCGGGGCTTTCTTTTGGCAGGTTTGGTCAGGCAGCCGGGGCGACTTCCACCCCATCCTTCAGCGTGACGCGAACAATCACCGTTTTGACAGCCAGTTCAGCGGCCTGCATCTCGGTCATGCGCGGGTACAGTTCGCGCAGCTCACGCGAAACGATGTCCGGCGTTGGCGTCTCGACGGTTGCGTAGCCCTTGACCTCGTGGCCGCGCAGTTGCAGGCGCACGCTGGCGCCACCGCAAACATTTTTCCACCACGTATGCTC
>CAZZAO010000171.1:0-8919 GCA_964652205.1 uncultured Anaerolineaceae bacterium | reverse complement strand
GCGCCCGCTCCCCCCTCTCTGCTTGCGGAGAGGGGCCGGGGGTGAGGTCGCCTTCCGTCGAGCCGCGATTTTTCGCGCCCGCTTGTCCGATAGATTCCCGGAAATATTGAACCTCTGCGACCATTTCTTCCTCTCCGCGTGCGGGAAGGGGGCCGGCGGAGGGGTTTCAAAGGAGGAGTGCAATGCCCCGCTCAGGCATGACTGTCCTGATCGACGAGCTGCGTCGGCGCTGCGACGCCGGGACGGCTGACTACAGCGATGACGCCCTGCAAACCGTCCTCGATGGCTATCGCAGCGTTCATATCCGCCGACCGCTGCTCGCCATCCCGGCCCAATCCGATGGCAGCGCCGTCTACAACGACTATTACTGGTCGAGTCCCGGCTGGGTCGAAGCGCCGGAGAGCGGCAGCGCCGTCTGGCGCGTCGAGGACAGCGCCGGAAGCGTTGTCGGCACTGCCGCCTATACCGTCGAGAGCCGCGCCGGACACCTGCGCTTCAGCGCCAGTACCGGCGGCTCGGCCTACGCCCTGACCTTCCGCGCCTATGACATGGATCGCGCGGCGGCAGACGTCTGGGACTCCAGAGCCGCTGCTGTTGCCGACCGCTTCGATGTCTCGACCGACAATCATGACCTCAAACGCAGCCAGCTTGTCCATCACTACCGCGAGATGGCCGCCAGTTATCGTCGCCGCGCCCCTGCCCTCACGTCCGAACGCATTCGTGAGGATATCAGCCGGTGAGAACGCCATTCGTCAGCTTGAACGGGCCGGATGCGACATCAGCTTGCGCCCGTTGTCCCCGCTCTGGACGCCAGATGGGAGACAGGAGGAGCGCTTGATGCTCACCCCCGCCGAACTCGATCAGCTTCGCGCCGACGCGCTGCTGACTCTGCCCGACACCTGCGCCATCTTGCGACCGGCGGCCACCACCGACGCCGACGGCAACAGTGTCCCGACCTGGGGAACGGCAGTAGCCAGCGTCGCCTGCCGCCTCGATCCGTTTCACTGGCGTGACTGGCGTGGGCTGGTCGCCGAGCGTGAGGTCAATCGCACCTACGATGTCCTGACGCTGCCTCACGACGCCGACCTGCGCGACGGCGACCGCGTGGTGATCGACGGCCAGCCGCTCGAAGTTATGCAGCGCTTCGACCTGCACAGCGACCGCATCGTTCTGCGAGCCTACGTCGCGCGGATGACGCCATGAGCGGGCAGATCACGCTCGATAAACGGGCGCTGGAGCAGTTGCTCGTCCACGCGCCGGGTCACGCCGACGCCGTGCTCGAACAGGCCGCGCAAATAGGCGTCGAGCTGGCGCGGTCGAGCTTTGGGACGTCGCCTGAAGGACGCCGTTATCGTCGCCAGCGCAGCCTTCACGTCGCCTCGCAGCCGGGCTACCCGCCGAACGTTGACAGCGGACGCCTGCGTCGCGCGCTCACCGTCGAGCGTCCCGGCCTGCTGCGCCGGACGATCACGACCGGGGACGTCAGCTATGCCGCCGCGCTCGAATATGGCGGTCGGAATCAGGCCGCGCGTCCATTCCTGCGCCCGATGCTCGCCACGCTGGCCGGCCTGCTCCCCGGCCTGTTCGCCGCCGTCACACCCGCCAGCCCTCACCCCCAATCCCCAGAGCAATCGCGTCTAAATCACAACTCAGGCTATAAAGGGCCATGAGGGTTTGTAGGGGTGCAGCGCGCTGCGCCCCCATAGCTGTCCACTTAAACGGATAAGACTGGAAAATCGCTGTCGGTTGTGACCATTCCCCCCTCTCTGCTTGCCGCGAGGGGCTGGGGGTAAGGTCGCCTTCCGCCCCCCTCTCTGCTTGCGGAGAGGGGCTGGGGGTGAGGTCGCCGTAAGGTCTAATCCGCGCTCAATATCATGACGGGCGCGGCTGTTCGCGTCCGCCAGTCCTCAGGGTGAGGGAGAATCCGCCATGATCCAGACCGTCGAAAAAGCTATCCGCGCTCGACTGGCCGCCGCCTCGGCCCTGACTGACCTTGTTGGCGCGCGCATCTACAGCATCCAGGCTCCCGCCGCTGCTGCGCTCCCGCTGATTGTCATCCAGCTTACGGGCGGCGGCAGCCCCAACGACTCGCCGCGCGACACGCTCGATCTGATCGTCACCGTCCGCGCGACTGCGACCGACGCTGACGGCAGCAGCGGCGCTGCTGGCGCTAAAGTCGCCGCCGACTTGATCCGCGTGGCGCTGCATAACGCTTCACTCACGCTCGACGCGCCGTGGACAGCCTACGACATCCAGCACGAAACCGCCTTCGCCTATGTCGAGAATATCGACCGCCGCCAGTATTACCACGCGGGCGGGACTTATCGCATCCGCGCCACAACCTGATTCAATCCGCGCAGTCTCGGAATCAGCCGTTGCTTAATCCATCAGGAGTACGGGCTTTGCCACCAGAGGCTGAAAGATCAGAGTTTCGTCTTTGAGTCCCTCATCGTTGTCAACTTAAGCGCCAATATCCAACCTCACTCGCAGGCCGGGAGAGGGTTTCACCGCTGGTTTTGCTCCCCTCTCCGCTTGCGGCGTAGCGTGCCGAACGTTTCTTTGTTCGGCAGGAGCCGGAGGCCGCGAAGGGGGTCGGGGGTGAGGTCGGCCTTCTGACGGAATCTTCGTCCCGGTTTGCTCCCCTCTCTGCTTGCGGAGAGGGGTCGGGGGTGAGGTCGGCCTTCTGACGGAATCTTCGTCCCGGTTTGCTCCCCTCGCTGTACACACGGATAGGGTCGGGGGTGAGGTCGGTCTTCTGACGAAAATCTTCGTCCCGTTTTGCTCCCCTCGCTGCTTGCGGAGAGGGGTCGGGGGCGGACAGGCAGCACTCAACAAAAAGCCCTTCCGTCAAGGGCCTTCCTTTCTCTCGGCTCTCGGTTCTTCTTTACTCAGTCTTCAGCTCTCGTCTTTCTTTTTCTCGGCTCTCGGCTCTCGGCTCTCGGTTCTCGGCTCTCGGTTCTCGGTTCTCGGCTCTCGGTTCTCGGTTCTCGGCTCTTCTTTACTCAGTCCTCATCTATCCCGTCGTCGGCAGCGACAGCGCCGCTGACGTACAGGCCACGTTGCCATCCTTGAGCGCCTGCACGAACCACGTAATCGTATGGTCGCCCGCCCACCCGCTCGTATCGGCGCTCTGATTCGTCGAGGTCGTCTCCAGAATCATCCGTGCCTTGCCCGACTCGTTGCTGGCGATGATCCGGTAGCTGGTCGCCCCCGGCGCTGGGTCCCAGTAGAAAATCTCGCCGCCGATGTGAACCACCGATAGCGGTGAGGTCAGCCGGAGCTTGCTGCAGTTCACGCCGTTGACGCTGCTGGCCGGTCGGCTCGTGCTGCCGCCTCCGCCGCTCCCACCGGATGACGATTGACTGGCGCTCTCCGGTGACGGCGGCTCGATCAGCGGCAGAGTCGATGGATCGCCATGCACCTGCACGACGTTATAGCCGACCCATCCAACCGTGCCATCCGGCAGTCGTACCTGATACCAGCCGCTGCCGCGACTGCTGACACCCAGCACCTCGGCGGTCGTGCCAACCACCAGTCGGGCGATAACCGGGTAATTCAGGCCATCGCCGCTGCGGATATTGACGTTAGCGAAGTTCGAGACGGTCACGCCGGTGCTGGCGGGCGTCGCCGTGGCGGCAGGTGACGCGACCACAATCGGGATCAGGGTCAGCGTTGCCGACGCGAACGGAGTCGGGCTGGCTGGCGGCTGAAGGACGGTGACGGTCGATAGATCGCCGCGCGCGTCGGCTCCCGGCACGCGGACTTTCACCCAGCCTGCCTGACCGTTGTGGTCGACGCGCCAGAACAGCCGGTCATTGGTGATGCCGGTGATCGGCAGCGCGACCGAACTCACCGTTGCCACGACGTTATCGGCGCTATCGACCGGCAGGTTGTGGATGGCGATCCCCTGCGCGCCGACGACCAACTGCGGCGCGCCAAACGGCACAATCGGAATCGTGCTCAGGTTGCCTTCAGCCGTCAGGGCAGCGACCGGAACCCAGCCGCCCGCCCCGTAATAATCGACGCGGAAGAAATCCTTTTGCTGGCTCACCCCGGTAATCAGCAGTTGCAGGCCGTCGGCTGTGCCGAGTTCCGTTGCGTCCTCACGTGGCTCGGCGTATACCACCAGCGGAGCCTGACTCGAGTCGAGGAACGGCGCGTCATCGGCCACAATCGGGATGCTGCCGAGGTTGCCGCTGTAACTGAACGCGCCTTTTGCCACCACCCAGCCGAGCAGCTTGCCCGACTGAATCAGGAAATACTGGCTGTCGTGGCTTGCGCCAACCACCAGTCGCGGCAGCGAGTCGCCGATCTGCTCCAGCAGGGCCGCGCTGGCGTCCGGCGCGCTGTAGACCGGAATCGGGCTGTTCCCCGGAATCAGCAGCGGCGAATCGGGAATGACCGTCGGCGTTGCCATCGGCGTCGGCCTGTCCGTTGCGGTCGGTAGGTCAGTGGCCGTTGGCGTCGGCGTTAGCGTCGGCGGCGCTGGCTCGGGTGGCAGTGGCGTCGCGCTGGGAGTGGCCGTGGCGGTCGGCGTCGGCGTTGCTGTGTCCGCTTCAGTCGGCGTAGCTGACGGCACAGCCGTCTCCGTCGGCGCAGCCGTTTCGGTCGGTGTGGGCGTCGCGGTCGGCACGATCAGCACGACCGATCCTTCAGTCGGCGTCAGAGTGGGCGTTGCCGACGGCAGAGCCGTCTCGGTCGGGATCGCCGTCTCGGTCGGCACGGTCGTCGGGACGAGCAGGATAATTGCGCCCTCAGTCGCGGTTGGAACGGCGGTGTCCGTTGGCGCAGGCGTATCGGTCGGGACGGATGTCGCCGTGCTGGCCTCGGTCGGCGTTGGGGACAGCACCAGCACGATCACCGGGCCGCTGTCGGTCGGCGTTGCGCTCGGCACAGCGGTCGCAGACGGCGTGGGTGTCTCACTGGGGCCGAGCGCGAGCAGCGCCGCCTGCGTCGCCGCCTCATTCGTCTCTACCGCATCTGGCGTCTCAGTCGGCGTGTTCAGCGTCGCCTGTATCTGCGTCGAAATGACGACGAAGGCCGCTTCGGTCGTCGCTTCGAGCGTCGGCACGATGACCGGAAGGGTCGTCGGCGGCAGAAGCGCCGTCGGCGGCTCGCTCGAGGGAATCAGGATCGCCGCTGTCCCGACGCGGGTCGGCGAAGCGATAATCGCGCTCGACGTCGGCGGCGGGCTGCTGCCGAACGGGTTAATCAGCAGCACGACCAGCGCCGCCGCCAGCAGGATGATGACGCCGATCAGCACCCAGAGCAGCGGACTCTGTCGGCGCGGCGCGGGAATCGGCATGGCTGGCGCGCTTGGACGCTGCATGAAGGTCTGCGGCGTATAGACTGCCGCGCCAATCGCCGGAGTCGAGCGCGGCGTGATGTGACGCGGCTTCGGCGTCGGGTGCGCGACTGGCGCGGTGAAGATGCCCGTTGGCTGGCCGCGCGCGCCTTCGGACGCATTCTCAAACGCCTGCGCGAAGGCGGTGGCCGTCGGGAAGCGGGCGCGGGCTTCTTTCGCCAGCGCCCGTTCCAGCACCGGAGTCAGCGACGGCGGGACGTCCATCCGCAGCGTTTGCAGCGGCGTCGGCATCTCGTTCATGTGCTTGTGCATCAGCGAATAGGGCGTCGGCGCTTCAAACGGCAGCCGACCGCTCAACATACCGTAGATCATCGCCGCCAGCGCGTACTGGTCGCTGGCCGGGCTGGCCTGCTCGCCGCGCCATAGCTCCGGGGCCATGTACGATGGCGTCCCGACCATCATGCCGGTTCCGGTCAGGTTGCTGCTGCCGTCCATCAGCTTGGCGATGCCGAAATCGACCAGATAGGCGCTGGCGTGATTGTCGAACATCACGTTGCCCGGCTTGATGTCGCGGTGGACGACGTTGTGACTGTGGGCGTAGTCGAGCGCGCTGGCGAGCTGGCGCAGGAAATTCACCGTCTCGCCGACCGAAGGCCGCGCCGTCGCGCCGTCGTCGCTCGATCCGAGTCGCTGCGCTAGCGACCCGCCGCCGAGCAGGCGCATGACGACGTAGCTGATATTGTGCTGCGTGCCGTAATCGTAAATCGGGACGATATTGGGATGTTCGAGCGAGGCGGCGATCTCGGCCTCGCGGTTGAAGCGCTCGATATACCCGGCCTGAGTCGCCAGCCCCGACGGCAGCACCTTGACCGCCACCTCGCGCTTCAGGTTCGACTGAAAGGCGCGATAAACCGCGCCCATGCCGCCCGCGCCGAGCAGTTCCTTGAGTTCGTACTGGCCTAAGACTTGACCGACGAGGTTATCAACGCTCATGGCGCGTCCATCAATCTGACCGTGCGGCGGGACGTTCGATCTTTCGGCAGCTAAACAGCGATCCCGTAGGGCCGATCAGTTTAAGTATAAGCGGAGACCGCGTTCCCGCAACGCGCGCTGATGAATGACCCTCACAGCGTACTTCATCTTCAGACGCCATGAGACGCCTGAGCCGAAATCACCTGCGCCTCTGCTGGCGCGGTGCCGTATCGCGTTCCTACAACAACGGGAGGATCTGCGCCAGCGCGTCGGGATTCTGTCCCCTACTCGGCACGAGGACGACCGAGTTTGCCCCGGCATCGACCAGCCGATGGATCGCTCCCGCGCAGTCCTCAGGTGTGCCGACTACCGCGAGCTGCTCCAGCCATTCATCGGGCAGCCGCGCCAGCCGGTCTTCACCGCTGTCGGCCAGCCATTCGTCAATCTCCGGCAGCAGCTCGCTCGGCTCCCAGAGCACGCGGTTGTCTTTGTGCGCCAGTTCCTGCGCCATCACCGGGCGCATCCGGGCGCGGGCCGCGTCGCCATCGCTATCGACGCTGCAATGCGCGAATACCGTCAGCCGATGCGGCTCCATCCAGCCGGATTCGCGTAATCCCCGCTCGATCTGCTCGCGCGCCCAGCGGATATAGGTCGGTGACGCGCCTTCAGTCAGAATCGTCCCATCGGCGCAGCGGCCAGCCAGCGTCAGTGACTTTGTCGCCCGCACGCCAAGCGAGATCGGCGGCACGACATCCGGCGGCAGCAGCAGCTTGACCGCGTTGAGATGGACTTCCTTCCCCATCAGCGTCACCGTCTCGCCGCGCAGCAGCCCGCGCACAGCCTGCGTCGTCTCTTCAAGCGCCGCGAGCTGTGAGGTCGGGGCCGCGCCCACTTGCTCCATCCAATGACCCCCGCCGTGACCGAAACCGGGCAGCAGCCGTCCCGGATGAATCCGCGCCAGTGTCGCCAGATCCATGGCGACATAAGCCGGGTTGCGCGCCGTTGCCGGCATAATCCCGATCCCAACCCGAATCTTTTCGGTCGTCGCCAGCACGGTCGCTGCCGCCGAAAGACCGCCGTTGAATGTCAGGTCTTCGACCACCCACAGCTCATCGTACCCGGCCTTTTCAGCCTTGCGCCCGTAAGCGATCAGGTCTTCCGGCAGCATCGTCCGCTCGAAGCGAAGGGCGACCGAAAATCCGCGTGCTGCGCTCATCATCTGTTCCTCTGCTTTGTGCCGTCTTCAACAGCCTCGGTTTATACATCACCCGACGCCCCGCGCCAACTGTCCCTCACCCCCGGCCCCTCTCCCGACCGCTGAGTACAGCTAGGCGAGGGGAGAAAGCTAAAACGATGGTTCGCATCCGCTCCCCCCTCTCCGTTTACGGAGAGGGGGACAGGAGGAGGGGTCGTCTTCCGCCGAGCCGCAATGGTTCGCATCCGCTCCCCCTCTCCGTAAACGGAGAGGGGGCAGGGGGTGAGGTCGTCGCACATTTGTTTCATTGTCGCGCTGATGGTATATATTGTCACGCCGACTGCGCCCCATCAGGAGTGGATGCTGCATGGACTTCCTCACCGACCCGCTGATCGAAGACGCCGAGTTGAAGAATCAGGATTACAGCCAGCGCCTGATCCAGTTCAGGGATGCCCGCAATACCACCTTCACCAGATGTAATTTCAACGAGGCGACCCTGCGCGAGTGCAGCTTCATCAACTGCGCCTTCGTTCGCTGTGACCTGAGCCTCAGCCACGTCAGCGGCTCGCGTTTCCGCGACGTCCGCTTCGAGTCGTGCAAGCTGCTCGGCATCAACTGGACGGAAGCGACCTGGGAAAAGGCGACGCTGCTTAAAGCCATGAATTTCCACGACTGCGCCTTGAATTACGCCTCATTCTTCGGCCTCAGGCTGCCCCGAATCAGCCTCACCGACTGCGTCGCTCACGAGGCCGACTTTGCCGAAGCCGACCTGACCGGCGCGGTCTTCACCGGCACTGACCTGACGGGCAGCCGCTTCCATCACACCAACCTGACCAACGCTGACTTCACCGGCGCGACCCACTACACTATCGCCGCGAACGTCAACACCCTCAAAAAGACCCGATTCCGCCTGCCCGAAGCCCTCGCGCTGCTCTACAGCCTCGACATTGTCCTGACCGAAGAATAACGCTATAGGAAAGATGATTACTTAGCGTAAAACGTGAAAACAACTATGATATAAACACATTGCTGATTGCGGTCGTTAATTAATGGGAGTAAGCAATGGATTCGACTCTTCTTGTAGCAATTATAGGTGGTGGTTCTGGTGTCCTTGGGGCGCTGATCGGCGGCTTTCTTAATGAACATTTGGCGGAAAGGGGCTATATAGAAGCAAAAAGACAAGAACGTTTGAAACGAATTACTGACGCTACGGCATCAATGGTAAAATTGTTCAGCAAATTTCAACAACTAATTGTTGAGCGAGATTCGCGTAAAGGCGAAGCGACATTTGATAGTGAACATTCTGGGGTTATTGGTGAAGCGATAGCTCTCTTACTTACAGTGGGAGATAGTAGACTTGAACAAATCGCCTTGGAGCGTTTAGTCCCTTATTTATGGAGAAACGAAGCAGAGATGACATGATATAATGAGGGCATGGCAACACGAG
>CAZZAO010000170.1:0-9174 GCA_964652205.1 uncultured Anaerolineaceae bacterium | reverse complement strand
AAACCGATATGAGCTTTCTTGAAACTCCGATCAAATTTGATGCGTTTGCCCTGCCCCCGTCCCCTCTCCCGATGGGAGAGGGGCGAGCCTTGAGTGGCAGCGACCACACCCTTTTTCAACGACCGATAAATTGACGTTCAGTCGGGCAGCTCGTCGAAGGGCGGCGTCCGGCTGTCGACGGCTTCAAGCAGGCGGTCGATGGCCCTGAGCGCCCCGGCGCGGTCGTCAGCGGACAGGTCGAGCGCGGCAAACTCATCCTCGTCGAGCAGCAGCGCCGCGCCGTCGGGCGAGACGAACAGATCGAGCGCCAGATCGTCGGCGGTCACGGCAGTCTCGGTGATATTCGCGGGCCGGGTGACGTTGCAGTACCAGCCTTTCAACTGGCCGCTATCGACGTCCTGCAAGCGGAAAACATTGTACCAGCGGTCGGCGTAGAACCATTCAGTCATAACGTCACCGCGCCGAAAGGTGACATAGCCCGCGTCATGGTCGGCACGACCGAAGACGGCGCGCAGGCAGACCCAGGTCGCGCCGCGCTCGACGACCGTCCCCTCGTAGCTCAGCAAAGCCGCGCCTTTTTCGTCGCGTTTAGCGACCGTAATGGTGGTCATGTTCAGGCCCGCCCCAGGGTATGCACCAGCAGCAGCACGCCGTCGCGCAGGCTGACCTGCGCCGGGGCCGCGCTGATGACGTTGCTGACGCCGCGCGCCGGGCCGAAGAACAAGTCCTCGTCGCGCAGCGGATAATACAGGTTTTCGGTACGCACGCCGCGCGCGATTCCAGTCAGCGGCACGAGCGAGATCGTGTCCCCCGGCTCGCCGTCGATGACCGTCGTGCCGGGGTAGAGCAGCCGCGTTTCCTGTTTGCCCGCCACCAAGCGAACGTTGTGACCGCTCAAAAGCGGGAGCGCCATCAGATAAAGGTTGCTCAGGGTCTGGTCGAGCCGGTCGCCGACGCCGCCGATGATCCGTATCCACGTCGCGCCGCGCTCGACCGCGCGGCTCAGCGCCAGCTCAAGGTCGGTTTCATTCTTGTGAACCGGGTAACGCTCGATCTGCACTCCAGCGGCTTCCAGCGCGGCGAGTTCCCCGGCAGACAGCGAGTCCATGTCGCCAACGACCATGTCGAGCCGCACGCCGTAAGAGGCCGCAATCCGCGCTCCGCCGTCGGCGGCAATGGCGAGCGCATCTCCGGCATCGGCCAGCGCGCGCCGCACCATCGGGCCATCGTTAGCATCCCCATTGGCAAAAATTAAAGCTCGCTGCACAAAAACACTCCGCTGGAGTCAGCGCCACGTCCCCATTAGGATACCTGATTTTGTCCAGAAACGTGCGCCCATCAGGACGTAAAGCGAGGCCCGTCTGCTGACGCGCCTCGCGTGATGATCTATGCGGTTGTCTCTGCTCAGGCTTAATTTCAGCGTACACCGGCGTCAAGTAGTCCGAGGTATTCCTCTGGCACAAAACCTGACGACACGACTTAGAGCAGCCGAGCGCTCGCCTTAGCCGCAGCCCACTCACTCGGCTCGGCGATGATGAAGCCGTGCTGGCCCTCATACTCGTGAACCTTGTGCTGACCTTCGTACTCGTTGATCTTATGCTGACCTTCGTACTCGTTGACTTTAGCGAAGGCCGGAATGGCCGCTGTGGCGGCCAGCGAGAGAGCGAACAGCGATGCAGCGATGATACGGCGTGACTTGCTCATGATCTGGATTCCTTTGCGAGAGAGAAGAATATGCATCAGGATACAGCCGCCGCCGCGCGCAATCATCCGCCGGAAAACCGATCTTTGCCGGGGCATCGGGCGGGTCGCCATCTCTGCCTAAAGGCTCAGGGCGAAGTCAGCCTCACCTCATGCTGAAAAGCAACGCGGGGCTTCCCCGAAGGAAAGCCCCGCGTCAGCAGCTATGCCGTTGTCGGCAGGCTGTAGCTTAGAAAACCCACTGGCTGCGGTCGAGGATCGGCCAGCGCTGCGGGTCAATTGCGGCCAACGCGCGCAGATCGGTCACAGCCCAATGAGTCGGGTCTTCGACGACGAAGCCTTCGGGAATGCCGTTCTCATATTCATCAGATGCCGAGATTTCGTCGATTTCCATCACTGCAATCTCCACGCGCACTGCCTGAGTCATGATCGTTTGTCCCTGTTTATGCTCACGTTTGAATAGCCTCAAGATACACCGGCAGCGCCGCGCCTTCATCCACCCGAACGCGCAATTTCACACCCGACCATCGTCGGGAACGGCGCTCTGTCCAAAGGCAGAGAACGGCCAGGCCAAAAGCGAATTCAGTCCAATGTGGCCTCATGTAGACTGTCGACAATCCCGCCGCGTGGGATACAATCTCAGGTAGATGGTTTTCTGCTACTTTGCAACAGGAATTCAATAATGACTGCTCAAATGCTAAAAGATGCGATTGTCTGGGAAGAACATGAAGTCACTTCGACTGCCGCTTACGGCAGTGTGAAGATCAAGATCGGGCGCGTCGGCACGGGCAAGCCAGTCGGCCTGCTGACCGCCAGCGTCCACGGCGACGAAGGCCCGTGGGGGACACGCGCGATTGCCAAACTGCTGGCCGAGACGCCCCTGAGCGAACTGAAAGGCTCACTGCGCGTGGTTCCGGTGACGCACCCGCTGGCGATGGAAGCCGACTCGCGCTACACCGCGCTCGACGTGCTCGACCTGAACAGCTCATTCCCCGGCAGCAAGACCGGCTCGCACACCCAGCGACTGGCGGCGGTGCTGGCTGAACAGGCCGTCGATGGCGTCGATGTGGTGCTCGACGTCCACGGCGGCGGGAGCTGGTGCGTCAACTGCTTCGCCTACCAGTTCCCCGGCAGCGAACAACTTGCCGCGTGGTTCGGCGCGCCCTACACCATCAACGGGCCGGATCGCCAGACCAGCCTGACCGGCTATGCGCGCACGCAAGGCGCGATGGGCCTCTGGATCGAGATGGGCGGTCGCGGCACTCAGGAAGAAGTCTGGGCGGATCGCGTGGCGACCGGCCTGCGCCGCGCGCTCGGCAAGGCAGGCGTACTGGTTGAGGCCGACCTGCCAGAACCGACGTCGAAGTTCGCAGGCGGCACAACCCCGCTGCGCGTTTCGGCTCCGGGGCTGTATCTGCCTGTCGCCAGGGAAGAAGACCTGGGCAAGATCGTGCCGCAGGGGACGGTCGTCGGCCACCTGCTCGACCCGGTGACGAACGATATTCTCGAAACGATCACGACGCCGTATCCGCTGTCGGCGCTGACGCTGCTGCGCCCCTATCTGGCGCGCATCGAGGGCGGCGGTCTGGCGGGCGCGTGCGCGGAAATCAAGGAATAGACTAGCGCACGAAACGCGCCGGTTGACAGCGTCAGGGCGAAAGAGCGGGCAGGGTGCATCCTGCCTCGACGGAAAGCCGACCCCCTCACCCCCGGCCCTTCTCCCAGCGGGAGAGGGAAGCGGGCGCGAATTGTCGCGGCCCGACGGAAAGCTGACCCCCTCGCACCCGCTCCCCTCTCCCGGTGGGAGAGGGGAGCGGGTGCGAATTGTCGCGGCCCGACGGGGAATCGCCCTCTCACCCCTGGCCCCTGGTGATGGCCTGTTCGCCCTGCGGGTCGAGACGCCGCTGCGCGGCGCGAACGAGGCCATACCACTTCGTCTCCCGGTGGGAGAGGGGAGCGGGCGCGAACTATCGCGGCCCGACGGGAGACAGAATCTGCGTCTGCGATCACAGAAGCTGGAACATCAGCAGCGCCAGGACGAGGTACTCCAGACGAGCGGCCTTGTACTGGCGCAGCTTTTGCGCGCACTCGGTCAGGATTTCGCGCTCCGACACGGCGACATCGGCGGACAGCAGGCCGTCGATCACGCCGGCCAGTTCGACCGTGCCGCTGTCGAACTGATTGCGGGCGAAAGTATGGGCGCAGTGGTCGATCAGCGCGATAAAGTCGGCGCGCGAAGCCTTGTCGAGGCGGCGCTTGAGCGGCAGAATCGCCTGCGAAGCGCTGGTTCCTAAGTCTCCGCGCAGGCCGCGCAGCAGCGGGATGAAGCGCTGCTCGCCATCGGCGGCGCGGGCGACAGCGAGCGCCAGTTCCATACGCGCGCCTTCGTTCTCCGTCTCGTCAAGCATGTCGAAAATCGGGCGCAGCGCTGGCTCGTAGCACAAATTGCCGAGCGCCGAGGCGAAGGCCATGCGCACGCCCTTGTCGGTTTCCTTCATCAGGCGTTCGAGCAGCAGCGGCGCAACCGTCTGATCGCCGAGCGTCCCCAGCGACCGGGCGCAGTGAACCTGAAGCGAGCGATAAGTCGAGTGCAGGCCGCGCCGCAAAGCGGGCAGCGCGGCATCGCTCCCCATGCGCCCTAACGCCCAGGCTGCGATCACGCTCAATGAAATTTCAGTCCCATCAAGGACGCCGCTGACTGCCTCGACCAGCCGCGGGTCTGGCCCCATCCGCGCAATCGAGATAATCGCCTCGAAGCGGACGTTGAAACGCGGGTCAACCAGCGTTTCAAGCAGCTCCTCGACGGTCAGCATACTCTTGGTCGCGCCCATTCGCTCGGTGACTTCGACCATCGAGCGCTCGTCCTTCGCCTGGTAGTAGCCAGCGACCGAGCGGAGCGCCAGCACGGGATTGCCGTGAACGAACATTCCGGCAAATTCCCCCACACTCACGTCACTATCGGGATGGACGCGGCTGAAGACGACGATAGCAGCGACCATCAGCACCAGGCTGCCGAGGAACAGCGGCGTGAACTGGTCAACCGGCAGAATCCAGAGTTGGCCGGAGACATGGGAAGTCGCGTCGAGCAGGACGCCGCTGAAAATCTGACTCAGGCCGCCGACGACGCCGACAATGGCATAAAAGACCGCCATATATTCGCCGCGCTTCTCGGACGGGACGACGCGCGTGAACAGCAGGCGACCGACGCCAATCGCCCAGCCAATCTCGACGACGCCCCAGATGGCCGACATCAGCAGTGCAATCGGCAGGCTGAGGTCGGTAAGGCGCGGAATCAGCAGGAAGCCAATCGGCAGCAGCGCCTTAAAATATAATCCCTGCAACAGCACCGGCTTACTGCCGTAGCGATCTGCCGCCCAGCCCATCAGGTAGGTCGCCGACAGGCCGCCGACGGTCGTGCCAATTTGCACCCAGACGACGGCGCTGTCGCTCAGGCCGATCTGATTCTGCATGTAGAGCGGCAGGAAGGCCAGCGCGGCCGCGCCGAGTGTCGCCAGACTCAGACCGGTGACGTACCAGACAAAATTGCGGTCGCGGATGACGTCGCCAAATTTGCGGTAGGACGTCGTTTCTGTCTCAGTCGGCGCGCCGCCGGGCAAGTGCGTGGCCGACCAGACGGCGACCCCGCCGAACACCAGCGCAATGGCAAACAGGAGCGTATATCGGTCGATGTGCGCTGACAGGCCGAGGACGTAGCCCGCGAAGGCCAGCGCGGCAATGGTGGTCAGGCGACCGATGATGTCGTTCAACGAGGAGTGCTTGCCGCGAATCGAGTTGGGGATGAACTCCTGTGACCACGGATAGAGGCCAGTTTCTGAGATGGAACGAGAGAGGGCAAAGGCGAACATGATGATGGTCATCAGCGTCAGCGCCGCGCCGTTGCCGTAATGGGTCGAGACGAAGGGAACCAGCAGCAGCGCCGCCGCGACGACCTTACGCAGCCCGAAGAAGGTGACGAACGTGCGCTTATAGCCGAAGCGCGCGACCGCAGGCGCGATAAACAGCGCCACGAGGCCGGTGAACGGCAGCATGGCGAGCAGAAAACCGATCTGCGAGTTACTCGCGCCCAGCTCATTGAGGAACAGGATAAAGACAGAACCGAAAAAAGTGAGCTGCGCAAAAATATTGTTGGCTGCGTTGAGGCCAAGATTCCAGGGCAGCCGCCGAATCTTTTCGGCTGTCGTGACTTCTGTAGCCATCGGCACTCAATCCTCTGTCGGGTAAAGAAATCAGCGCTGCAAGTTCAGCAGTGATAGTCTAACAGGCTTTCACTGATTGGCGCGAATAAGGGGCTGGTTTGACGCTTGAGGTCATTAACCAACCTGTGCATTCGCCGACATCCTGAGCGCAATCCAGCGCCATAACCCGCGAATGGACATTCCACGTCAGGGGCAGTTTAAATCATGACGTAAGGCGCTGGAACGAGAGGGTCTCTGTGGGGACTAAAGACGCCGCCGTTCCAGGCGGCGTCCATAAAGTACAGGGGGATGATCTTCGGCCCGATTCGGGCGCTTTAGCCGGTCGTTAGATCGGGTTGTTCCGGGTGAAGCGGATCGCCTCAGAAAGCTGCCAGGCATTCAGGCGGTGGCCGGTCGCAATCGAAGCGTCGAGGCTCGCCAGCCAGACGAAAGCCGGGGCGATCAGAGCGACGTCGATCCACTTCTGGCGCTGCTCCTCGGTATAGTGCGAGGCCGACATCGGCGTTTTAATCGGCGCGCCGGTGGTGATCGTATTGACGGCGATATTGAACGGCTGGCCTTCCATCGACAGCACCTTCATCAGCCCTTCCTGCGCGTGCTTGCCGGGGGTGTAGGCCGTTTCCTTGACGAAGCCCGCCAGCGCCGAGCCAGACGAGACGTAGACGATGCTGCCGCTTCTGGCCTCGATCATGCCGGGCCAGACGGCCTTCGAGAGGATGAACGCGCCCTGAACGATGATGTCCAGCTCGCGCCGCCAGTTCTCGAACTTGACGTCGATCATCGAGACTTCCTTGAGCAGCGCGGCGTTATGCACCAGCACGCGCGGCGTGCCGTAATGGTCGAGCGCCTGCTGAACGGCAGCCTGAGTCGCGCTGGCATCGGCCAGATCGACGACTAGCGGCAGGACGTCTGCGCCGCCCGCCTTAAATTCGTCCGCCAGCTTATTGAGCTTGTCGGCCTGAATGTCGAACAACGCCACGCGCATCCCGGCCCTGACGTACAGTTTAGCGATCTGAAGGCCAAGCCCGTCAGCCGCGCCGGTGAGAAAAGCCACTTTGCCTTTGAGATCGGCCACGTTCAGCTCCCTTTGAAGTTTGCGTCGGTGAAAACGACAGGCGCAGAATCGCCCTGCCAGACGCAGCCAATGGTATCCTGCCGCCGACGCCGGGGCAATCGACCACGCGCGGAATGGTGCTAAGTGAGCAGATCAGCGCGCGGGGACGGCTAACCTCACCCCTCGTTCTGAGGGAGAGGGCGAAAGTGGATCGGCGGCTTTTGAAGTCTGAGCGAAGCGGAGACCGCACAGAGGGGTGAGGGGTTAGCGCGTGCGGCGACGCCAGCGATCCTTGATTTCGAGCCGGTTGATGTCCGGCGCGTCGAGGAAGTCGGACGCAAGGCGGGCGAAGCGCCCGTATTCAAGCATCGGGAAATGGCGAATGCCGGGCAGCAGCACCGGGAGCAAAGTCGCGTCCCTGCCAGTCGTGACATAATTCCAGACGGCCTCATTCGGCAGCGGCAGCACCGGATCGTCGATGCCGTGCAGGACGACGGTCGGCTGAATCAGCAGGCGCAGGGTATCGAGCATGTGTCCGGCGTCGAACGCGCTGATCGAACGCGGCAGCGCGCGGGCATCGGTGCGTTCGAGGTCAACACGCAGTTTGGCGTACTCCGGCTCGGAACGCTTGAAAGCTTTGGAGAGGATGCTATCGAGGTCAGGCAGCAAACCCGGCAGCGGGTTATACCCCGGCGTTTCGGCCACGTCCTCAGCGACCGGCGCCAGCGAGACTCTGGCCGACTCGCCGTCCGCGCGGATGCGGGCCGCTTCGGCCAGCGCCGCATTGAGCGCCGCGCTCTGCGCCGAGCGCCCTGCCAGCGGCTTGATGACTGGCTTCGGCGAGGCAAAGCCGGTCAGGTCGGGCAGCGGAGCCGGTTTCGGCACGACCGGCACGCGCTGGTCGAGTCCACCGGGATCGAACAGCGGCAGGCTGATGAGCATCATCCGGGCGACTGTGTCAGGCGCGCGGCGAGCGTACTCGGCGGCGACGACCGCGCCGAGGCCATGCCCGATCACGGCGGCTTTGGGGATGCCCAGCTCGCGCATGAAATCGGCCAGCAGCTCAATCTGCTTATCGAGCGTATAACGCTCCGGTTTCTTGCCGGAGTCGCCAAAGCCGAACAGGTCAACCGCGTAGACCCGGTATCGGGCCTGAAGCTGCTGCAAGGCCGGAATCCAGTAACGCCAGGAACCAAGCCAGCCGTGCAGCAGCACAACGGCTCGCCCCCGTCCCAGGACTTCGTAATGGATCACGTCGTCGTTGACAGTAATCGCGCTCATAGCGGCCTAAGAGGGCGTCACCTCTGGCGTGGTCGAAGAATCGGCGTGCTTGCTGAGAATGGCATTGACCTGTTCGATCAGCTCCTGCGGCGCAAACGGCTTGAGGATGTAGGCCGCCGCGCCCGCGCCAATGCCGGTCTGAACTTCCTCGTCCTGCCCTTTGGCGGAGAGAAAGACTACCGGCACGTCCTTGACGGCGTCCATCGCCTTGATCTGGCGACAGGCTTCGTAGCCGGTCATTTTCGGCATCCGCACGTCCATCATAATCAGGTCGGGACTGGCAGCCTCGACCTTTTCGACCGCCTCCGCGCCGTTAGCGGCCAGAGTCACGGTATGGCCGCCAAACATAAGCGTGAAGTTGATTAATTCGCGGATGTCGCGTTCGTCTTCCGCGACCAGAATATGCGCCATCGGCAGCTCCTATAAGGCCGTCTGTTCCCTGTCCAGGTCGGTGACACGGACGGTATCATGATCCACCTGATGAATGGGCAGCGCCACGTAAAAGGTCGTCCCCTGATTAACTTCGGACTCGAACCAGATTTCGCCGCGATGCATTTCGACCAGCGTGCGGGCAATCGAGAGGCCGAGGCCGGTTCCCGCCACTTCCATGACCAGCGCATGTTCGTCATAGCGCTCGAAGCGCCCCCAGACACGCGGCTGAAATTCCTCAGGGATGCCGATTCCGGTATCACTGACGGCGATCAGCACCTGATCGAAACCGGGACGCAGCCCGGCGCGCAGCGTGATCGTCCCGCCCGCGTAGGTGTAGTTGAAGGCGTTATCGGCCACGTTCATCAGCACCTGCGAGAGCTTCTCGCGGTCGCCGCGAATTTGCGGCGTGGTTGAATCAACTTCGACCCTGACCTCCATCGGCTTGCTGTCATGCTCACTGCGGAGCCGCAGCGCCGCCGCGACCCGCGC
>CAZZAO010000169.1:0-9270 GCA_964652205.1 uncultured Anaerolineaceae bacterium | reverse complement strand
CGGTTTGCAGCCGCTTCAGGCTGCCAGCGACCGCTTCGAGGATATGCTGTCTGGAGAAATCCCAGTATCCCTGCTGAATACCGCACTTGCTTTGCAGCAGCATCGTCTCGCGCAGGCGCGGGGTCATGCCGAGCGCCTCGGCGAACTTCGCTTCCGACTGCCCGCCGCCGTAAATATCGGCATGATCGAAGAAGTTGATGCCTTCGTCCAGCGCTGTGTGAATCAGCGCGGCAATGTCCTGAGTCGCCAGCTTCGAGATTCGCATACAGCCGAGCGAAATCTCCGAAACGTCGAGGTCGCTGGTTCCAAGCCGAATGTTTTTCATGATAGGTCTCGCGGGCAGTAAAAGGTAATGGGTGGAAAGTGATGCGTGATGCGTGACGAGCAAACGATCAGAACGGGAAAATACAGTGACTGTATTTTCCCTCGCTCCTCACGCTTGACTCATCACGCATCACTTCGCTTCACTTAGCTCACAACGATCAGGTCGGGCCAGCCTGTAGTCAGCGCTTCGCCGCCGCCGGGACGGGCAACAATGATGTCCTCGATCCGGGCCGACGCGCCGGTGTCCTGCATGATGCTCGGCTCGATGGTGAACAGCATCCCTTCGCGCACCGGGACCGTGCTGGTCCTGGTCAGGAATGGCGGCTCGTGGACATCCATGCCGATGCCGTGACCGAGACGGTGACGGAAAGCGGGGCCGTAGCCGGAGTCCTCGACGACCTTGCGCGCAACCGCGTCAACCTGTTCGCAGGTCACTTCGCCAGCCTTGAGCGCGGCGATTCCAGCAGCCTGCGAGTCCATGATGACGCGATGTACCCTGATCTGCTCGGCGGTTGGTTCGCCGAAAGAGACGGTGCGGCCATAGTCGTAACACCAGCCATCATGCTCCGCGCCGAAGTCGAACAGCACCGAGACGCCAGTTCCGACCTGCCGATGCCACTTCTTCTCGCGGTCTCCGGTAATGCGCGGGTGATTCGGGCCGGTGGTATAGAGGGAAGTGGTGAAAGTCGGGCCGAGCGAGCCGTGGCGGCGCATCTGGAAATCGACCTCGGTGATAATCTCCAGCTCGGTCATGCCGATCCTGAGCTTGCTGAGCACATCGGCGAACGCCGCCTCGGTGATGCGGCCCGCTTCGCGCATGACGGCAATATCGTCCTCTGTCTTAATCACGCGCAGCTCGCGCAGAATGTCCGTGCCGGAGATAAAGACGGCGTCCGGCAGCAGGTGCTGAAGATGAACAATCGTCTCACCCCTGCTCCAGTTGCTGACGGCCACACGCGGCTTCGGCGGGAGCTTGAAGCCCTTGAGGACATCCGCGACCAGCTTTTCCGGGTCATCCCAGTCGCCGAGCACGCGCTGCTCGATGCCCTGAATCTTCTCCAGCCCGTCGAACTCCGCTGACATGCGCGGGACGGTGAAAACGGGCGTGTGGTCAGGCGCGAACCACGCGCCTTCAAGCCACGCGCCGGGATGAATCGTCGCGCCGTAGTTCGGGATATCGCGCGGGATACCGGTCAGGTATTGCAGGTCAGACGAGCTAACCGGGAAATAGGCCAGGTCGGCGGCAGCGCCGAGCAAAGCCTGAAACTTCTGCAAGCGTTCGGTGTACGTCATCTCTGTCCTCAGCATGGATAAGCGCCAATCCGGGAATCAGACTATAGCATATCGAATAAGGCCCGTGCGACTATAACCAATAGGAATTGCTTGATTCTGGTCAACTTCATCAGTTACAATCTGATTCTCGAAAGTTAATATAACTTACCTGTCGTGGATATTCATAAAGGAGCCGACCGTATGAAAGTTTATCGTGTACTGGCGCTTGCGCTGGTGGTGATGCTCGTCACCGCAGGCGTGATCCGCGCTCAGGATGACAAGACCCTTGTCATCGGCATTTCCGAAACCATCGACTCGCTCGACCCGAATCGTGCTTACACCCAGGAAACCGGCACGATCCTCAAGGGCGTCTACGATACGCTGGTAACATTCCCCAAAGACAGCGCGGCGACGATTGAGCCAATGATCGCCACCAAATGGGAAGTCTCCCCCGACAACCTGACCTACACCTTCACCCTGCGTACCGACATCAAGTTCGCCAGCGGCAACCCGCTGACGGCAGACGACGTGGTTTTCTCGCTCAACCGCATCAAGAACCTGAAGAGCAACCCGTCGCAGCCCGCGCAGAACTTCGCCAGCGTCGAAGCGGTCGATCCGGCGACGGTTAAGCTCACCCTGACCGCGCCAAACCCGGCGCTGCTGGCGGTGCTGGCCGGTCAGAATGGCTTCGGCATCTCTGATAGCAAACTCGTCAAGGAACAGGGCGGCTCCGCCGACGTCGGCGCGGACACCGCCGACAAGGCTGAAGCCTATCTGAACAACCAGTCGGCAGGCAGCGGCGCATACGTCATTGACCACTGGACGAAGGACGTCGAAGTTGTCCTCACCCGTAACCCGAACTACTGGGGAACCGCGCCCTACTTCGATAAGGTTATTTTCCAGAATATCCCTGAAGCCGCAGCCCAGAAGGTCGCGCTGACGTCTGGCGACATTGACCTCGCCAACGACCTGTCTTCGGACGACATCGCCAGCCTGAAGGATAATCCCGATGTGGCGATTTTCAGCGGCCCCGGCATCATCACGCACTTCCTGCTGATGAACCGCGACAAGGCCACCTGCGGCGCGATTGCCGACCCGACGGTTGAACTGGCCGTGCGCTACGCCCTCGACTATGACGGCTACAAGACGCTGTGGGGCGGCGCGACCCCGGCCACCAACCTGACCGGAATCTTCGCAGGCGCTTACGGCGAAGACAAGGCGTTCAAGCGCGACATCCCCAAAGCGAAGGAACTGATGGCGCAGGCGGGCTACCCGGATGGATTCGAGATCAACCTCGACTATCCCAGCTACACGTCACAGGGCGTCAACATGGAAACCAACGCCCAGAAGATCGCCGCTGACCTGGCCGAAATTGGCATCAAGGTCACGCTGGCGGGTGGCGACATCAACACCAAGCTCGAAGGCTACCGTAAGGGCGAAAATTGCCTCGGCTACTGGTTCTGGGGGCCGGACTTCTTCGACCCAATCGACATTCTCTCCTTCCTGCCCGGCGCTGCCGTCGCCAGCACCCGCGCGCGCTGGGACGAAGCGACCGCCGATAAGGAAATTCTCGACCTGCGCGATCAGGCGCGCGTCGAGGCTGACCCGGCCAAGCGTGTCGAGCTGTACGCCAAGATTCAGGACTACCTGCAACAAAAAGGCCCGTGGGCGCCATTCCTCGTGCCGAACGTGCAGTTCGCCTACCGCTCGGACATCAAGGACTTCTACTGGCAGCCGGTGTGGCTGTACGACGTCGGGCTGATGAGCCGCTAAGGCAGAACCACCTCTCTCGCTCCTGATGAGATGGCGTATCGGTCAGGCAGGCCGGTACGCCATCCCGTCCCGCTTTCCTTCAGGGACAGGGTTGAAGCCTCGATGGTCGGGAACAGTCTGGCTGTTTCGAGCCATCACGTCACCGGCACAGCAGGAGGCAAGAACCGAATCGCGGCAGCACGCTGCCATGTGAACCTGGACTGTCAATGCCCATTTATCTGTATATCGTCCGCCGTGTTTTATTCATCATTCCACTGCTGTTTGGGATCACGCTGGTCGCCTTTGTGATCGCCAATGCCATCCCGGCTGACCCGATCAACTCCAACATTCCCGCTAATCAGCTCAACAATAAAGAAATCGTCGATTCGTTCCGCAAAAAGTGGGGCCTCGATAAGTCGCCGCCTGAGCAGTACCTGATTTACGTGACCAACCTGCTCCACGGCGATTTCGGCATTTCGATGAAGTCGCACAATCCGGTCGCCGACGACATTAAGCAGTTTCTCCCGGCGACCGCTGAACTGGCAACCTTTGCCACCCTGCTCGGCGTCCTGATCGGCGTAGGCTTCGGGGTCGTCAGCGCAGTCTGGTACAACAAACCCATCGACTTCATCGTGCGAACGGTCGGACTCCTGGGCGTCAGCATCCCGATTTTTGTGCTGGCGCTGCTTGGGCTGGCGATTTTCCACGGCCAGCTCGGCTGGGCTGCCGGGCCAGGCCGCATGAGCGCCCGAATCGGCGCGCCGCCGGTGGTCACGGGCCTGCTGCTGGTGGACAGTATTGCGGCGGGCCGATGGGACGTTTTCCGCGATGCCGCCTGGCATCTGGCGCTGCCGAGCATCATCCTGGCGCTGTACATGGCGGCGCTCATCAGCCGCGTCACGCGCTCGTCGATGCTCGAAGTTCTGAGCCTCGATTACATGCGGACCGCCCGATCCAAAGGGTTGAGTGAACGTGTGATCGTGCTGCGGCACGCCTTCTCGAACGCGCTCATCCCGGTTGTCACCATTATTGGCCTGTCCTACGGCAATGTGCTGTCAGGCGCGGTGCTGACCGAATCAATTTTCGCCTGGCCGGGCATAGGCCGCTATATGTTTCGCGCCTCAACATCGCAGGACTTCCCGGCGATTATGGGCGGCAGTATCCTGATCGCGGTTATCTACGTGGCGGTAAACCTGATTGTCGACATCCTCTACTATTTCCTCGATCCGCGCATCCGATCCCACTAATCGCAGGGCCAGCCGGATGCTGTATCTCGCGCGGAAGAATCCGCTGATGGTGATCGGCATGATCGTCGTCCTGATCTGGATTCTGCTGGCGATCTTCGCCCCCGCGATTGCGCCGTCCGACCCGCTGGCGCAGGATGTCGTCCAACGCCTCAAGCCGCCCGGCGCGACCCATTTCTGGGGGACGGACGAACTGGGCCGCGATATTTACAGCCGCGTCCTCTACGGCGGAAGCATCACCATTCCCGCCGGTTTTATCGTCATCATCATCGGCAGCACCATCGGCACAGCCATCGGCGCGGTTTCGGGCTTCCTCGGCGGGACCTGGGATGAGGCGATCATGCGCTTCACCGAGCTGTTCATGGCCTTCCCGACGATCATTCTGGCGATGGCCGTCACAGCAGCCTTAGGGCCGGACGTGCGTAATGCCGTGATCGCGCTGGTCGTCGTCTGGTGGCCGAGCTATGCCCGCATCGTTCGCAGTCTGGTGCTGAAGGCCAAACTGAACGAATATGTCGAGGCAGCGCAGTGTATTGGCGCAAGCGGCCCGCACATTCTGCTGCGGACGATCTTGCCGAACTGCCTCGCGCCGACGGTCGTCCTGACGACGCTCGACATCGGCAACGCCATTCTGACCTTCGCCGGTCTGAGCTTCCTCGGCCTGGGGCCAGAGCCAACCTCGCCAGAATGGGGCCGGATGGTATCGGCAGGCATCGACCATTTCGATCAGTGGTGGACGTGGCTGTTCCCCGGCCTCGCCATCGCCGGGCTGGTGATCGCCTTCAACTTCATCGGCGATGGCCTGCGCGACATCTTCGATCCCCGAATGCGTTGAGTTCTAGCCGCGCGGCTGGGTGAAGCGACGCCAGGGCGGGAAGTTAAGTTTGGCGACGTCGAAGAAGCCGAAGATCGACAGGGCGCTGCCAATGCTGCTGATCGAGAGGATGCTTCCGGCGCTGCCAATCGAAAGCACGCTCCCCGCCGAGCCAATCGACAGGATACTTCCGGCGCAGCCGATAGAAAGGATGCTGCCGGTGCTGCCGATGGACATAAAATTTCGCCGCCGCGAATGGGGCCGCATCATCGGCGCTGCTCCCTGTCCCCCGCCAGATAGGCGCGCCGCATCTCGGCGAAGGCGGGATCATTCCTGACCATACGATAGGTTTTCGAGAAGACGTCCGCTGATCGGGGCCGCAGCGGCGCTGTCGGCGGGCCGTCGGGCAGCAGCGCTCTGGCTTCCGCAAAGGCGCGCTGAAGCGTCCGCCGTACCATCTCCATACCGGCGAAGTCGTCTGCCTCGCGGTAGCGAATGTACAGCTCATACATCTCCGCCGCCGACTCGGTCGCCGCCGCGAATGGCTCAAGCTGCCAGTGAGCCATAATCGCCGTCCGATACGGCTCCTCAGGCACGTCGATAGGTTCTTCGAGCGCGCGATAGTCCAGATCGTGTGCCATCCCTGTTCCTCTCACTCAGGCCATCGATTGTAGCCGGACACGCGGACAACTGCACCGGCTGCGGCGAAGTCGGTTTACAAAGAGTTTACAACACCCCGTCAACACACATGATCTGCTCACCCGCTTGAGTCGTATAATCAGCCGTGTCCGCCGTGAAAGCTGCCTGTGAGGGTCATCATGGAACTGGGGCCGACCGAGCTGATTATCATTCTCGTGATTGTCCTGCTGCTGTTCGGGCCGGGACGGGTCGCCAACCTCGGCGGTGAACTGGGCAAAGCGATTCACGAGTTCCGCCGTGGCGTCGGCGACGGGCCGGAAAAGCCGCCGGAGCCGACGCCGCTGACGCCCCTCGCCGAGCCGCCGCTGACCAGCGTGACGCCGACTGGATCAACCAGCGATGCCCCGCCGACTCCGCCCGCCTAAGGACGCTTTCGACCGCGCTCCGATCCCCGCAGCGCGCTGACAGGCCGTCTGGTTATGGAACGCCGAAGCCGTGTTATATCGATGGCGCTAGAGAGGCTTAAACATGACTGAACCACTCAACGCCCCGGCCAGGAACGAGATGACCTTCCCTGTGACGAAGACGATGTCGATATTCGCGCCGAATTTAAGCAAGCCTGGCGTGATGCTATGACCGGAAATGTTATCTCGCTCGATGAGCTGTTTGCGCGGTTAGACAACCCCGATTCTTAACGAACTCATTTTATTCACTCTGTGAGCGTGACGGCTATAATCACTCCTACTATTGCGCCGATTCACGCCAAAGGGTTGTCCATTCATGGAAAATAAGGCTGATTCTTCAGAAATAATTCCGCGTATCTGCATGGTTGGAAGCTGCAACGTCGATCTGATCGCTCGCGTCCCGCGAATGCCACAGCCGGGCGAAACGCTGACCGGGACTCATTTTCAGATCGGCTTCGGCGGCAAGGGCGCGAATCAGGCCGTGATGGCGGCCAAACTCGGCGCGCGCGTCAGCGTCGTTGGCCGAGTCGGCAGCGATGTTTTCGGCAAGGACACCCGGCGAAACTTCAGCGAGCTAGGCGTCGATACGACCTATCTCGGCGTCGATGGCAGCCTGCCGTCCGGCGTCGCGCCGATCACCGTCGATGAGGCAACCGGACAAAACTCGATCATCATCGTGCCGGGGGCCAATTACGGCTTCGGCGCGGCGGAAGTTCACGCCGCTGCTGCGGCTATTCAGGGAGCCAACGTGGTCATCTGCCAGCTTGAAATTCTGCTGGAGACGACGAAGGAAGCGTTTCGCGTCGCCCGCGCGGCGGCGCACCCGCCGCTGACGATCCTCAATCCGGCTCCTGCTGTCCCGCTGCCGGACGATCTGCTGCAACTGACGGATATTCTGATCCCGAATGAAACCGAGGCGACCATTCTGACCGGCCTGCCGGTCGAAACAGACGAGCAGGCTGAAACGGCGGCGCGGGCGCTTCAGGCGCGCGGCGTCAAGACGGTCATCATCACGCTCGGCAAGCGCGGGGCATTGTTCGTCGAGGGGACAGCTCCGGGGCAGCGCGTCGCGGCACAGCCGGTACAGGCTGTCGATTCGACCGGCGCGGGTGATGCCTTCGTCGGCAGTCTGGCCTACTTCCTCGGCGCGGGGCGCTCGCTCCGTCAGGCAGTCGAGAAAGCCTGCGCGATTGCGACCCAATCGGTGCTAAAGACCGGAACGCAGACTTCATTCCCGACCCGCGCCGAAGCCGAAGCAGTGTTCAAAGATTAGAGCCGAGAGCCGAGAGCCGAGAGCCGAGAGCCGAGAGCCGAGACAAGGCTGATTGATTCCGCTCCTCGTGTCAACCCTTAGCTGTCATCACTGTGACGAGCTGCCGTTAGTAAGGCGTTATGCGACATCGAGATTGCCTCCGCTTTGCCGCCAGAGGCTGGAAGCCCTCCTGCGGCGCGAACGCAGTTGAAGATTGCTCGTTGAACCGCAAACCTTCCCGGCATTGCCCGCTTCACCCTCTCCCGTCGGGAGAGGGGCCGGGGTGAGGGAAAGGTTTACGGCACGAAATTGGTCTCGCGCGGTCGGGTGAACCTTAGCTCGGTTAGCCGACCCGATTTCGCGTCGAGCTTCAATCTGAGGTCGAGGCTGCCTTTCGCGCCGTCGAGGCGGATCCGCGCCTGCGTCTGGCCGTCGCCTTCGAGCGTTTCGCCGAGCTTCAGCCGTCCATACTGCACGTGCACGGCGTCAAGCTGATCGCGCACGGCGTCGCGTTTGAGCGACCGCGCCAGCAGCGTCTGCGCCTGCGCCGCGTCCCATCGCGCCACAAGCTGGACGATCTGCTGCGCTGCCGCCTTAAGCCGGGCGTTGAGCGGTCGGGCAGCAGCAATGTCCAACTGCTGAAGTTTCGGCGGCACGGTCGGCGTGAGCGTGATGAATATCTCGACACGACCGTTCCGGCAGCGCATCACCCAGCGACCGCGCAGGGCATTCTCCGGCTCCAGCGGCGTGACCGAAAGCCGTTTGCCATAAGTCGCGCGAAGCTGCTGGAACTGCGCGCGCCGTTTCTCTAACGGCCTGTCGAGAAAAAAGCAGTTGTCGGCCAGCGCCAGTGCCGCCGCATCGTCCCAGTCGTCATAGAGCTTCATCACCCGCTCCTGCGCGTCGATCAGCGGGCGCGACGGCGCGAGCGTCCGTGGCCGCAGCGCGCCGGAACGCTTCAATTCAACCAGCGCGTCATGGGTGGGCGTTACCATCGAAGAATAAGTGCCATTCGTGAACAGGACAACGCCGATGCCGCAGTCCGGCAGCAGGCGATAGTAACTGCCGAAACCGGGCAGGCCGCCGCCATGCGCCACCCAGTAGCCGAGAACCGAGTCGATGCTCGACGCCAGGCCGTAGCCATAGCCTTCGACCTGCGCCAGCGCCGGGACATCGGGCGTCGCGCGCGATGAGGTTAGCGCGCGCTGCCGCCACGCCTGCTGCATTTCGCGGGCCGAGCTGCGCCGAATCGGGCCGGTTTCGTCGTCGTCGCGCGGCGGGAAAGCCGAGAGCAGGAAAGCCATATACCGGGCGAAATCGTCAATCGTCGTCAGTATGCCGCCCATCGAGCCAAAGACGCCGTCGCCAAGCAGCGGTTCCTCAACCCATGACTCGCCTTCACGACGATAGCCCATCGCCAGACGTCCCGGCTCGACCGCATCTGGATCATAGGTGGTCGAGGTCATGCCGAGCGGCTGGAAGATATTCTCCGAAATGTAGCGTTGATAG
>CAZZAO010000168.1:0-9657 GCA_964652205.1 uncultured Anaerolineaceae bacterium | reverse complement strand
AACCCTCATGACCTTTTATAGCCTGAGCTGCGATTTTGATGCGATTGCCCTGTCCCTTTGAGTTATCGCTTGCTCTGCCGACAAGATGCTGCTACAATGCTCCGTGTTAGCCCCTGTAGCTCAGAGGATAGAGCGTCGCCCTCCGGAGGCGAAGGCACAGGTTCGATTCCTGTCAGGGGCATAGCTCTGTACCGCTCATTGCCTATCTCCCCATCGAGTTTTCCCCTCACGAGGAGGAATTGTTCGGCCCATCCGTTCATTTGGGGGCCGATAATTTACTTCGTATCCAGATCATAGACGGTTTCTTCAAACAGGTTCGCCGCTGACCCGTGCTGGTGTTCATCGGTCTATTTTGCCAGCGGGCGGCCTCTAATTTACGCTGCGCCTTAGCCTGTCAGCTTTCCGATGAATGCCGAGAAACGTTCAAGGCCCCGGTCAAATTCAGGCGACGCTTTAGTGACGCCCGCGCCTTCGCCCGCCCCGCCGCCAATCGTCCCCGGTTGAAAGACCAGATGCGCTTCATCGCGCGCCCGGCTGACGAATTCGGCGCTGGTCAAACCTGTCGGGCGAATATCGACAAAGACGTAGTACGCGCCCTGTGGCCGCGTGTACGGCAGAGCCAGCGAGTCGAGCGTCTCCATCCACCGATGACGGCGGCGGTCGTATTCAGCCAGAATCGGCTGGAACCAGTCGCGCGGGCTGCACAGCGCCGCCACGCCGCCGTACTGAGTGACGGTGTTAGCGCAGATCATCATGGCGTGGTGAAACGGCAGCATGGCATCGATCAGTTCTGGCCGCGCGGCGATGAAACCGAGCCGCAGACCGGTCATGCCGAAGCTCTTGGACAGGCTGTTAATGGTGATCGTCCGCTCGGCCATGCCGGGCAGGCTGGCAAGACTGACGTGCTTCGCGTCGTCGAACACGTAATACTCGTAAATCTCGTCGGCGACGACGATCAGATCGCGCTCCTGCGCCAGTTGCGCGATCTCGCGCAGCGTCGCTTCTGGCAGCACGGTTCCGGTCGGGTTGTTCGGCGTGACGATCACCAGCGCTCTGGTCTGCGGCGTGATAGCCGCTTCAAGCTGCGCCGCCGTAATCGTAAAGTTGCTCTCCGGCGTGGTATCGACCGGAATGAGCGTCGCGCCGAGGATGCTGGCATCGCGGGCGTATTCGTCATAGTGCGGCGAGGGAATCAGCGCGTTATCGCCGGGATCGAGCAGCGTCATCAGCGTGACCATCAGCGCTTCCTGCGCGCCGGACGTGACGAGCAGCTCGGTTTCAGGGTTGATCTGGATAGCATTATCGCAGCGCAGCTTGGTCGCAATTGCTTCGCGCAGTTCGGGGATACCGCGCCACGCCGTGTACTGCGTCTTGCCGTCGGCGATAGCCTTCTGCATGGCGTCGAGAACATGCTGCGGTGGCAGAAAGTCCGGCGTGCCGCTGCCGAGGTTAATCAGCCCCGGAATCGGCACCGAAACCTGCTGGCCGAGCGAGCCACGGACACGCTGCGTCCGCTGCGAAAGATGACCTTCAATGTTCATTCTACTTCCCTCTAAACTCTGATCCCCCGCCCCTTCGCGGCTCAGGGCGAGGGTGAAAGATTCGTGGAACGGCGGCTCTGCCGTTTCAACAGCCTCTATGACAGCAATGCTCACCGCGAGAATCAGGGTGAAGGCCTTACAGGTTGATCCAGCGGCGCTCGGCCCACGACTGCTTGACGGCGTCGATGGCTTCCTGCGTCTTGAGGCCATCGGCGAAGGTCGCGCCTTCGCGCAGAGGCCGCCGCTCGCGGATCGCGCCGATCAGCTCATTCGCCAGCGCGACAAACGAGACGTTCCAGATGCCCTTGCCGATCCCCGGCAAGCTGGCATTCGGGTCAGTCTGGCTCATGTCCTGAAAGTCCTCACCGGCTCTGGCGACGCGCAGCTTCTCGTCGTCGTTCGACAGCAGGATCGTGCCTTCGCTGCCGAAAATCTGAACGTAATTCCCGGCTCCATGCCGCGCTGCGCCGCTCAGGACGACCGTTGCCAGCGCGCCATTCTTCATCTCGGCGAAGAAGCTCACTTCATCGTCGGCGGTCGCCGTCCACGGTTCGCCGGTATTTTTGTCGGTGCGCTGCGCCACCATCGTAGCGACGTGGCCGGTGATTGCGCCGATGTCGCCAAGCCACCAGCGCAGCAGGTCGAGCTGATGTGAGCCGTTCGCGCCGAGCCGCCCCCCGCCCATCGCGGCATCGGAGAGCCAGTCGGTTTTGACGCGCGAGGCCGGGTCGCCGTTGCCTGGCGAGATATTGACGATCTGGATATGCCGCACCTTGCCGATGTAGCCGCTGTCGATGAGCGCCTTGAGCTTACGTCGCGTCGGGTTGAAACGCAGCTCGTGGTCGATCATGTGAATACGATGCAGCCCTTCCGCACGATACAGCATCGTCCGCGCTTCAGCGGCGTTCATGGCAGTCGGTTTCTCGCACAGCACATTGGCCCCGGCATCGAGCGCCGCCAGCGTGATCGGCGCGTGATAGACGGTCGGCGTGACGACGCAGACCAGATCGACCGGATGGCTGGCGATCATCGCCTGCCAGTCGTCGTAGGCATTCGGCACGCCGAAATCTGCCGCCGCCGACTGCGCGCTCGCCAGCCGCGCGCTGGCAATGGCGACAACTTCGACATCGGGAATAGTACGGAAGGCCGGGAGCATGGCCTGTCGGGCGAAGCTTGCGCCGACGATGGCGACTTTGACGGTCACAGCAGCCCTCGTTCCCGGAGCGCCTCGCCGACTGCGCGCAGATTGCGCAGCTCAGCTTCCGAATAATTACGCGAAATCATGACGCCGCTCGCCCCGCCGTCGAACCCGGCCAGCGTCGCCGCCTTGATGTCTTCCGGCAGCGTCGGACGAGTGTCGCCACCGTCGCCAACGCCCGCGCCGATGCCGGGATAAACTTTGCAGCGTCCGCCTGTGTCTGCGATCAAGTTTTCCGTCCAGCGTTTGACGTACTCTGGCTTGAATCCGGCCTGCGGCGCTTCATCGAGCGGCGCGATGAACTCGTTCAGGCCGAGAATCGTCGCCAGCCCGTCATACGCGCCTTCGGGCGAGGCGTCGGCCAGCAGCGTCTTTTGCCACTGGCGGGCAAACCCGGCGAAACGCGCGCCAACCGGCGTGTTATACAGCACCGGCTTGAGCCAGTCGGCATGGCTGCCGTAGTCCGACTGGTCATACTGCGCCTTGAGGTACGGATTCTCGGTGTTGATGACCTGCCAGATACCGAGGCCGACTTCATTTTTCGGGTTGAAATAGCGGATTAACCCGGCAATCTCGTGGTAAAAGTCCTGGTGCGCGTCGAGCCACATCTTCTCCCACATCAGCACTTCGGGATAGTGCAGCAGCAGGCGCAGCACCGTCACAAAAACACCGTCACGCGGGCGCTCGCCTTTGCCGACCGCCTCAAGGAACTGATCGACCTTCTGATAGCCGGTCATCGCCCGCTCGACGTCAATACCGCGAGCGCGCGCCTCGGCCTTAAAATAACGGTCGAAACCGGTCGAAACGTCGCGCCGCATGATATCCATCAGCGGGTCTTGCCGCTCGATGCCCCACAGCATTCCGGCCAGCGCATGGTTATTGAACCAGTCCTCAATAACCGAGCGCCACCACGTCCGATAGTCCGGGTTCATGAGCGAGGGGCGCGTGGCCGTGCGCCCGAAATGATCGCGGTCGAGGAAATGCGTGAAACCGGGCTGCCACAGAGGCCTAATGTTGGTATGCGACGTCTCACAGTAGTACGGATAGACCTTGATCCCGCGCTTCTTTGCCGCCGGGATGACGTCGGCCAGCGTGTCGAATCCCTGCGTCAGTTCATCCGGCGCGGCGAAGTCCTTATGAAAGGTATGGGTGTAGTAGCGCGGGTCTGGCTTGAAAAACGCGCCGCCCTTCAGGTTGTCTGGCTGCTGGACGCCATGATCGGGAAACCCGTACAGCGCGCGCCCGGCGTTCCCCCTGCTCCACGACAGCGCTGAGATCAACAGCGCGTTGACGCCCGCCGTTTCCTGAAGGGTATCGAGCACCTGCTCGACGCCTTCATCGACGAAGCTGATCGCGCCAATCTGTATGCCTACGAATGTTTTAGCGGTCATCAGGAACCCTCAAGCAGGTGATGAGTCATGAGCGATAGCTAAAAATAGCGAAGAAGTTTCAGGATGAATGTCTATCGAATGTGTTTTCTGTTCTCTCGACAGCAGGATAGATGGCGATGACTGTATCAGTCGGTGCCACGCAGACGCGGATCAAGGAAGTCGCGCACCCAGTCGCCGAGAATGTTGATCGAAAGCACAGTCAGCATGATGGCAACGCCCGGAAAAACTGCCAGCCACCAGCTTCCACCGAGAAGCTGATCGCGGCTTTCGGCCAGCATCCCGCCCCAGGTCGGCACAGTCGGCGGGACGCCGAGGCCGAGGAAGGAGAGCGCCGCTTCGGCCAGAATCACGCTGGCGACATTGAACGAAGCAATCACGATCAGCGGGGCCAGAACGTTGGGCAGAATGGCGTTGAACATAATCCGCAGGTCGCCCGCGCCAAGCGTGCGAGCCGCCTCGACGTATTCCTTTTCGCGCTGCGAAACGGTCTGGCCGCGGGCGATACGCGCATACGTCACCCACTGGCCGACGCCAAGCACGAGGACGAGATTGGCGATCCCCTGACCAAGCACGACCAGCACCATGATCGTCAGCAGGATAAACGGAAAGGCAAGCTGAATATCGGCTAGCCGCATGATGACATCATCGAGCCAGCCGCCGGAATACCCCGCGACCAGGCCGAGAACCGTCCCCATGACGCCGCCAATCACGACCGCCGTCAGGCCGACGAGCAGCGAAATGCGCGCCCCGTAGATCAGCCGCGAAAGTACGTCGCGCCCGGTTGAATCGGTTCCAAGTGGGAAGGGGCGCGCCTTCTCGGTCGTCTGGAACGGCGGCATCAGGCGCAGAATCAGGTTCTGACGGTTCGGATCGCGCGGCGCAAGCTGCGGCCCAAAGATCGCCAGAAAAGTTACCAGCAGCAGGATGGCGATGCCGACAATCGGCCAGCGCGCGCCGACCAGACTCCGAGTAGCGCGCCGCCAGCTTGAGGTTGGCTTACGAAGCTGGTGCAGTGAAACGACCGCTGCGCCAGCGGGGGTCCCCAGAGGTGAATTCACCTGTTCTGCCATGCGTCCTGTTTCCTAGCTCAAACGAATGCGCGGGTCAAGCTGCGCGTAGAGGACATCGACGAAGAGATTGAGGCCGACAAACAGAAACGAGAACAGCACCACGGCCCCCTGCACCATCGGGATATCGCGCTGGGTGATGGCGTTAAAGACCAGCCGCCCAACGCCGGGCCAGGTAAAGACAGTTTCAGCCACTACCACGCCGCTGAGCAGGAAGCCAAATTCAAGACCGAGAATGGTGACTATTGGAATGAGCGCATTACGGAAGGCGTGCCTCATGACCACAATCCGCTCGCGCAGGCCCTTGGCCCGCGCCGTCGTCACGTAGTCCTGCGCCAGCACTTCAAGCATGGCCGAGCGCACCAGACGGGCATCGCGCGCCAGTGAAAAGACGCCAATCGTGATGCCGGGCATAATCAGGTGATAAAGCCCGTTCGGCAGGGCGGTCATGAAGCCATTGAAGTTGCCCGCCAGCAGCGGCTCGATCAGCGGAATACGCCCCGAAATCGGCATCACCCGCAGCGTCAGACCGAAGAACAGAATCAGCATGATACCGAGCCAGAAACTGGGAATCGACTGGCCGAGCATGGCAAAGAGCATGATTCCACCGTCGAGCGGCGTCCCGCGCTTCAGGGCTGAAATGATTCCAATCGGAATCGAGAGCGCGACGGAAAAGACCATCGCAAACATCGTCAGCTCAATCGTGGCGGGCAGGCGTTCCAGCACCAGCCCAAGCACGGGCGCGCCCTGACGGAGCGAATTGCCCATATCGCCGTGGGCCAGTTGGGTCAGGTAATCGACATACTGAACCGTCAGCGGACGGTCAAAACCAAGCGCAGCGCGAACGCGCGCCACATCCTCATTACTGGCGCGCTCGCTGACATACAGGTAGGTCGGATCACCGGCGATGTGCAGCGCCACAAACGAGAGCAGCGTGACGCCAAAAATCACGACGATGGATTGCAGCACCCGACGAATGAGGTAAGTCCCCATAAGAGCCTTCTATCCTTCGGCGGGCGAACGACCTGTGTCGTCCGCCCGCTCCAGAGCGAATAGCAGCTACTGCGACTTGAGACTGATGGTGTTGTACACCAGGATCTGCTCGTCACGCCGTGCCGACCAGTCGATCCGGTCACTGACGCCGTAGTAGTTGGGCAGGAAGTACAGGAACAGCCACGGCGGGTCATCGTGCATGATCTGGAGCATCTGGTTCGTCACCTTGCGCTGCTCCGCTTCATCGTGGATGTCGGCAAGGCTGTTCCAGAGCTTGAATCACTCCGGGTTATTCCACTCGGTGTAGTTGGTCCCGGCGTCCGGCGCGGAAATGTCGGACATGTCATAGATCGCGCTCCAGGTATCGCCACCCGTGCCGAGGAAGAACAGCGGGCCAGCGTCATGTTGGCGGATCAGCGGCAGGTATTCCGAACTCCAGTCCTTGATATCGACATTGGTCTTGACGCCAACATCGGTCAGGTACTGGCCGATAGCCAGGGCAACGTTGGCATCATTCAGGTAACGGCCACGCGGAGCCTGAAGTGTCACTTCAAAGCGCACGCCGTCCGCGCCTGCCGGGTAGCCAGCCTCGTCCAGCAGTTTCTTCGCCATTTCGGGATCATACGGATAAGGTTGAATATCCGGGTTGTCATTGGGCGGGTTGACCATCGACGCCGCGCGGGTGCAGTCCGTCCCCAGCAGTGTCTGGCAGATCGTCGGGACATCGACGGCGTACTGAAGGGCGACGCGCACCTTCTGTTCCTGAATGGCCTTGCCGCCGGCAGTCGTCGCAAATTCCGGCTTGAAGTTGTAGCCGACGTACATGCGGCGCGTGCCAGCCACCGCCTGAACCTTCGCCACACCCGAATTGTTGATCGCGCCGATCTGATCCGGCGTGACGTTGGAGATGATGTCAACATTCCCGGCGATCAGTTCCGACACGCGGGTCGAATCTTCGGGAATGACGCGCCAGTAAATCGTCTTGAAAGGCGGTGTAAAGAGCGTGAAGTCATCACGGCGTTCCATCTTGAGGTAGTCGCCGCGCTTCCAGTCCGTGAGCTTGTACGGCCCCGACGAGACAATCGTCTGAGCGGCCTGCTCAAGCGACATCTTCTCATACGAGTCCTTGCAGTGAATGTAGACCTCGGCGATCAGGCCGAGCGCAATCGGCTGATACTGCCCCATGATGATCGTGACCTTCAGCGGCCCATCAACGCGCGCGTCCTTATAGGAGATAGAGCTGAGGACGAAGCCCGGCGTGTTGCCCGTAAACTTGCTGTCCGGGTCGGCGGCGCGCTGGAAGCTGTAGGCCACATCTTCAGCGGTCAGCGCCTCACCATCCGAGCAGGTCAGCCCTTCGTTCAGGTCGAAGGTCATCTCCGTGCCGCTGGCATTGGTAGTGTAAGCCTTCGCCAGATAGGGGACGATGGTTCCCTTGTCATCGACCGAATAGAGCGTGCCGAACATGTGCGCGACCACGTTGGCCTCAGCGCGCGAACTGACATTGTCCGGGTCGAGCGTATCGACGTCGATGCTCTGACCGATAATGAGCGTGTCTTGATCCGGCGTCTGCGCGCTGACCACCAGCGGCAGAACAACCAGCGCCACGCAGGCGATCAACAGCAGCTTCCCCAACTTAAAAACGTCTTTCATTATATTCGAACTCCTTTTGAATTCACGACGATCACCAGCTCAGCGGAAAGGTCGCTTTTTTTCTCTCAGGTGGGTCGGTCACCTCCTTATCTCGTCTCAATGAAGCCTGTGAGGGATGAGAGCGCAGGCCGGATCGTGCTGACAGCATCATGGAGCGGCTGGCGGTTTTCACCAGTCGCCGGGTTCTTAGGAATTCGCGCGTGCCGGGATGAGTTCATCGAGGCGGACGAGCCGTCCCTCGCGGCTGGAAAGATCACAGGCCGCCACCATCGCCAGCGAGGTCAGATGGTCACGCCCGCTGCATTGCAGCGGCCTGCCGTCGATCACGGTATCGAGAAAGGCATCGAGCAGGCCAATCGTCTCGCTGACCCAGATTTCATGCGGCGGCAGATCAACCGGCGTCAGCGTCCGCTCGAAGCGTCGGGCATAGGCCAGGTCGCCGAACTGGTCGCGCTGACTGATGACGCCATCGGTGCAGTCGGTACGCCATTCAAAGCGCGGCTCGGCCCACCCGCTCTGCCACGTCCCCTGATAGTTGACTTCCATGCCGCCGTCGAAGGTGAACAGCGCCGACACGTTGGCGTCGCTGCCATACATGCTCCATGACGGATTCCACGTCCGCGCCTGCACGGTGACAGGTTCCTGCCGGTAGACATAGCGCAGCAGGTCAAAGTGATGGATCGATTGCTCCCACAGCATCGGCTGATCCATCGTCAGCGGATATTTGTTGAGATCGGGTCGGTTGCCGTCGCGGTAGCGCTCGTAGGTGAACCGGGCAAATTCTGGCGTCCCGACCGTCGCTTCGGCCAGCAATTTAAGCAGCGCCCGTGTGACGCCGAGATAGCGAAAGTTGAGGCCGACCATCAGCGGGACGCTGGCCGCTTCGGCGATCTCAACCAGCGAGGCGGCTTCGCTGACCGACAGCGCCAGCGGCTTCTCGATCAGCAGCGGAATAGCGCGCTCGGTCGCCGCGCGAATCTGACTCTCACGGCCAATCGGTGGATTCGCCAGCACAACCGCGCCGACGGTATTGCCGAGGACGTAAAGCGCATCCTCGACAGAAGCAAAGTAAGGCTTCTCGCCGAAGCGCTTCCCGGCGCGGCCAATCGTCGCTTCATTCGGATCGACGTAGGCGGCGATCTCGGCGCGCTCGGAGCGCGTGATGACATCGGCCCAGTAGGTTCCACGGACGCCTAACCCGGCCAGCACAATCGGCAGCGGCTTCATGGCGCAGTCTCCAGAGTGGCGCGCAGCCACTGAACGGTTTGAGCGATGCCATCGGATAACGGCGTCCAGCCGTGAAAACCAAACTCGTCAACGAAGCGCTCATTACTCAGATAGCCAAAGCGCTTCTGAAGGCCAATCGGCGTATCGTCGCGGACAATCTGCGCCGTCGGAATAGCAGTCTGGACAGCGCAGGCAGCGTCCATCGGCGTGAAGGTCTGCGCCGAGGTCACATTGTAGAGACTGTGCTGGATGGCAGGCGCGTCGGCCAGCGCCAGCAGCGCCCGGCCAATGTCGGGCGCGAACGTCCAGTCGCGCGCGGGCCGCTGAGTCGGGACGGCGATTTTCCCGGTCATGAGCGCCGCGCCGATCATCCTGCCGATCATGCTGATCTGCGGTCGGCTCGGTCGTGGCCGCTCGCCGGGGCCGTAAATATCGCCCAGCCGAACCGCCACCACGTCACGCTGATACTGCGCGCGCAGCATCTCGGCGAGCTGCTCAAACAGGTGCTTCGCCAGCCCATAAAGGCTAAGCGGCTGAGGCGGCATCAGCTCGTCGATGCTGCCGGATGGCGATTTCGAGTAAATGCC
>CAZZAO010000167.1:0-9718 GCA_964652205.1 uncultured Anaerolineaceae bacterium | reverse complement strand
CATAATCATGTCCGCTAGTTTAGCCTATTTGCGCCTATTTTGAAGGTTATCTACTGAAAACCTGCAACCAGTCACCGACACCAGCCCACAAACCACCGTTTCTATACTCCCGGAACTGGCGCCGCCAGTGGACGCGCACGGAGTCGACTCCGGCACACAAACTGCTGTTCCTGTGCCCGCCAGCGCTGCCACGACCGTAAATAAAGTCAAAAGTAAAGCAACCATGAATCGTTTGCGCAATCTCTTTCAGGCAGCGCTCGACTCAACGATGCAGGACGATGGCTGGGCGCTGCTGGCAGCGGTCGGCAGTTCCCTGCGTCAGCTTGATCCCGGCTTCGACTCACGCACTTATGGACATAAACGACTTTTACACCTGGTCGAGGATCTCCCTGGCCTGCTAGAAGTCAGGAAACCTAAGAACGAAAGCGGCAGCGAGGTCGTTTCTATTCGACTGAAGGGGAAGTAGCGTCAATCGAAACGCTTCACCCCTGCCGGTCTGCGCCTGCTAACCACCCGAACGGTCGGCGCAAACCGCGTCAGAGCCTTGATCGCATCGCTCAATCATTGGACAGCGCGCCTGCACCTGGTCGCCGTCCGGTTTCGATTCCACGCTTCATTTATCCCGATTCCATTCGCGCCTTTTTTCTCTAATCTCGCCGCTTGTCTAAATGTGACGAATGTTAATGGACAAGATTTGGTTACTATGCTAAGATCAGTTCAGTCGTATAAATATGATTAATCTGATGAATAGGCATGGCTGCCGTGGCATTCCTTGATAGTGATTATGACCTGCTGAGATACTTCGTCGAGAATCAGTTCCACCCCGGCGACCGTCTCCCCACCATCAACGAGCTGCAAGACAAAGACCACCTCGGCATCAGCATCAGCAAGGTGCGCGAGCAGCTAGAAGTCGCCCGCGCGCTCGGTCTGGTCGAAGTGCGCTCCAAGACCGGGATGCGCATGAAGGACTACAGCTTCGCGCCGGCAGTCCGCCTGAGCCTGTTCTATGCGCTGGCGCTCGACCCGTACAATTTCGAGTCGTTTACCGCGCTGCGTAACCACATCGAGTCAGCCTTCTGGCACGAAGCCTGCTCCACATTGACCGACGACGACCGGGCGACGATGCGCGCCTGTGTCGACTCGGCGCGCGAGAAGCTCAAGGGCCACTTCATCCGCATCCCCAACGACGAACACCGCCAGTTCCACCTGACCGTCTTTAACCACCTCGACAACCCGTTCGTCCTCGGCCTGCTCGAAGCCTACTGGGACGCCTACGCCGCGACCGAGCCGAACCGCTACGCTGACTACGCCTATCATCAATCGGTCTGGGACTACCACGAGCATATTCTCGACGCCATCTGTGCCGGTGATTTCGACCGCGCGCAGACCCTGTTCGTCGAGCACACCCGCCTGCTGCGCCACGAGCCACGCGCGCTCGACGGCGAACCCGCGCCTGAAACCAGCACGCGCGAAAATAATCATTTTAAGTAAGGAGTGTTTAACCCGACCCTTTCTGTTCCGCCCTTGCGCTCAATCATGCTCCCGGCTTCAGGTTCCGGGGCATCCCATTCGTCTATCAGAGGAGCAACTTCAGGGATTATGGCAACCAACATCCAGACCGAGCCAATGACCAACCAGTATGGGGGCTTCAAGCCGGACGTCAATGACTTTGCCATCATGGTTGCGACCAAGAATGGCTCCGGCAGCCAGACCTCGAATCAGGTGCTGATCCGTTCGCTGTTCAAGATGGGTATTCCCGTCAGCGGCAAGAACCTGTTCCCGTCGAACATCAAGGGCCTGCCGACGTGGTACACCATCCGCGCCAGCAAGGACGGCTACATTGCGCGCCGCGCGACGACCGAAATCGCCATCGTCTTCAATCAAGACACGGCGGCGGAAGACATCCTCAACCTGCCCCCCGGCGGCGTCTGCATCATCCCGGCGGAATGGAAGTGGGGCGAAAGCCGCAGTGACATCACCTACTATCAGATTCCCATGAAGCAACTGGTCGCTCAGGCCGACATTCCGACCGACTTCCGCGACCGGATCGGCAACATGACCTACGTCGGCGCGGTGGCCTTCCTGTTCGGCCTGCCGCTCGACATCGTTTCCGACGCGCTGCTCGACTCGTTCAGTGGCAAGCAGAAGCCCGCCACCATGAACATGAATGTGATCAATCTGGCCTACGAGTGGTGTCAGGCCAACCTGACCAAGACCGACCCGTATCGCTTCGCGCCGATGGTTCCGAGCATGACCGAAGGCAAAATCCTGATCGACGGCAACGAGTCGGGCGCGCTCGGCGCGCTGTTCGGCGGCGTATCGGTCGTCGCCTGGTATCCGATCACGCCCTCGACCAGCCTGATCGACGGCATCATGGATCACAAGGATATCCGCACCGACCCCGAAACCGGCAAGAACACCGTCGCCATCATTCAGGCGGAAGACGAGCTGGCGGCTATCGGCATGGTCGTCGGCGCAGGCTGGGCAGGCGCGCGCGCCATGACCGCGACCAGCGGCCCCGGAATCAGTCTGATGTCGGAGTTTGCCGGGATGGCCTATTTCGCCGAAATTCCCTCGGTCATCTGGGACATCACACGTATGGGGCCGAGCACCGGCCTGCCGACCCGCACCAGCCAGGGCGACCTGCTGCCGACCTACTTCCTCGGCCACGGTGACAGCCGTCACCCGATCCTGCTGCCCGGCAGCGTCGCCGAGTGCTTCGAGTTCGGCTGGCGCGCCTTCGAGTACGCCGAAGCGCTGCAAACGCTGGTCTTTGTGATGAGCGATCTCGACCTCGGCATGAACCTGTGGATGAGCGATCCCTTCGAGTACCCGACCGAGCCGATCAACCGGGGCAAGACGCTCGATAAGGTCGCGCTCGAAGAATTTTTCGCCGAACATGGCGAGTGGTATCGCTACAAGGACTATGACGGCGACGGCGTGCCGTATCGCACCGTCCCCGGCACCGACCATCCCCGCGCCGCCTACTTCACCCGCGGAACCGGCCATAACGAGCGCGCCACCTACAGCGAGCGCAGCGACGACTGGGTGAGCAACATGGAGCGTCTGCGCACCAAGATTGAAAGCGCGCGCACGCTGCTGCCGCAGCCCGAAATCGACTTCGACCCCGCCCGAAAGATCGGCATCATCTCGTTCGGCTCGAACGATCCGGCGATTGTCGAAGCGCGCGTGCGTCTGGCGCACGACGGCGTCGAAACCAACTACCTGCGCGTCCGCGCGCTGCCGCTGGCCGAATCAGTCCACGAGTTCGCGCTCAAGCACGAGCATGTCTACGTGATCGAGAACGACTTCGACGGCCAGCTTCACCAGATTCTGCGAATGGAAATCGCTCAGGACACCACCCACATGGTGTCGCTGGCGCTCGGCGACACGCTGCCCATGACCGCCCGCTGGATTTACGCCCAGATTACCCGACAGGAGCAGAAGTAACATGCCTACTAACGCACTCGGCCTTGAGCGTACCGAATATCGCGGCGCGCCAAGCACGCTTTGCCCCGGCTGCGGCCACGACTCGATCTCGAACCAGCTCACCAGCGTCGGCTATGATCTAGCGCTGCCGATGCACCGCGTCGTCAAGTTCAGCGGCATCGGCTGTTCCAGCAAGACTCCGGCCTACTTCCTCGGTCGCTCGCATGGCTTCAACAGCCTGCACGGGCGGATGCCGTCAGTCGTCACCGGCGCAACAACCGCCAATACCGACCTCATCACGATTGCGGTCAGCGGTGACGGCGACTCTGGCAGCATTGGCTTCGGCCAATTCAAGCATGTCATCCGCCGCAACGTGCCGATGGTCTATATCATCGAGAACAATGGCGTCTACGGGCTGACTAAAGGCCAGTTCTCGGCCACCGCCGACGAAGGCCAGTCGCTCAAATACTACGGCAAGAACGACCTGCCGCCGCTCGACCTGTGCCTCGAAGCGATCATCGCCAACGCCACTTTCGTCGCTCGCAGCTTCTCCGGCGACGCCAAACAGGTGCAAGCTCTGCTCAAGGCCGCTCTCAGCCACAAAGGCACGGCGGTGCTGGACATCATCAGCCCGTGCGTGACCTTCAACAACGCCGAAACCTCGACCAAGAGTTACCCTTACGGCAAGCAGCACGAAGTTCCGCTGCACGAGATCGAATACTTCCCGGATGGTTTTGTGCCGGAGCGCGAGGAAATCACGGTCGACGAGTATCCTGAAGGCTCGACCATCGAAGTCGATATGTACGATGGCTCGGTCATCCGGCTGAAGAAGGTCGGCGCGGATCACGACCCGCGTAACCGCGCGCAGGCCATCGCCACGCTGATGCAGGCCGAGCAGGATCAAACCTTCATCACCGGCCTGCTCTACTACGAAGAGCCGCGCGCCACCCTGACCGAAACGATCAATCTGGTCGACGAGCCGCTGGCCCATCTGCCGCCGGAAAAGCTCCGTCCGCCGAAAGCCGCGCTCGACAAGATCATGGCCGGGTTCATGTAATTTGCGGGCTGCAGTTGTGAGGCGGCCTGAGGGTGGACTTTGTGAATTAAAACCAGCTATTCGACCTCACCCCCCAGCCCCCTCTCCGCAAGCAGAGAGGGGGAGTCTGGTTTGTGGGCCAGTCTCATCGAATTACTGGTACAAAGGCCATCATCATGCCGCTACGAAAATCCGATCCGCCCTCTAAACAGCGGCGCGTCTCAGTGAGACGCGCCGCTGTCGCTGTTACTATCGCTCAAGGCGTCATTGCCCCGGCAGAAAAACTGTCACCTGCGTCCCCTGATTGACCTCGCTGCTGAGGCTAATTATGCCGTTATGCATCTCGACAATTTCCTTGACGATACTCAGGCCAAGCCCGGTGCCGCTGACCTCGCCGACGTTGTTGGCGCGGTAGAACGGCTCGAACAGCCGCGGCTGCTCCTCGCGGGCAACGCCGATGCCGGAATCGGTCACGCAGATCATCACGCCGGAGTTATACCGCGTCAGGTCGAGCGACACTTTCATCGTCTGCGCCGAATACTTGAGCGAGTTGGAAAGCAGGTTGGTCAGGATGTACTGAACGCGGCGCGTATCGACCATTAGCTCAGGCAGATGTTCGTCGATCTTAACCGTAATCCGCTGCCGCGCGCCCTCGAAATCCTCAAGCTTGAGGATGACCGTTTCCGCCAGCTTCTTCAGATCAGTCAGTTCAAGGTTGAGGGTCAACTGACCAAAGCGGGCGTAGATCAGCAGCGAAATATCTTCCAGCATCCCGACCAACTGTTTGATCTGCCCTTCGATCTGCTGTAGATGATGCTCGCGCTGGTCGAGGGTCATCCGTTCATAGTAGCGTTCGAGCATTTCAGCCGACGTATAAGCGATACTGAGCGGCGTGCGGAATTCATGCGAGATCGTCACCATCAGTCTGGTTTTCAGGTCGCCGATCTCTTTTTCTTTTTCGAGCGCCAGTCGCAGGCGCTCGCTCTCACGCCGCGTCTCTTCAGCCTGCTTACGTTCGGTAATATCCTGAGCGATGCCGTAATAACGGACGACGCGGTTTTGCATCTTGTCCCAGACCGGCAGCCGGTAAATGTGTACCCAGTGCAGTTGCCCGGTTCTGGTTATGATGCGGCATTCCTGATTGACGGCCTGACCCGACATCAGCGCCTGAATCTGCGCCTCGACCGCCGCAACATCGTCAGGATGATAGAGCGCGCTGACATCGGGAATCTCATCCCAGCGATAGCCGGTGAAGCGCATAAATGATTCGTCAGTTGACCACTCACCCGTGACTGTCCCATCCGGCTCGACACGCATGGAAAAAGCGTAATCGGCGATCAGCTCAGTCACGGTTCGGTAGCGCTCTTCGCTTTCCTGCCGCGCCATATCGGCACGCTTGCGCTCGGTGATATCCCGGTTTACGCCCACCAGCCCGATAATTTTCCCCTGCCGGTCATACAGCGGCATATTCGTCGAGAGCAGATGCTGCCATTCCCCGGTGCGCCGGTCGATCACCAGTTCTTCGTGGTTGAGCATCGCTTTGCCCGTGCGGAACAGGGACTGCTCATCGTCGTAAAACTGCGCCGCGATCTCAGCCGGGTGAAAGCTGAAGTCCGTTCTACCGACCACCGCTTCCGGTGTCGGCGCGCCCAGGCTCAAGGCCGTGGCGGTGTTGCAGATGACGAAGCGGCTTTCAGGGTCTTTGATGTAGATGTAATCCGGCATGGCGTCGATCAACGTGCGTAACAGCGTGCGTTCTTCTTCGAGTTCCTTCTCGATCCGCTTGCGCTCGTTGATTTCCAGACCGATGCCGACCAGGCCGGTAATCTCGCCCCGCTCATTACGAATCGGCGCTTTGGTCGTCAGAATCCAGACATCGTGACCGAGCCGCTGATCGAACACCGGCTCCTCAAAGTTGATAATCGGCTGTCCGGTCTGGAAAAGCGCCTGTTCAGCGGCATCATACTCTCCGGCCAGCTTTTCAGGGAAAAAATCGAAGTCGGTTTTTCCGATTAAATCGCTCGGCGTCCTGCCGCCGAGGCGAAGCATGACCTCGGCATTGACATCGACAAATCGACCCTGCGTATCCTTGATATAGACATCCGCAGGCACCGAATCAATCAGCGTGCGCAGCAGGTTATGCTCATGCTTGAGCGCGTCTTCGGCCTGCCTGCGCTCCAGAACGGCGACTTCCAGCGCAGCATTCGCCCGTTCCAGCGCGGCAATCCGCGCCTGGCTGCGCTGCTCAAGCCGCTCATTGGACTGCCGGAGCGCGTCCTCGGCCTGTTCGCGCCGCGCGATTTCCTGTCGCAGCGCTTCAGCGCTCAGGTTGAGTGCCTGCCTCAGATCAGCCTGTTCCTGCTCATAGCGCGTGTAGGACTGACTCGCCAGCCTGAGCAACTGATCCCAGGACGAGGGATCGGCAGGCAGCGCGGCGGTCTGCAATTGAGCCTGCGTCAGTTGGCGCTCCAACAGCGGATGAAGCATGAAGCTTACCCTTCGCTCATGGTGGTGAGGGCCTTATTTGAGGGATGTCAGTCAGCTTACCGATAGTTTTGATGCTCTGCTCTGAAATCCTGAACCTGCTCATCGACCACAAAACCGGCCTGATGGGCGTTTATACATCAGGAATAATTATAGAATATTTCCTTCTATGGGATAACAATCGATTGAAATAAGCAGCGGACCGTAAGTATCTGACGATCTTTTACGTCCAGATCGCCCTCGTGTTTCGTAAATCTTCCTTCAGGACATCCTACGCGAGGCGGAAGCCCCCAGCAGTCAATGAATTTCACGTCCCGCCAGCGCTAAAACCATCAATTTTTGGGGGATGAGACGCGGGTCATTTTCCCGTAGGATTTGGACTTATGGTCACGTCGGGTCTGGAATCGCGCGGCCAGCCGATGGCGGCAGCGTTCACTTGCCCGCCAGCGAGCGGCTCGGCCATCCAGCTCGACAACTCAATTTCACCTCGACTCGCCGGTGCGTTGCCGGCATCCAGACGACGCCCGAATGAACAGGAGCCGCCTCATGCCGGATTTCTATCGCCTGACTGTCGATGAGACTCTCAGAGAACTCAACGCCGACGCCGACGCTGGATTGACCGACGCCGACGTCGCTGGCCGCCAGGCGCAGGTTGGCCGCAACACGCTGCCGCGCGAGCAGGGCGCAACTCTGCTCAAGCTGTTTTTGCAGCAGTTCGCCAATCTGATGGTCGTGATCCTGCTGGCGGCAGCGGTCATCTCGTTCCTGCTCGGCGATTACAAGGACGTCGTCATCATCCTGATTATCGCCATCCTCAACGCGGTCATCGGGACCTATCAGGAATATCAGGCCGAGCAGGCGCTGGCCGCGCTGAGCGCGATGCAGGTTCCGCAGGTGCGTGTCCGCCGCGATGGCAGCGTCCATCAGGTCAGCGCCGAGGAGCTGGTTCCCGGCGATATCGTCATGCTCGGCGAAGGCGACCGCATCCCCGCCGATGGCCGCCTGATTGAGACGGCGAACTTACAGCTTGAGGAAGCAGCGCTGACCGGCGAATCGCAGCCGGTCGAGAAGAATACCGACGCCCTTTCCGGCGACGACTCGGTCGGCATTGGCGACCGCAAGAACATGGCCTTCATGGGAACTTCGGTCAATTACGGACGCGGCGAAATGGTCGTGACCGGCACTGGCCTCAAGACCGAATTGGGCAAGATCGCCTCGATGCTGATGAGCGTCGGGGAAACCAAAACGCCGCTGCAAAAACGGATCGACAGTCTGGGTCGGCTGCTGGTCTACGGCGCGATTGGCATTATCGCCCGGGTGTTCGTGGTCGGGCTGCTGCGCGGCATCCCGGTGCAGGCGATGTTGATTACAGCTATCAGTCTGGCGGTCGCCGCTGTGCCGGAAGGACTCCCGGCGATCATCACCATCGGCCTGTCGCTTGGCGCGGCGCGAATGGTCAAGCGCAACGCGCTGATTCGCCGCCTGCCGGCTGTCGAGACGCTCGGCTCGGTCACAACGATCTGCTCGGACAAGACCGGCACGTTGACCAAGAACGAGATGACGGCGACCGTGCTGGCCCTGCCCGGCCATCCTGACGTGACCGTGACCGGCATCGGCTACGGCTCGGAAGGCGACTTCCTCGAAAACGGCGAGCGCAGGCTCGACCCGACCCGAGAGCCAATTGTCGGACGCTTCCTCAAGTCGATGGCGCTGGCGACCGATGCCTATCTCGAAACCGACGAACACGGCAAGGTGAGCGTGGTCGGCGACACCACCGAGGGCGCGCTGCTGGTCGCGGCGCAGAAAGTCGGCTGGACGCGCGAAAATCTCGAACACGACGCGCCGCGCATCAACGAGCTGCCCTTCAGCAGCGAGCGTAAGGCGATGACGACCGTTCACCGACTCGACGATAGCGAAGAACAAAACCTCTACGGCGGCGCGAAGTTCATCTCGATCACCAAAGGCGCGCCTGACCGACTGATCGAGTGGGCGACTCAGGAGCACATGCCGGACGGCACGCATCCACTGACCGACGACCGGCGCAACGCCTGGATGGAACAGGTTGATAAAATGGCCGCGCGCGGTCTGCGCGTGCTTGGCGTCGCCTATCGTGCGCTGGAGTACCCGCCAGATGCCGTCACGCCGGACATTGAGCGCGAACTGACGCTGATCGGGCTGGTTGGCATCCTCGACCCGGCGCGACCGGAAGCCAGAGCCGCCGTCCAGACGGCGAAAAATGCCGGTATCCGCTCGATCATGATTACCGGCGATCACGCGCTGACGGCGGAAGCTATCGCCACCGACCTCGGTATTCTGCCGGAAGGCCAGCGCGCGATTACCGGCGCGCAGATCGACAAAATGAGCGAGCAGGAGCTGGCGCAGGCCGTCCGATCAACGTCCGCTTTCGCCCGCGTCTCGCCGGAACACAAGCTCCGCCTGGTCAAGACGCTGCAAGCTCAGAATCAGATCGTCGCCATGACCGGCGACGGCGTTAACGACGCGCCCGCGCTCAAACAGGCCGACATCGGCGTGGCGATGGGCATCACCGGCACGGAAGTCAGCAAGGGCGCGGCAGACATGGTGCTGACCGACGACAACTTCGCCTCGATTGTCGCCGCGGTCGAAGAAGGCCGCATCATCTACGACAACATCCGCAAGTTCGTCCGTTATCTGCTGTCGTCGAACATCGGCGAAATTCTGGTGATGTTCGTGGCGCTGCTGGTCGGCTGGCCGATTCCGCTGCTGGCGATCCAGATTTTGTGGGTCAAC
>CAZZAO010000166.1:0-9792 GCA_964652205.1 uncultured Anaerolineaceae bacterium | reverse complement strand
TGATCCATCTGATGCTTCGTCGTTTATGTCGCTAGATTTCACTTTGCAAACACGCTCTGAGTAAAGGCAAAAACCGGTTAGCGACGGTGAGCAGCCATCGATTCGTAATTTTAATGAGAAGTTTTGTGACTGCCATTCTATTACTCAGTCCTGTTTCTGCCCGACGAGCCAGCGCTGGAGCGCCATGACGCCGCGCAGATTGCGCTCGAACTCGCTGTCCGTCCAGCTCGACAGCTCGACGTCGGCGGCGGCAATCCCCTGCCCGTCCGCCCAGTCAGACTCCGCGCCGCTGACGTCGTAGGCTTTGAACGGAAGATCGTAGCGATATCCGGCGGCCTGCGCGTAAATGGCCGACATAGCCTGCGAGCCGTGGTCGTCACGGCAGCCGCCTGCGTAAACGCCGTTGGCCGCGCTGTGATAGAAGAGCGCCGCCGTCGGGCGCAGGCTCAGAATGAAGTCGGAGAGCGTCTGCGTCTCTGGCTCGGAGAAGGCGTTCGGGCCGGGATTGACCTGCATCCTGCGCCAGACGGCATCCGGCGACCAGCTACAGCCCCAGTTGCGGTTGAGATCGACGCCGTTGGCGTTGAACCGTCCGGCTGGCGTGCGACCGAACAGCAGACCATCGGCATTGACGACCGGGATGAGTACCAGCGTCACGCCGTCGAGGACATCGGCGGGCGTCGCGGCGAAATGGTCGATCAACTGGCCGACCAGCGTGACGGTATTCGCTTCCCAGCCGCCGTGCATCCCGCCGACCAGCAGCAGAATCCGCTCACCGCTGCCGAAGCTGCGCGCCAGCAAATCGCGGCCCTGAGCCGTTTTGCCGACGACGAAGCTCCCGCCGCCGTCCTGCCCGTTGGATGCGCGCAGCGCCACTTGCGCCAGCAGCGCCGGGTCGAGCGTGCCGGGGGGCGGGCCATCGCCGGACGCGAGCAGGATTGACACCGGCCACGGCGTCAACGTCGGTCGGCCTGTGATTGCGGTCGGCTCGGCGCTGACGACCGGGTGCGGCGTCTGCGTCGGTCGGGTGATGAGCGCGGGAGCAGCCGTCAGCGCTGCCGAAGTCGGCGTCTCCGGGACGACGAAAGTCGGCTGGCACGCGGAAAGCGTCACGAGTATGATAAGCATTAATTTATGGATGTCTGGTCGTAAGCGCAAGCTTGCTGCTCCACCGGCGGGGGCCATCATGACGCACAAAAATCACCTGCGGAACATTCTCATTCTGGGCCTGCTCCTGCTGATTGTCGCTGCCTGTGCTGAACAGCCGCCCGAAGTCGTGATCGAGATTCCAACGCTGGCTTCGCTGCCGACGATCACGCCGACCGCGACGCCGACCGACACGCCCAGACCAACGGTGACGCCGATCCCGACCGATACGCCGATTCCAACCGATACACCGACCGCGACCAACACGCCGCAGAACACGGCCACGCCCTTGCCGCCGACGGCCACACCGACTGCGACTTATACGCCGAGCGACACACCGACGATCACCGACACGCCAACCGTGACGTTGACGCCGACCGTGACACTCAGCCCGACGCCGATTCCAACGGCGACGCCGCCCGCCACTGCCACCCCGATTATGCCCCAGATTACGTCCTATACGATCAGCCAGACGACCGTTGTCCCGAACAGCGCGGTCACACTGACATGGACGACCGACGCCGACGGCGCGCGGATCGACATCCTCAACTCAGTCGGGGCCATCATCCAGAGCATCAACCCGCTGACGCCGTCGGGACAAATCTCAGTCGTCGTTCCGGGCAACCTCGGCAAGCAGATCACCTATCGGCTGGTGGCCGTGCGCGGCGGTCAGGAAGCCAGCTCGCCGCTGGCAGTCATCCTCACCTGCGCCTATCCGTGGTTCTTCGGCGACCAGTACGCGCCTGTCAACGCAGGCTGCCCGCGCGACGTTGGCGCAATTGGTTCGGGCGCGTATCAACCGTTCGAGCGCGGTCTGGTAATCTGGGCCGGGCCGAGCGGCAATCGAATTTACGGCCTTCAGAACGATGGCAACCTGTACATTTCTTATGCCAACGGCTTCACCGACAAATACAAGGATAACAAAAAGGATGCGCCGGATGGCCTCTACCGCCCGGAGAACTGGGCAAACTGGCTCTATTACACCACCAATGCGCCCATCGGAAGCTGGTCGAGCGCGATTGGCTGGGCGACGGCGAAGATCGACCTGAGCCAGCGGACAATTCAGTTCGACGACAGCGGTCGCTTCTACATCGACACGTCCAGGGGCGCAGTCTACCAGTTCAGCGGCGGCGAGAGCGGGACGTGGGCGCTCATCAAGAACCCGACGAGCTGACGGATTTCCCTCAACCGGCCCCTGGTTAGACCCGCCCACCCGGCGGGTCGAGACGGAAAACCTGTACCTGGACAGGACTGCTTCGCGCTGTCGATCCGCGCCGCGCCCCGGTTGTTCTCACTGGATTCACAACTTTGATCTTCCGCAACCGTAGAAGCAATCGGGTATACTTATCCTGTTTTGCCTCGCTACGTTGAGAAGGACTGATGGTGCTGCGATTTGTCGTTTATCTGCTGGTAGCTGCCGTGGCGCTGACATCCTGCGCGACTGCAACACCAGAGCCGCCGCCTGACGCGCTGGCGCTCGTCACCGAGGCATCCACGAATATCCGCCAGATGAAAACCTTCCGTATGCTGGTCGAGCAGTCCGGCGCGCCCTTCTACGTCGATACCGATCTGGGAAGAGTCCAGTTCCGCCGCGCCGAGGCGCAGTACGTCGCCCCGCGCGACATGCAGGCCCACGTCCGCCTGCTGGCGATGGGGCTGCCCGCCGACGTCGATGTCTTCTCGCGCGGCGACGACCAGTGGTATCGCAACAGCATCCTGACGGCTAACCGCTGGTTCAACGCGCCATTTTCGCCCGGCTTCAACCCGGAAAACCTGATCGCTTCCGAAACTGGCTTCCAGTCGGCGCTTCAGGCGATGGAACAGCTTCAATACATCGGTATCGAGACGCTTGAGGACGGCACGACCGCCTATCATCTCAAGGCCAAAGCCAACGGGCCGGACATTTCGGCGCTGATGGCGGGGTTGATTCAGATGACCGGCAACGTCGATGTCGATGTCTATATCAGCAAAGACAGGCTGCTGCCCGCGCGCTTCATCATCGTCGATCCAGCGACAATGACGAAGGATCAACCGAAGCCGACAACCTGGACAATGGATCTCTATGACTTCAACGCTGCCCCCGACATCGAAGACCCGGAAAGCGAGACCGCCGCGCCGCTCTCCGAAGTGACTCAGGCCGCGTTGAGCGCCGCCGCCACGCGCAGCGCATTTGAGCCGACCTCGACCGCAGGGGCAGCGCCGTAAGATGAGTGTCGCAGTCGCGCGGCCAACCCGCAGCGTCAACCCCTGGCTGGCGCTGGCGCTGGTCTGCCTGCCGGTCTTTATCGGCGCGCTCGACCTGACGATTGTTTCGGCCTTCCTGCCAGAGATCATCGTCGGGCTGGAACTGCCGGTGCAGATCGTCATCAGCGATGCCTCGTGGGTGGTCAACGGCTATCTGCTGGCCTACACCGTCAGCATGATGTTCATGGGCCGCGTCAGCGACCTGATCGGGCGGCGCAAGACTTATCTCGTCTGCCTGCTGATCTTCATCGTCGGCTCGGTCATCGTCGCCGAAGTCGACCCCAACGCGGAAAGCGGCCTCGCGCGGCAGCTTTACCTGATTCTGTTCCGCCTTCAGGGCGTGCGGCCTGACCCCGGTATGGTTGCGCTCTTCACGATCATCTTCGGGCGTATCATTCAGGCGCTCGGCGCAGGCGCGCTGGTTCCGGTCAGTCTGGCGCTGGTCGGCGACCTGTTCCCGCCGGAGCGCCGCGCCCAACCGCTCGGCATCATCGGCGCGGTCGATACACTCGGCTGGGTGCTCGGCCACCTGTACGGCGGTATTCTGGTCAACTTCTTCAACCAGCACCGCGACTCGTTCATCGCGCTGTTCGCGCAGCTTGGTCTGCCGTGGGGGCCGCCGGACTGGCGCGCGCTGTTCTGGATCAACGTGCCAGTGACGCTGATCGCGCTGGTCGCCACCTGGTGGATTCTGCGCGGCGTCCCGCAGCAGCGCAGCGCCGGTCGCTTCGACCTGATCGGCACGCTGGCGATCACCGGGGCGCTGATCGCGCTGGTCGTCGGCCTCGGCGGCAACGTCGAGATCGCGGCGGGCGCGTCGAGCTTCAACGATCTCGGCGGGCTGCCGTCGTATGCCTCGCCGCTGATCCTGCTGGCCGGGCTGCTGCTGCTGGCCTTCATCTGGATCGAGCGGCGCGTCCATGACCCGCTGTTCGACCTGCACATGTTCCGCAAGCGCAACCTGTCGGCGGGGCTGGCGACCAACCTGTTCGTCGGCTTCTGCCTGATGATCGGCCTCATCAGCGTGCCGATTCTGGTCAATATCCGCGTCGTGGACACCAGCAACCTGGCGGAAGCGGCGCTGCACGTCGGCATCCTGCTCTCGGCGCTGACCGTGCCGATGGCAGCGGCAGCCATCCCCGGCGGCTGGTTGAGCGAGCGCGTCGGCTATCACAGAGTGGCGGCGGGCGGGCTGCTGCTGGCGCTGATCGGCTTCCTGCTGATGGGTACGACCTGGACTTTCGACATCCCCGACGCGACCGTCGCCGTCCATATGGTGCTGATCGGCGTCGGCCTCGGCCTGACCTTCTCGCCGATCAGCGCCGCCGTCATCAACGCAACCGACGCCGATAAGCTCGGCGTGGCATCGGCGCTGGTGATTATCCTGCGGCTGGTGGGAATGACGCTCGGCGTCTCGCTGCTGACGGCCTTCGCCTCGCAGCGGCTGGCCTATCTGGCGTCAGTCGAACTGGGGACGAACGTGGCCGACTCGCTGAACAACGTCAGCCTCTACGCGCGGCTGACCGTGCGCGTGCTGGCCGACATCGGCCTGATCGGCGCGGCCATCAGCGGCATCGGCATCATCCCGGCGCTGCTGCTGCGCCGCGACGAAACACCTCCCGACTCAGCCCGATCCTGACGATACCGGGAAACAAAAAGGACGCAGTTGCCCGCGCCCTCGACCAGACCGAAAGCCTACCCAATCGCTAAATCGAGCAGCTCTGCGTGTAGCCAATCAGCCGCAGGACGTCATAAAGGATCGGGATGCGGTTCCACATGCACATCTGGTCGATGATAAACGCGCCGACCAGCGTGCCGCAGCAGCAGAGAAGCGACAGGCCAACGCAGCCGAGCAGAATCCAGCGGGTGGTACTGCGCGGCTCCTCTTCGCGGGCTTCATACGGGTCATAATCGTAGCCGGTTCCGGGCGGGGCCGGGGGCGGCGCGGCGGGCGAATAGGACGGCGCAGGCTGCTGCTGGTAAGACGGCTGAGACGCTGCCTGCTGGCGATAACCGCCGTAGTCCACCTGCTGCTGTGGCTGCTGCTGAACCGGAGCCTGCTGAGGCGCGTAGGGGGACGGCGAGCGGGAGCCGGGCGAGGTCATGCCTGCGCCGGGGTCGTCGCCGTAGGACGGCGCGGCAGCCTGCGCGAGATCATAGGCCAGCGTCACCGTTTCGCCGAGGCCGACCATGTCGCCGCTGCGCAGCGGGCGCGCGCCGGTCAGCCGCTGGCCGTTGACGAAGGTTCCGTTGGTCGATCCGAGGTCTTCCAGCGTATAGCCGCCTGCGCCGCGGGTCAAACGCAGGTGATGTCGGCTCACTTCCGGGTCATTTATCGTGATGTTGTTAGTGATATCACGCCCAAGTGTCTCAATGTCTTCGTTGAGTTCGTAGACCTTATTAGGCTGCGGACCCCGGCGGACGATCAGCCGAAAGCTGTCGTTGCCTTGAATCATAGCGTCCTCCTGAGCGGATGCTGGCTCTCCCCCGCGCTGCTAACTTTTGGAAGTATACGAGCATTACAGGGTGGAGTCAAATACGCTCAAACGACGCTTTTTGTACTCAAAACCACTGTCCAAAAGCGGTTAAAAGTCCCCTTCTGTCAGGCTGCTCGCAGCCGTTATAATAGCTGCCTGTTACCGGCCTATACGCCTTTGATTGACTAGCTCTGGAGTCCATTTGTGCGCCGAAAACGCCTGTCAATCCTGCTGCTGATGCTTTCGGCGCTGCTGCCCATCTGGCCGTTCTGGCAGGTTTTACAGCCTGTCCCGGCAGCGATCCACGCGGCGCAAGGCCGTGGAACGGTTGAATTCAGCGTTGACGATGTCACGCTCCTCATGCCGGGCGACTGCCTCACCGCTCACTGGCAGGTAGAACAGATCAAAGCGGTTGAACTCAACGGCGAAGGCGTTGCCGGACAGGGCGCGCAAACCGTCTGCGCTCCCGCCGCCGATTTGACCGTCACCTTTCAGGACGGCGCGCAGAAAACCTACACGCTTGCGGCGCAATTCCTGCCGGACAGCCCGGTTAGCCGGCTGCTGCTGCTCGCAGCGCTGGCGGTGTTCGCCAGCAGCGTTCTGGTGTCCGGCCTGCTCGCGGCCTTATGGCGTCCTATCCGCCATCGAGCGTCCGAGCGCATCCCCCCTTTATCAACTCGACGACCCGGCGCGCGCAGGCCAGCCGTCTTGCTGGCGCTGGTCGGCATCCTGCTGATCGGGGCAGCGCTGCGTACCCATTTCCTGTCAAAAACGCTGGGGGCCGATGAAAGCTGGACGGTGAACGATTTCGCGCTGGAATCGTGGCCCGAAATCATGAGCGATTACCAGTCGACCAACAACCACATCTTTCATTCACTTCTCGTCCATGAAAGCATCGCGCTGTTCGGCCTCGAAAGATGGACGATTCGCCTGCCCGCCTATTTCGCCGGAATCATGGGGATCGCCGCAGCCTTCGCGGTCGGCAGCCGTTTCTACAACGCCTACGCCGGCCTGCTGGCCGCTGCGATCACGGCAGGCTCGGACTGGCTGATCGGTTATTCGGTCAATGCGCGCGGCTATACGCTGATCGTGCTGATCTTCCTGCTCCTCTTGCTGCTCGCTTTCCGGCTGCTCAAACGCCGCCGATTGCGCCTCTGGCTGGCCTTTGCCTTGTTGAGCGTTATCGGGCTGTATACCATTCCCTCAATGGCCTATGCCATTGGGCCGGTCGTCGTCTGGCTCGGTCTTTCGGTCTTGCTCGAAAAACGCGGGCGAGATCGTGTTTTATGGCTGCGCGATCTGCTTTTGACCGCGCTCCTGATCGCTATCACCGCAGGCGCGCTCTACCTTCCGGCCTGGCGCAATGTTCAGGCAAGCACCAGCGCCAACCTCGACGTCGGCAGCTTTGCCCCGATTGATCGCGCCGAAGCAGCGCTGATCGCTGGTGATGTCGCGCGTGAATTCTGGGAGAGCGTCAACGCGCCGTGGACAGCGCTCGTTCCGGTGTTCGTCCTAGCCGTGCTGACTGCCGCCGTGTTTCATTCCCGGCTATCAGGCTACCGCGTCAGCCTGATTGCTGCGCTAGCCCTCTGGGTTCCTGCCGCCGTGCTGCTTCCGGCGCTCGTAACCTACCCGCGCGTCTGGATCTTCCTTGCTCCGTTGTACTATGTCACAGCGAGCGCGGGGTTCATTTACATCCTGTGGCTGCTCCTGCCTTACCGACTGGTGAGACGCCCTCGCGTCGTCTCTGCCGCCATCCTGATCCTGTCTGCCGCGATAGCCTTCTTCTATCTCCAGCAGGTCCCGTTTGAGACGGTAGGCGGTCACAGCCGTTTCAGCGCCGAAGAAGGCATCCTGCGGGTTCGCAGCGCAAGCCAGTCGGGCGATTACGCGATCTGCGACTGGTTCTGCTCATCGTATGCGCTCGAAGCAAAAATCAATCATCTGCCATTTTTGATGCCGGTGCTGCACTCCGATCAGCTTTCATCCGAAACATCGTTCACCCTGCTGGCCGGTCACCATCTTTATTTTGTGACGCGCGATTTGAATCCGCTGTCAGGCAAACAACTTGAGAAAGCCTTGCAGCAAATGGACATCCCGCCCGCCCTGCTGACCGAAGCGGATGTTTTCGCCAGCCTGTCAGATTCAACGATTTACCGACTGCGCTTCAGCCAGACATTTTCAGCCCCCGCCGGTGAACCGTGACTTTTGACGGGCTGTCGAGACGCCGGGTCAGCATTGCCGGTCGGCGGTGATAGCGCAGGCGCAGCACTTGTGCGCCACGTCACAAGTGCTTGACAACGCGCCTGATTTTGCCGTATGCTGTCAAAGGTTGTTCAGTTTTTGATTGTCTTTACAAACAATACTTCTGGTCATAAGACATTTTTAGCGGTCTCTTACAGCACCAGGTTTGAAAGCGCCATTAACATGAGCTACAAAATGCCGGAGCGGTTGTGGGTCGAGATGCAGGACGCGGTTGAGCGCGATTCCTGTGATGTCATCGTCCAGATGGAAGGCGGGTCGTACTATACGGCCATGTTCGTCACGCTGCCGTATCTGCGCCGCCAGATGGAACTGACCTACGCGGTGAGCAAGCAGCTCCCCGATACCCCGGCAGTCCGTTACGCCCTGATGGATACACCCCACATTCTGGTCGATAATCTCGACTGGGACACCATCGAAGACACGGTCGATAACCTGCTGTCGCTCGATGCCTTCGAGACTTTGTTCACGCCGGCCCTGCCGGATAACGACGACACTGCCGAGGTGGCTGCCGTCGTTCTGAACGAAGTGTTGATGGCCGAGGCGGAAACCGTCGCCTAGCGCGACGAAAAAAACCTCCCCACTCTGACACAATTCAAAACACGGCTCGACGTCTCCGCCCGGTCGGTGGCGTTTTTGCGTGCCGCGTCTGCTATAATCAGCGCGTTTCGTCCATCGGTCACTTCAGAGGGACGCCCCGCGCCCGTCTGTTTGCATCTAACCCGTACCCTGTAGAGGAATGCCATGCCAGGCTATCAGGACAGCCAGCTTTACCGCATCCGCCACTCGTCGGCGCACATCCTCGCCGAGGCAATGCTCGAACGCTTCCCCGAAGCGAAGATCGCCATTGGCCCGCCGATTGAGGACGGCTTCTATTACGATTTCGACCTGCCACGCGCCCTCACGGAAGAGGACATGCAGTGGGTCGAGCAGCGGATGAAAGCAATCATCCGCAAAAACGTCCCGTTCACGGTCAGGGAAGTCAGCGCCGACGAAGCGCGGCAGATTTTCAAGGATCAGCCGTACAAGATCGAGCTGATTAACGACCTGGTTTCGGGCCGCGTCGACGAGAACGGCAACGAGATCGCCGCGCCCGCGTCGAAGATCACGACCTACACGCAGGACAACTTCACGGATTTATGCCGCGGCCCGCATGTCGCCACGACGAGCGAAATTGCGCCGGACGCCATCAACGTCACCTATAAAATGCCCGCAGGCGCTTACTGGCGCGGCGACGAGAAGAACAAGCAGCTTACGCGCATCTACGGCACGGCCTGGGAAACGCCAGAGCAGCTTCAGGACTATCTGACGCGACTGGACGAGGCCAAACGCCGCGATCACCGCGTGGTCGGCGAGAAGCTCGGCCTGTTCACCTTTTCACCGCTGGTCGGCAAAGGTCTGGCGCTGTGGAAGCCGAAAGGTGCTGTTCTGCGCGACTCGCTCGAACGGTGGCTGCGCGATGTCCAGATTGACAACGGCTACTCGCCGGTCGTCACGCCACACATCGGCAACCTGAATCTCTACAAGACATCGGGCCACTATCCATACTATAAGGACAGCCAGTTCGCGCCCATCGACGTGGACGACGAGCAGTTTATGCTCAAGCCCATGAACTGCCCGCACCACATCATGATCTACAAGAGCGAGATGCGCTCGTACCGCG
>CAZZAO010000165.1:0-10004 GCA_964652205.1 uncultured Anaerolineaceae bacterium | reverse complement strand
ACCTTTCCGCAAGCTTACCCGACTTTCCCTTCTCTTGAAGACGCGATTGCCCTGGGGCGAGTCTCGCTTGACAGAGATCGGGACGCCGATTACCCTTAGGCTGTGCCACCAGGCGAAGGTCGCTCGTCCCTGTGACGCGAAAGTGACGCTGATGTTGATTACCCTGTGTTGTTGTCTGACGGAAAGGTGCTGACCGCTTCTTCAGACAACTGTAACCTGACCTTTCACGAGCCTGACGCAAGGCCGACAGAACCCTGAAATGCGCGAAGCACCCGGCAGACGCCGAGACTGTTTCGCGCATTTTCGTTCCCCTGTCGGCCTTGTGCTTTGATCCAGAGGATTCTAGCTGATGGCATCTATCCCGAATCTCAAAACTGTTCCCCTGCCGCTGCGCGCGCAAACCCTCGAAAGCCAGATCGGGCATACGCCGCTGCTGGCTTTCCGCAGCCTCACGGCGCGTCTGCCCGACGACGTCGCCATTTACGCCAAAGCCGAGTGGGCCAACCCCGGCGGCAGCGTCAAGGATCGCGCGGCCTACAGCATCGTCCGCAAGGCCGAACAGGCCGGGCAGCTTGGCCCCGGCACGACGCTGATCGACAGCACCAGCGGCAATACCGGCATCGCTTATGCCATGCTCGGCGCGGCCAAAGGCTTCCGGGTTAAGCTGTGCGTCCCGGCCAACGCCAGCCCTGAGCGGATCGCCATTCTGCGCGCTTACGGCGCAGAGCTGGTGCTGACCGACCCGCTGGAAGGCTCTGATGGCGCGATCCGCGCGGTGCGGGCGCTGGTGGCCGCCGAGCCGGATCGTTATTTCTATGCCGATCAGTACAACAACCCGGCCAATGTTGACGCGCATTACCAGACGACCGCGCCCGAAATCTGGGAGCAGACGATGGGGACGGTGACGCACTTCGTCGCTGGCCTGGGGACGACCGGCACGGTCATGGGAACCGGACGCCGCCTGAAGGAGTATCGCCGCGATGTGGAGATTGTCGCGCTGATGCCCGACTCGGCTTTCCACGGCCTCGAAGGGCTGAAGCATCTTCCGTCGGCGATCAGGCCCGGCATCTACGATCCCGATCTGGCTGACCGGCTGATGGAGATTGACACCGAGGCGACCTACGTTATGGCGCGGCGGCTGGCGCGTGAAGAAGGCTATCTCGTCGGCATCAGCGCGGCGGCGGCGATGGTCGGCGCGCTTCGGGTTGCCGAGGAAGTGGCCGAGGCCGGTGAGTCGGGCGTGATCGTCACCTTGTTCCCCGACAATGCCTACAAGTACCTGTCCGAAAGCTGGTGGGCTTCGCCTTAGCGTCCGCCCCTTCCAGCGTGCAGCAATCGCCTCATTATCGGGTTCGGCGCGCGGCCAGTCAGGGTGTGCGGCGGATAACCGCTCGATCACACACCTCTGCGCGGGAAACCGCCGTTATAATCAGCCATAACTTTATGAGCTGCATCATGGGTGTTTCATGCGCTGGGTGTTCAAGTGGGCGGCACAGAAGACGATTTCATTCCTGCCCAACAGTCATGAGTGGAACTATCTGTTTCAGAAGCATCTCACGGGCGGCGTCGCGCCGAACGCCGAACGGATCGCCACGCATCTGGAGATGTGTGCGCGTCATCTGAGCTATTACGCGCAGTTTGCCGGTACAGACGGGCTGCCGACGCGCGTGCTTGAATTGGGGACGGGGTGGGTCCCCACGGTCTGTCTGGCGTTGGCGCTGTCTGGTGTTGACACGGTTTTCACGGTCGATATTGTCGATCTGAAAAAGCCCGAAGTGATGGCGGCCACGCTGGCTGCGCTGTGCAGTTTTTCGCCGGATGCGATTGCGCGCTATTTGCCGCAGCTTCAGCCGCAGCGCTTCGAGCGGTTGAAGGCGATGGCTGCCGCTCAAATGGAGCCTCTGGCGATCTTCGCTCAGTTCGGCATCCACTTCGTCATTGGCGATGCCCGTGAACTCACTTTTGACGGCGGGCCAATCGATTTTTTCATTTCAAACAACACGCTGGAGCACATCCCCGCCGATGTGATCCTCGGCATCCTGCGCCAGTTCCGGCAGCTTGCGGCCCCTCACGCGCTGATGTCGCACCGCATCGACGCCAGCGACCATTACAGTCACTTCGATCCGGCAATCTCGCGCTACCATTTTTTGCAGCATGGCGCTGCGCTCTGGAAACTCGTCAATAACGGCGTGCTGTACCAGAATCGCCTGCGCGCCAGCGACTACCGCCGCCTTCATCGTCAGGCCGGGTTCGTGCCTGTCAGCGAGGCCAGTGAAACCGACGACCGCGCGCGGCTCGACCGGCTCAGGCTGGTGCGAGAATTTCAGGGCTACAGCCGCGACGATCTGGCGATTATCACAAGCTGGATCGTCAGCCGCCCCGTTTAGCGGTTCCGCATTTGGCCTTTTGGCTGATTCCGGCTACCATGACCGCTCTTGCTCGTGATTGAGGGAGTTCTGCCGTGCGCCCGATCATCCGTCGAAAAACCCTGTTTCTGAGCCTGCTCACGGCGGCGGCGCTGACGGTCAGCGCCTGTAACTTCATCCCGCTGCTGGGGATGGGCCTCGCGTCATCGCTGGTATTTGGCGTCAGCCGCTCGCAGACCATGACCGTGCCGGTCGAGGTGGCGACCGCTGCGCTGCCGTCCCCGATGCCGACAATCACGCCTGAGGTGACGGCAGAGGCTGTCGAGCGCCTTGTGCCGCAGGTCATCGACGTGCGCCCGCACGATCCCTCAGCTTTCACTGAAGGCTTCGAGCTGGTCGATGGCGTCCTCTACGAGAGTGCCGGACTGTATGGTAAATCGACCATGCGCCGCACTGATCCCGAAACCGGCGCGGTGCTGACCAGCGTCGATCTGCCTGCTGCCGATTTCGCCGAAGGGATCGCGGTCGTCGGCGACAGGCTGTTTCAGATGACGTGGAAAGAAAACACCGTCTTTGTCTACGACGCTGCGACACTCAGGCTGCTCAATACACTCAACTTCACCTATGAGGGCTGGGGCCTGTGCTACGATGGCGCCGAGTTGTGGCAGAGCGACGGCACGCCGGTTATTTATCGGCGCGATCCGCAGACCTTCGAGCAGCAGGGTCAGATTGCCGTCACCTATCAGGGCCAGCCCGTGAATATGCTCAACGAGCTGGAATGTGTCGGCGACGACCTGTACGCCAACATCTGGCAGACGAATTTCATCGTCCGCCTCAGCAAGGCGACCGGCGAGATCAACGCGGTGATCGACGCCAGCGGCCTGCTGACGCCGGAAGAGACAGCCGCAGCGGGCGATCAGGGCGTGCTCAACGGCATTGCCTACAACCCCGACGGCGACGACTTCCTGATTACCGGCAAGCTCTGGCCTAAAACCTTCGAGGTCAGGTTCGTGCCGCAGTAAGGGCCGCTGCTGTGGAGATTGAGTCATGACGAGCCATCCGGTGAGCGAGGGAATACCGATCCATCCTGCTGAGTACGGGCGTTTGGGTATCGGCAATACGCGCATTCTGCCCGATCTCATCATTTATGCCTGCTGGCGCGGCGAAACACCTGAAACAATGATAGGCAGCTATCCGACGCTCTCCCTCGACATGAGCTATCTGGCGATTGGCTGCTAGCTGCGTCACCGCGCTGAGATCGACGTTTATTTGCGCGGACAGGAGAAGCAGGCTGAAGCCGTCCGGCGGCAGTAACTTGAGTCAGGGTTCAGTGGCTTGCGGACGAAAACTTCAACATGTCGGGAAATAAAAAGCGGGAACGACGAACGTTCCCGCTTTCCTTAATTCGTCACTCGATCAGGTTTAGCTCAGATAATCACGAAGCTGGCGGCTGCGGCGCGGGTGGCGCAGACGGCGGAGCGCGCGACCCTCGATCTGGCGGATGCGCTCGCGCGTCAGGCCGAACTTCTGGCCGACTTCTTCGAGCGTATGGCTGCGCCCGTTTTGCAGGCCGAAGCGCAGCCGCAGGATGCGCGCTTCACGCGGCGTCAGGGTGTTCAACAGTTCCTCAATCTTGTCGTGGAGCATATTATCGGTTGCGCTCTGCGCGGGCGTCGGCAGGCTGTCGTTCTCGATGAAGTGGCCTAGCTCGCTGTCGTCGTCCTCGCCAACCGGGCGCTCAAGACTCAGCGGTTGCCATGAGACGCGCAGCATCCAGCGCACTTTGCGCGGATCGACGCCGAGTTCGGATGCGATTTCTTCCGGCGACGGCTTGCGCCCGTATTCCTGCTCCAACTGCCGCGCGACGCGATATAGCCGACGGATGCGGTCGCTCATGTGAACCGGGACGCGAATCGTGCGGCCCTGATCGGCGATGGCGCGGGTGATCGTCTGGCGAATCCACCACGTCGCGTAGGTGCTGAAGCGGAAGCCGCGCCGGTAGTCGAACTTCTCGACCGCCTTCATCAGGCCGAGATTGCCTTCCTGAATCAGGTCGAGGAACGGGACGCCCCGGCTCATGTATTTCTTGGCGACCGAGACGACCAGCCGGGTATTGGCCTTAATCAGATGCTCGCGGGCGGCGATGCCGTCCTGCACCAGACTTTGCCATTCGGTGGCGCGGCGGTGATTGGGATCGTTCTTGAGCTTGCGCGCGGCGGTGTGGCCCGCTTCAAGCCGGATCGCCAGGCTGATTTCTTCCTCAGTGTTGAGGAGCGGGACGCGCGCCATTTCCTTGAGGTAGAGGCCGACGGTGTCGTTGGACGACATGCCGGTTGTGTCGTAAGCCTCAAGTTCGTCATCGTCGAGCAGCAGCTCTTCTTCGAGGTCATCCTCGGTGAGGTCATCCTCAGTCCAGGCGTCGTCCCCTTCGTCGAGCGCGAAGAGCGCATCGTCGAATGGTTCGGCATCCTCGGCAGGCGCGTCGTCGGCAAAGAAATCCATGTCCGACATGTAATCACCGCCAGATTCGTAGGCGCTTTCGTATTCCGTCACGATGCATCCCCCCTTGCAGCCGAACGGCTATCTAAACGACTTATTTTTTCGCGTTGAGCAGCTCTTTCAACGCCGAGAAGCGAGGGTCAACCTCGTCGTCGGCGCAATGACACGCAGCATGATTCCAGTTCGTGCCGCAGTTCGGACACAGCCCCTTACAGTCGGGCTTGCAAAGGACACCCACGTCGCTGCCGATCAGCGCTTCCTCACGGATGAGCGGCGCAAGGTCGAGCATGGCATCTTCGGAGATGCTGAACTCGACCTCAGGATTGTAAGGATAGGCGTACAGTTCCTCGATCTGAATCGGGATGTCGCGCTGGACGGCATCGAGGCAGCGATAGCATTCGTCTTCCAGGCCGAGATGCAGCTCGCCCTGAACGAGGATGCCTTCTTTGGTACGGCTCAAACGAAGCGGCCCTCGAACGTAGTTGAGGTCGACATCATCAGAGACGCGAATGGCCGGAATATCGAAGACGGTATCGTGGCTGTGGGCAGCGCCACCCGCGAGGAGAAAGCCGACATTCAGCTTGAGTACGCGGTTACTGACGTAACCGTTGGGGAGCTGTTTCACAACACAGGCCCTGACAATAGGGTTACGGTAGGTGATAGAAGTGCATATAATTCGTTTGACTGCTGTTAGAATTATATGAGCTTTCCCTGGCTTGTGTCAATAGATGCGACAACACCTTAATTGGACTCGAACAGGATTTTTTACAAGTTTTGTATTTCTAACGTTGGGTTTTGCTGTCACAGTGGCCTCGCTGGTGCTAGAATAGGCTTTCGCGCGGATGACGTGTCGGTTAGGTGACGATGATCGGGACGCGGCTCGGCCCGTATGAAATTGTCGAACTGATCGGGCAGGGTGGTATGGCGACAGTCTATCGCGCCTACCAGCCGAACGTCGGTCGCTTTGTCGCGGTTAAGGTCATCCACCGCGCCATCCTCGGCGATACCCGCCTGCTCGAACGCTTCCAGCGCGAAGCCTACCTGATCGCCCGGCTCGAACATCCCCACTTGCTCCCGGTGTACGATTATGACGGCACGCACGAGCCGCCGTATATCGTCATGCGCTATCTGGAGAGCGGGACGCTCAAGGACGTCATGGAGCAGGGTATCCTGCCGCTCGGCGAGATCGCCTACAGCCTGCGGCAGATCGGCTCGGCGCTCGACTACGCCCATCGTCAGGGCGTGATCCACCGCGATATCAAACCGTCGAATATCATGATCGACCAGGACGGCAACGCTTTCCTGACCGACTTCGGCATTGCCCGGCTGGCGCAGGGCAGCGAGGGCCTGACGCAGACGGGCCTCGCAGTTGGCACGCCCGGTTATATGGCCCCCGAACAGGGCATGGGGCTTGAGGTTGACCAGCGCGTCGATATTTACTCGCTTGGCGTCATGCTGTTCCAGATGCTGACCGGGAAAATGCCCTACAGCGGCGAATCGCCCATGTCGCTGATTCTCAAGCACATGAACGAGCCGATTCCCAGCGCCCTCACGCTCAATGATGCGCTGCCGCCGGAACTTGACCGGGTGATCGCCAGAGCCATCGCCAAGCGCCCGGAAGATCGCTACGCCTCGGCGACTGATTTCTCGGATGACGTCACTCGTGCCATTGGCATTGCGTCCGGCGCGGTGCGCCCGGTCATGCTGCGGCGCGCGGCGCAGAACAAGATCGCCGACGTGGCGAAAGAGCGCGAAAGTCGGCGCGAGCAGATCGAAACGATCATGCGCCAGTTCGAGGCCGAGCGCTCATCGGCTCCCGCCCCTAACTTCCCGACGCCGACGCCGCGTGTGACCACCCTGGCCTCGCCGCGTCCGGCGGCGGTCGGCCCGCTCGAAAGCCGGACGCCGATTATGTCGCGCAGCGCGGAGATTCCGCTGCCGCCGCCACCGCAGCAGCGCGGCGTCTCGCCCGTGGTGATCGCTGCTGTGCTGGCGGTGCTGCTGGCGGTCGCGGTCGTCGCGCTGCTGCTGCTGCGGACCGGCGTCATCGGCACGGACGGCGCAGTGACCGCGACGCAGGCTGCCGTTGCGATTGCCCCGACGGTCACGGCGACGACTGAGGCGAGCCATACGCCTGTGGCGACCGACCTGGCTGTCGCAGCGACTGAGCGGGTTATCATCCCGGAGCCGACCGAGACGCTTGCGCCGACCCTCACTCTCAGCGCGACTGAGGCTCTGACCTCGACGGCCACGGTGACGATCACGCGGCGACCGACGAGCGCGCCGATTCCGACGGACACGCCTGTGCCGACACTGGCGCCGTCTGATACGAGCGAAGCGCTCCTGACTGCCGAGGTTGCCAGTCTGTTGACTGCTACGCCTGCGCCGAGCGCAACTTCGCTGCCGTCGGAGACGACGGCCCCGACCGACACGCCCACGCTCTCAGACACACCCGCGCCCTCAGACACCCCAACCAGCGAAACGACCGCGATGGTGGTCGTGATCGTGCCGACGACAGCGGCGACTCTGACCGAAACCGCCTCGAATACGCCGACGCGGACGCCAACTGTCACGCTGACAGCGACGGATATCCCGACGGTGACGGCGACCTTGACGCCGAGCGTGACACCGACGCTGACGCCAACCGTCACGCCGACGGCGACCTTGACGCCGAGCGCGACGCCGACGCGGACGCCAACCGCCACGCCGACAATCACGCCGACGCCGAGCGCGACGCCGACAATCACGCCGACGCCGACGCCAACCGTCACGCTGACGCCCAGTGAGACGCCGATTCCCGCCGCGCGCACGACTCGCAGTCTGGTGCTGCGCAGCGGCCCCGGCTCGCAGTACCCGCGCGTGATTACGCTCGACGCCGACCAGACGCTGAATATCGTCGGCATCAGTGAGGACGGCGCATGGTATCAGGTCATGATTCCTGACGGCACGACGGCCTGGCTGTCGTCGTCGCCCGCGCTGGTCGATACGTTAGGCGATCTGCGCGGCGTGCCGATTGCCGAAGCGCCGACCGAAACGCCGACTAACACGCCGAGCGCTACGCCCACGGCGACCCTGACGTCAACGCCGCTGCCGACCAGCACGCCCACGGCGACTGCCACGGCGACTCTGACGCCGACCGCGACTGCGGTTCCGACCGAGACGCCGCAGCCGACCTGGACGCCATCCGATGTGCCGACACTTGAGCCGCTGGTCACTGAAGCGCCGCTGGTTACGGCAACGCCGGTCGAAGTCGTCAACCTGCCGCCGAGTCTCGGTCATTTCCCCTACGTGGCTGATTTTGAGGCGCAGCAGCCGCTCGATCACTGGCAGTACGATACCAGCGGCTGGCAGGTGATCGACGAAGGCGGCGAACATTTCCTCGTCGGGCAGGCTGATTATTCACAGCCAGTGGTCATCCTCGGTGCGGAATCGCCCGACTGGATCAACACGCCCGATCTGGCGATCAGCTATCGCTTCAGTCTCGACCCGAAGGCCCCCGGCGCGCGGCTGATCTTCCGCCAGTCGGACAGCGGCTATAACGTCGTCGAAGTGACGCCGAAAGCGATCACGCTCAAGCGCAACGGCGAGACGCCGAACATGGCCGACCCGGATAATGAGCGCGTGCTGCTGACTCAGCGAGCGCGGATTGGCACGAACAACTGGCATCACGTCGTCATCTGGGCCGACGGTGTCAACCTGTTTGTCTACCTTGACGGCCTGCTGGTCGTCAGTGTCGAAGACCTGCTGCCGCCCGCGCTGCCCGCCGGGCGTATTCTGCTGCAAGGCGAAGGCGCGATTGCGCCGGTGCGTTTCGACGATCTCATCGTCCAGAAGGCCGAGCCGCTGAGCACCCACTTTGAAGCGCCCGATCTCCCATCCGCCTGGAAGACGTCGGATGCGCGCCAGTCGACGCTCGACCGTGAGGACAACGGCAACCAGTATCTCCAGCTTAAGGACGAGGTGACGGTGACGCCGGATATGCGCCCGATCACCGACCTCAATCTGAGCTACCGCGTCTATATCCGGCAGGCCGGCTATCAGATTCATATTCGCCAGAGCGTGCAGGGCAGTGTGCTGCTCGATATGGTCGGTGGCATCATGACCGTCTCGCAGCTCGATCATGGCGGCGGCGTCGTCCAGAGCTGGCCGGGAATCCAGTTCTACAATCGTAATCGCTGGGAGCAGGTCGGCATCCAGTTTATCGACAACCGGCTGCAAATCTCGCGCGACGGCGTCCTGAAATTTGACGAGCTGTTACAGAGCGCGCCCCCGTCCGGCGGCGTCGATTTCAAAACCCGCGCCAACGACATCGTCTTTCTGGACGACGTGCTGGTGACTGAGGCTGCGGCCAGCAGCAACGAGACAGCGCGCGTGGCTTACGCCGCCAGAACGCTGGCTGAAGGCCGTATCTTCCGCGAGCTGCGCAGCGACCTGACCGAGAATTTCGACGATCCGCTGCGGACGCGCGTCTGGTGGCAGGATGGTCGTAACGCGCCCGGCACGTTCGAGAACGACCCGAACGGCGGCGATCACCAGAAATTCCTGCGCGTCACCTCGACCGATAACACGGTCGCGCGGCTGTTCACCAATGAGATCGGCATCGAGATTTTTCGCAGCGGCGAAGATGCAGTCAACTTCAGCAACAGCACCGATGTGCTGCTGACGGCGACGGTGCGTTTCCCGGCAGGCGCGACCGGCGCGGGCTGGATCGGCGCGCGCAGCGCTCCAGCCTACTCGAACCTGCCGGTTGATGGCTACCGGCTGGAACTGCATCGCAGCGCCGGTGGCCTGACGACCGTCGTTGCCCGCTTCGCCGGTGACGAAGGCGAAATCTACTTCGACGGCCCGCCGCCGGAATATGTTGATGGCGACCCGACTCAATGGGTCAAGCTGCAAATCCTGACTCTCAAGGATAAAGTCTACTTCTTCGTCAACGACCGCTTCGTGGCCGAAGGCGATGGCACGCTGGCGCTCGGCGGGACGATCTCAGTCGGCGTCGACCCGAATACCACGGCAGACTTTGACTCGCTCGTCATCCGCGATACTTCCCCGCACGACCAGTAACTTCCAGCCAACGTCCAGCAGCCCTGCCCATTTCGGCAGCGTTATAACGCCTCATTTTTCTAATATTAAATGCAT
>CAZZAO010000164.1:0-10174 GCA_964652205.1 uncultured Anaerolineaceae bacterium | reverse complement strand
GTCCTCAGTCCTCAGTCCTCAGTCCTCAGTCCTCAGTCCTCAGTCCTCAGTCCTCCTTATTATCCGCTCGTAATTTGCAGGCTGTAGGTCGCGGGCTGAAGCGTCTCATCGCTCAGAGCGGAGATCGCCAGCGTCACGCCTTCCTGCGCGTCGAGCGCCAGCTTCCACTGGCCGCTGGTCGCGTCGCTCTCCGGGCCGATCCATGAGCGCACGGCGGGCGGATGAGCCGTCGAGCCAGTCGTGATCGCTTGAACAAGGAACCGCTGCGGAACGGAGTTGCCGACCCGCTGCCAGCCGTCGAGCGTCCAGCCGCCGTCGGTCTCGGCGTCGTCCCTGAAACCCAGTTCCGGCACAGCCAGATTATCGACGGCGAAGCCTTGATCGTCGCGGTTGGCGATGCTCAGATACTCGAAGCGTACCACAACCTTCGAGCCAGCGAACGGCGTCAGATCGACCGTCTCTGGCTTCCAGAGCGGCTTTGGCTCCTTAACGCGCGTCGGATGCGCGCCGAGCGTAATCGGGATGCTGAGTTCCTGAGTGCCGCGCTTGACCAGCAGCTTCAGCGTGTCGCCGGGATTATGCTCGCCGAGCAGGCCGAGCACGTCCGGCGGGCCGGGCCACGGCTGGCCGTCATAGCCGATGATCTGATCGTTCGGCTTGAGATCAGTTTTCGCTGCCGGGCCGTCACTGACGATCTGGCCGACGGTGATGCCGTCGCTGGCGACGACCACGCCCATGATCGGGAACGGCTGCGGCCCGTTCGGATTGCTGATGCCGGTGAATCCGGGGCCGTAGGCGAGGCCGTTGCGGTTGCTCTTCACGCTGCCACTCGACGGGACAATCTGCCACGTCTGGCCGTCGTCCTTCGACACTTCGACGTAGCCATAATTCCAGGCGCTCGCCAGATCGAACCAGGCGTCGAACGTCAGCGTCGCCTGCCTGACCGCGCTCAGATCGAGCGCCTGCGTCAGCATCGCGTCGCGCCCGCGCCCGCCGCCTGACCAGTAGAAGTGATTGTCTGGCGCGTCAGTCGAGGGCATCGGCAGGCGCGGTGTCGTCGCCTGCCCGTCGAACTTGACGGTCACGACGGTCGGCGCGGTGACGCCGCCGCGCAGGTAAGCCGCGCCGTACTGGTTGATCTTCTGAGCCGTTAACTGAAAGCTGCTCAGGTTGTTGATATTCGTCCCGGCAGCCACCTGATTAGGATCGAGTCGCGGCTCAAGGTGGAAAAAGCGGCCATCGCCGAACGGGGCGTTAACGCCGTTCGTAGTGACGAAATCGGCGAAGGCATCGACTCCCGTGACATTCGCTCCCGTCACCGGATCGATGACCTGATGCTGCGCCAGCACCGAGCTAAACGGCTCCAGTCCGCTGCCCTGCGCTGTGAAGACCTTGAGCAGCAGCGCCGAGCCGTAGCGCTGGCCGAAGTAATTCAGAAATAACTGCTGGCCGCTGCGTGTCTGCGCCGCCGTCGTCAGCGTCGAGGTCTGAGTCAGCGCGGTATCCGGCACGTTCAGGTAGAGCGCGGCATCGGCGGGCGTCAGCGGCGTCTGCTCGAAGCCGAGCAGCAGATACCAGCCGAGCGCTTCGGTCAGCCAGGCGGGCTGCTTGGGGTTATTCGCCAGCATGACCAGGTCGAACAGCGCGCGGATGGCGATTCCTGTCAGCAGATCGTCCGAGAGCGCTGTCCCGGCATAAGGCGTGGTATTGAGCGCAATCAGTTCGTGCTGATTGCTGCTGCCGCCGGGGCTGACCGACGCCGGTTGGCTGTCATACGGGTTATAAACGCCCTGGCGGTCGTCGGCCAGATTCGTCGTGTACAGTAAGAAGATGTGTGGATCGTTGTCGATGTCCGGCAGCGGGTAAAGATTGGTCGGGTCAAAAATGCTGGTCGGCAGGTTGCGTTTGTCCGTATAGGTCACGCGCCAGCGCAGGACATTCAGCACGCGGTCGAGCGTGTCGGCCACCTTGTTCAGGTCGTCCGGCGTGGCGTTGACGGTCACGCCATTTTCTACCCACAGGTCGATATTGCCGACGCTGGCGACCAGCGTGGCCCTGATCTTCGTCGGCACAGGCGAGGTCGTCTTGCCGACGTTAAAATCGAGCTGCGCGCCAATCGCGTACTGCGGCGTCAGCGGCGGGATGAATGGCGGCGCGGTCACGCCCATTAACCGCCGCGCCAGCGCTGCCGGGTCGGATGCGCCGGGGGCGCTGTCAGCCTGTGCTGACGGCGCGGCGGTCGGTTCGGGAGTCGTTTCGGTCTGTGCCAGTGCGGGCAGCGCGACGATCAGCAGCAGCGATGCAGTGAGCAGCAGAAACGCGCGGCGGACGCGGGAAGAAAGCCGGATGCGATGCCGAAGAGTCATGCCAGAATCCCGTCACTCGATGAATCGCTGACGCGCCGCGCGTGGCGGCGACGCCTCGTTTATTGTACCTGTCCCTGCCGCGATCTGCGTAATCCTGTCTTTCAGCGGGTTGCTCCGCGCCAATTACCTCTATAATGAGTTTGAGCAGGATTGATGAAAGCGGGCGCGAAAATTATGGATGTCGGGATCGAATTTGGGAATTATCGGGTGATCGAGCATATTGGGCGCGGCGGCATGGCCGATGTCTGGTCGGCGCGTGACCGGCGGCTCGGTCGTACCGTCGCCGTCAAGACCATCGCGCGTAATCTGCGCTCGGATACCTCGCCGGTCGAGCTGTTCGAGCATGAGGCCAGGACGATTGCTGCGCTCGAACACCCGCATATCCTGCCGGTCTACGAGTTTGGCGACTTTGAGGGTCAACTGTACATCGTCATGCGCTACGTGACCGGCGGCTCGCTTGAAGACGTAGTCGAGCAGGGCGCGCTGCCGGTCAATGAAGTGCTGCGTATCACCCGCGCCGTTTCTGACGCGCTCGGTCATGCCCACTCGAATCACATCGTCCATCTCGACATCAAGCCGTCGAACATCCTGCTCGATAGCAATCAGGCTCCTTACCTGGCTGACTTCGGACTGGCGACCATGCTCGGCCCGGAAGGGCGGACGCAGAATCCCGGCTCCGGCACGCTGATGTACATGGCCCCGGAGCAGTTGACGTCCGAGAGCATCGACCATCGCGCCGACATCTACAGCTTCTGCGTCACGCTCTATCACCTGCTCGCCGGTCAGCTTCCCTTCGACGCGACCACGCCGCTGGCCTTCAAGCAGCTTCAGGCCTTCGACCAATTGCCCGACATCGCTCGTTCAGATGTCCCCGAAGGCGTGACCGAGATTCTGCGTCAGGGGACGGCGATGGACCCCGCGCACCGCCCCGCTGATATGGCGACGCTGCTGCGCCTGCTCGAAGGTGTGCTGGCGTCGACGGCCAGCAGCGCGGGCTTTGCCGGTCAGCGCCGGGTTGACAGTGATACCGAACTCGGCGACCTGATAACCAGCACGCAGCTTGCTGGCGGCGCGGACGCGCAGGCGCGGCGCGAGGCCCAGGATTTGTACCAGCGCGCCCGGCGCGCCTGGGCCTACGGTCAGGGCCGCTTCCTGCTCGGCGTCACCCATTTCACACTCATCAACGATTACTATATGTACGCCGACCGCTACGGTCTGGAGCTGGACGACGCCGGAATGCAGATGCTGCTGCGCGGCGCGCTCGAATACGACCACGAGATCGACTTCTGGTGGGACAGGCTGGCCGACGACAGCCGCCGCTGGGTGGCGCTCCACGCGCTCCGCAGCGAGAACGCCCCGGCGCGGCTGCGCGCGCTCAACCGGCTGGCGACTGTGACTGATTCCGATCCATCGACCGTGCCGCTTCAGATCGCCCAGGCCATCGAGGTCGAAACCAGCGAACAAACGATGATGGCGGGGATCAAGGCGCTGGAAAAGCGCGGCAGCGGCGCGCCCGGCTGGCGTGACGTCGCCTTCTCGCCGGAGATCGACCGCGTGCTGGCGGATCAGGCGCTGACGTCGCCATTCCCGGCGATTGCCGAACGAGCCGCGCGAGCGGTCGGGCGTGTCCGCTCGATTGCCGCGCTGCAAGTGATCGCCGATCAGCAGCGGGTCGGGGCGCGCGGCGCGCTTCAGGCGCTGGCGCTGATCCGCGATGAAGCGCCGTCGCTGCCATCGGTCGTCAGCCCACAGGCGCGCTTCTATGCCTGGATGACCAACACCTGGCGTCGCCTGTCCGATCAGCCGATGGGGTTGGTCTGGCGAGCGCTGTCGGCGGGCATCGGCGCGTTCATCGCCATCGGCATCAACACCTATTTCACCTTCCGCAGCGGCGACATCTTCAACTCGGATCGCTGGAAGCTGACCGTCTCGATTGGCCTGTTCTGCGCGGTCGTTTACGGCGCGCTGGTGCTGCTGACTGATGAACTGCCCTCGCGCCTGCGCGGTTTCTGGCCGTGGTGGGCGCGACTGATCGTGAGCGCGCTGTTTGGCCTCGGCATCGGCGCCGCACTCTGGGCCTTGTGGACCTACCTCTACCTCAGCTTCACGCTCGATACCAACCTGGCGCTGCTGGCGGGGGCGGGGGCGGGGATCGGCTATGTCGCTTCGACCATGCTGGCGCTGCCGGGCTGGGCCGGGTTGATCGTGACCGCGGTTGCCACCTATCTCCCGCTTTACGCCACCTTCACCAGCAACACGCCCGTCCTCTACTACGACTATCCCGACCAGATTTTCTCGCTGACGATTCCGCTGGCGGTCATCATGGCGATTGGCGGCTTCGCGCCGAAGCTGCTCCACAGCCTGCGCGTCTGGTTGAGCCGTCGCCCGCGCAAGACCGTGCCGCTGCCAATGCCCCAGCGTGTTTCCGAGCTAGGCGTGCGCGCCCCGCTGGTGCTCGACCCGGACGCGACCGAGATCAGCGGCAGAGCCGAGCCAGTCGGCCCGACGCCCTCACAGGTTGCGCCGCGTATCACGAAACCGATGACCGCTGGCTCCAGTCTCGCTCCGCGTCCTTCGCGCCTGACGCGCCCGAACCTGAGCGCCGAAACGTCCGCGTCGGCGGCATCTGACCCGCTGGCGACCGAGCCGCCCGCGTCATCGCCGCTCCGTCCTGCGCCGCTCCGGCCCACTTCGCGCCTGCGTAAATCGGGCGAAACGAAAGCGGCGCCGGAAACGCCGACTGCTGCCGCATCGGATGATTTGCTCCAGACGATGACCGACGCGCCATCCACGCCGCTCAAGCCCGCGCCGCTCCGTCCCGCATCGTCGCGCCTGCGTAAGCCTGCTGACAGCGCGCCTGAATCCACGACCGGGACGCCATCCTCTGCCATGCCTGATGACCTGCTTAAGACCGTGACGGACGCGCCATCGACGGCGTCGCGCCCGCTCCGCCCTGCGCCGCTGCGTATCTCACGCCCGAAGCAGACGGGAGACGCCGACGAATCGGACGCGGCGACCGAAGCGCCAACCTCCGCCGCGCCTGCCGACGCGCTCAAGACGATCACCGATGCGCCGTCGGCAGCGCCGCGCCCGTTACGGCCTGCGCCGCTCCGTCCCTCGCGGACGAAGCCGACTGAGAGCGATCAGGAATCGAAACCGGACGACACGGCGGAGTCGTCCGATGTGCCGCCGAGCGAATCGTGATGGCTGGATGGGCGTTATGAATAAGCCCGTTATGCAGACTCGCTCTCTTTCGTAGTGCGCGATTTTTCGCGTCCGCGAGCCGAAGACCTTCGCTCAAAACGAGGAGCTGTCACCGACGCCGATCAGATGCGCGCGTACAACCGACCGCCAAACTCGGTAATCAGTTTGTCGTCGAGGTCATCGGCGTAGTTAGCGACCAGCGAGATAATCGCGTTCGCTTCAACGGCGTCGAGTCCGTCGAGTGGGCGCTCGGTGAAGACGTAGACCACGTCGAGGTAGACGCCGAGCGCCGCGTTGGTCAGTTGCAGGTTGAGTTCGAGCAGGTGACGGTAGAGCGCCAGCAGGCCGGTCTGCGGCAGATGCATGATCGGCGACAGCACTTGCAGGTAGCCCGTTGTGTCCTGCTGCGAGACATAGATTTCGATCACTGCCGAGCCGCGCTGAAAGCTCCAGCCGAAGCCGCCGTCGGTCGGCAGCCGTGCCTGCACCGGGTCGATGCCGAGGTTGAGCACGATTTGCTCGACGGTCGCCGCATAGGCCTGCAAATTCGACCCGCGTTGTTGACTGCCCAGATTGAACATCTTCCCGTCCTCTTCAGCGCATTTCTCAACAACAGTAGTTTTTAGCTGGCTTCACTGGCTTTACCGGACGGTTTTAGTCTCCGGCAAAGCGAGCCGCATAAGCAAGGAAAATTTTGTACCTATCTGGTCGGCGCTTCATCCGGCGAGCGACCGCAGCGCAGGCAGCGATTGGCATGGAAGCCGACCTGAGCGCCGCAGTGGACGCAGCGCATCGGGTTGACCTCGGCGAACGGGTCAGCCTGCGGCGTCCGCGCGAACTGGCGCGCCTGTGGGGCGACGCTGCCGCAGACCTCGCAGTAGAAATAGCCTGCGGCGAAAGCGCGGCTGGCCGAGCCACAGTGGACGCAGTAAGCGCGGCGCGCGCCTGAAATCTCGCTCAGATACAGCTCAGTCAGGCGGCGGATGGCGCTGATGTGGACGCCGAACAGATAGCCCGACGAGCGGCTGCTGTTTTTGGTCAACATGCCGAGCAGATAGTTCTGGCTATCGAACAGTGGCGCGCCGCCCGCGTCGGGCAGCTTGCGGTAATCAGTCGGAATCCAGTGCTGCGCCATGATGTGCCGGGTCGGGCGCTGCTTGCCGCGCGCCTGCTGACCGTTATAGCTGGTCACGATCAGCGCCGCTTCGTCCGGCACGCGCGGGTAGGGGGTGATCGGGAACAGGTCGCCAGCGACGCTGCTCAACTGGATCAGCGCCAGATCGGCGTCAGGAAATGAGCGGACGACCTGCGCTGTCACCTGCACGCCCGGCTCCAGCTCGACCGTCACGCGCTCCAGCCCGCCGACGACGAAGCGTGTCGTCGCTAACAGCCCCTCGGTCGTGACGAAAAAGGCCGTGCCGGGGCCGTTCGCCCCGCCGACCACGCCTGCCAGCCGATAGCGCGTCGTCGGTCGCGGCGGCGCGGTCATGACGGCAGCGGCGGCCATTTCCGGCATCGAGCCTGGCGGCGGGGGCGCGGGCTTCGCGCTCGGCAGCATCGACGCCATCACGGCGGTCAGCCGCTGCTGCGCTTCGAGGTTGTTGGGTTCCAGCGCCAGCGCGTTCTTGCAACAGTCGATCTTGAAGGTCGCGTCGTCGCCGGTTTCGGCCAGCCAGAGGTAAGCGACCGCGCCGAGCGACGGCGGAAGCTCGCCGCTCTTGAGCGCGATCCGCAGCAGCCGCGCGCCCTCTTCGCGCTGCCCGGCCTGCACCGCCTGAATGCCGAGTTCGAGCGCCTGGAGTGTCATGCGCTGGCGTACTGCGCGCCCAGACGCGCCAGATCAATGTCGGTGGCTTCGGGCAGGCCGCTGACGCCCACCGCGCCGACGACCTCGCCCTGATAGACAATCGGGACGCCGCCGCCCCAGCCGGTATAGCGCAGATCGCCGAAATTGGTGATCGGGAAATTGTGCTCGCGCGCAACTTGCCCGACCAGCGCCGACTCCTTGCGCTCGCGCGCGGCGGTGTAGGCTTTGTTCAGCGCATTGTTGATCGACGAGTACGGGCAGCCATCGGAGCGCAGGAACGCGACCAGTTCACCGTGCGCGTCGACGACGGCGACGGCAGCGCTGAGCTTCTGCGCGTCGAGCACCTGGCGAATGGCATCGAGCGCCTTGAGCGCGGCAGTGTGGGATAAAGTCGTGGTTTGCAGCATGGTTCACTCGCTGAGTGGTGGATGATATTCGTCTATCTTAGCACAGAGCGCTGCTACTGGATGGTCACGCTTTCCTCAGCCGGGTCCATCGTGTCGGGCGTCCGCACGACCTCGAACCAGGTCGTTCCCGGCTTGAAGTACATCAACTGGCCGTCCTTCGTCATCAGGCGGATCATATCCTCGCGCGTCGGTCGCCACCAGTGAACATCGTAGCGCCTGCCGTCACGCAGCAGCACGGCATCGCCCTCGAACCACAGCTTAATCTCGATACTGTAGCTTTTCGCGCCCTGAAACTCGCTCTCGACGATGTCGGTGAAACGATGTTCGGCGTAAAGGATGACGACGTTTTCGGCGCTGATCTGCTGATTCGTCAGGGCGTCAGCGTGCGGCTGATGGTCGCTGTAGCGCTTGTAGACACCGGTGGAGCTGTCATAAACCCACTGGGCCTCGGTGGCAATGTAACGAATGTCAGCGCCCATGCCGGAGCCGTCGTCGTCCGGCGGGGGCTGCTGCAGGAAGGCCATCCCGCGCAAATCCTGCCGGTCGTTCTGGCCTTCGTCGGTCGCCTTCTGCGCAATCGCCGACAGGTTGGCGAACAGGTTATGTGGCGCGACCAGGTCTTCGTCGCGGAAATAGTAGGGTAAGCCGAAGAGGATGCCCATGTACAGCCGGTCGGCGAAGTCCGAGCGCGCGTTGAGGGCGTTGACGCCGTTGCTCGCGCCGGAATAGACCAGCAGCCCCTTATACATCGGCATCAGCTCGTAGTCGATCAGGCGCGCGCTGCGGATCGAGCCGACGCGCTCCGGCAGTTGATCGTAGAAAATGGCCGAGAAGCGCGTCAGGCCGCCTTCGGCGTAATGCTCGTAGACGATGTTCGCCTCGCCGATCCCCGCCTGCGGGCGGACAATCGGCGGCGCGTTCGAGATTTTGACCACCATGGGCCGTCGATTGAGCGTCGCCGGGTCGCTCACTCGCTGCCCGGTCAGGGGATTAACGTCAGCGGCATAAGCATAGGGGCCGATGCTGCCGGGCAGGGCAGGCAGGGTCGGCGGCGGGCCGCTGGCAGGAGTCACTTCGGCAGTCGCTGCTTCGGTTGCATTCGGGTTCAGGACATCCGGCACGCGGGTCAGCAGGCAGCCCGTCCCGATCAGTGGAGCCAGCAGCACAATCAACAGGCGCAGCGTTCTCAATCGGCCAATCCTTATCCCTCTCACCATCGAATCCGGGCGCTCTGGCCCGGTCTATTATAACCCGGCTTAAGGTCGCCTTCAGGAGAGCGCTCGATGAGCGTAGGGCAGGCGTAGTATTAAGGCGGGCCGTGTTGACGTATATGGAAGGCGGGACATATAATCAAGCGTAGTTACAGGCTGTTCTTACGGGCAGGGGGCGTCAATGCCGCTTCAGGGCAACATTCGAGACTTCAGCCCTACTCAGATCCTCAATCTCATCAATCTGGCCGGTAAGACAGGGACGCTCACGATCTTCGAGGGCGTCAGGACTGCCGAGAAAGACGCGATGGGGCAGGAAAAGCAAGCCGCCGGAAACGAGCGCGCGCGCATTGCGTTCAAGGCGGGCAAGCTGGTCTATGCGGCGCTCGGCGGTCAGGACGGCAGCCTCGTTTCCGTGCTCAACAAGGCCGGGAAGCTGAGTGACGATCAGGCGCGAATTATCCGTGAGCGCGCCCGGCATACCGGCGATAAAGCGCTGGCGCTGCTGCTCATCAACGCCAATTACGTCACCCAGAAAGACGTTGTCAGCAGTATTCAGCAGAATACGCTCGACATCGTCTATAACCTGCTGACCTGGGCGACCGGGCCGTTCCGCTTCGAGGACAACACCTTACCGGGTAACGACCGTATCCTCGTGCCGATTGATCTGGAAAATGTCATCATCGAAGGCTCGCGGCGCATCCGCGAGATCGAGCAGTTGACGTCGCACCTGCCGAACCTCGATATGGCGCTCAAGTTCCCGGCCAACCCGAAAGAGAAATACAAGAACATCCACCTGAGCGTCGAAGAGTGGCGGGTGGTATCGTTCGTCAACCCGAAGAACACCATTCGCCAGATCGCTAAAGCCAACAACATGTCGGACATCGAGATTCGGCGGATTGTCTACGGGCTGGAGCAGGCTGGTCTGGTCGATCTGGTCAGGCCGCCAGGCATAGAAGCGTCGCGCCCGACCAACAATGGCGGGCGTCAGCAGCAGCAGGCCGCCGGGAACAGGCCGGTGCCGCGCGCGCCCCAGGTGCAAAAGACGGTCGTCACCCGGCTGATTGATAAGATACGTTCCATTTAGTCTGTTTTCGCGTTGCGCGGGTTGTGTGGGGGGCGTGGCTTGAACGAGCGATGTTCCGGCGCGCGGCCTCACGTCACTGTGACCTTAATCGGGAA
>CAZZAO010000163.1:0-10229 GCA_964652205.1 uncultured Anaerolineaceae bacterium | reverse complement strand
GTCAGGCTCTGGCCGACCTCACCCCCTGTCCCCCTCTCCGCAAGCAGAGAGGGGGGAACGGGCATGACTTCATGACCATGATCTGCTGGCTGAGAGGCCGCAGTCAGGCTCTGGCCGACCTCACCCCCTGTCCCCCTCTCCGCAAGCAGAGAGGGGGAAACGGGCATTGCGCCCTGACCCTGATCTACCAAAATTGTCTTTGGGCCTGCCGGTAACGTAGTCTCAGGCGCACTCTGCAGCAAGTCTTTCTCCCCTCGCCCTGAGGGAGACGAAGTGGTTATGGCCTCGCTCGCGCCGCGCAGCGGCGTCTCGACCCGCAGGGCGAGCGGGCCTAACCAGGGGCCGGGGGTGAGGGTGGTGCTGGAAGTGAGGGAAATCACTGCCCAGCCGACGAACAGCAGCAGGACGCCGTCAGCGCGGGTGAGATGTGCCAGACCGGCCAGCGCGCCCGCCGCGAGGCAGCAGGCATATGGCTGGCGTCCGACGGACAGGCGTTGGGCAGCCAGGCCAAATATAAGCAGGCAGAGCGAGCCGATCAGCGCGTAAGGCGCAAACGTATCGGTCGCGCCCCAGAAGCGGACGTAATAGCCGCTGAACAGCGTCAACAGCCCGGCCATCCAGGCGTGGCGACGCCCGCCGCCGAGACGTCCGCCGAGATAAAACCCGACTCCGGCGGTCGCGGCGTAGAGCAGCGTGAACGGAAGCTGCGCGGCGGCGTAGCTCACGCCGAACAGCGCCATCCCGGCGGCGGCGATCAGCGAGGTCAGCGGCATCCAGTAGAGATGCGACGGCGCGGGCAGATGACCGGGCGCGCCGATATAGGTCCACAGGTAGGGATCGGTCAGGCCGTCGCCATGCACGAGGCGTTCGGCAGCGTTGAAGTGATAGAAGGCGTCGGTGAAGCCGGGCTGCGCGACCAGCCCACGGGTGAAAGCGAAGGCGACGACCAGCGCGACGGCGGCGAAGATCAGCGTGCTGCGGCGCATCAGGTCGGCTCCGGCGCGGCGCGCCACCACAGCCTGCGCGTCAACCAGAGCGCGACCAGCGAGAGGATGGGAATCGGCAGGTAAGTGGCGGGCGCTTCAAACTCGCCCTGCACCGTCGTGATGAAGTGCAGCCACGGCAGCACCAGCAGCGCGATCAGCAGCAGCACAGCCCACACCGTCCGGCCTCGGCGGGCCAGCACGGAGAGATAGAAAACAAGCGGGATGACGTAGACGATGAAGTGTGGGGTGGCGGTACGCGGCGCGACCAGATGCGTCAGCGCCAGCGTCAGCGCGACCGCCCACAGCCAGCGCTCGTCCCGCCGCCGGATGATGACGCTGTACCATGACCAGAGCGCCAGCGCGTACAACGGCAGACTGAGGATCAACTCGCCGGTCGAGCCGAGGTGTAAATAATGCTGCGCGATCACCCAGACTGGCGAGCCGACCGCCGTGTACGACTCGTAGCGGCGCAGTTCGAACAGCCAGCCGCCGAGCCACGACGACTGCAAGACGAACGACAGGCCGACCAGCAGCAGGAACGTCACGCCGAAAATGCGGACGAAGCGGATTCGCCGCCGACTGAGCGCCCAGAGCAGCAGAAACGGGACGATCAGGAAGCCCATTTGCGGCTTGACGGTCGAGAAGGCCAGCATAACCGCGGCTAACCGGTCACGACGGCGGACGAGCGCCCAGATCGCCAGCAGCTCGAACAGGTAGACGGTCGTGCTGACCTGACCGAGAATCAGGCTGCGCGCGGCTGGATAGACCGCCAGCGTCCAGACGACCAGCAGCGCCAGCAGCAGCGGCCCCGGTTTCCAGCGATAGAGGTCGAAGAGCAGAAACAGCGCGCCGACCAGACAAGCTTCGAGCGCCACCATCCAGAGCGCCGAAGCCCAGTCATAGGGGAAGAAAACCAGCGGCAGCAGCTCGAAGATGGCATAGAACGGATACGAGAAATAATTCGGGAACTTTTCCTCGCCGACCGGGTGGCCGTAAATCCGCGTCTGGATGTTGTCGGTCGATTGCTGGCTGTAAAGCGGGACGTTGTCGATCCAGAAACCGCGCGCCGCTTCCCACGGAACCATGAAGTCATTGTGGCCGGGAAAGCGGCTGGTGAGCAGGTTGTGCGTGGCGACGACATCGGCAGCCAGTAGGCCGACGATCAGCACGATCAGAAGCAGACGCTCGACCGGTTTACTCATCGCTCGTCTCGCAGTCGTGGGCGGCGCGCGCGACCGCGTCGGGCGTGTCATAGAGGATGACGTTCAGATCGCCATCGAACGCAGCGATATTTTCCTGCCGATAGTGCGCGTTGAGCCAGCCGAGCGCCGCCTTGATGTCGGCGCGCCCGAACTGCTGCGCCTGCCGGATCAGGTCGCCGTAGACGACGAAATAGACGCGCTCCGCGCCGTAGGCCGCCGACTGAAGGCAGGCATCAGCCCGCACGCCGAGCGTCTGCTGCGTCGGCAGCGCCAGCGTGTCTTCAGGGCTGCCGGGCGCGTCGGCCAGAAAATGCTGCGGCAGGTCGCGGGCGTAGTAGATCATCGGCAGCGCCGACAGCTTGCTCTGATGGACGATGACGGTATCGGGTTCCCAACCGCTCCAGAGCAGCGCGGCAGCGCGGGGATAGTCCGAATTGGGAAACTGATGCCAGGTCGCCAGCAGCGAGCAGCCGACCAGCGCGATCACCAGCGCCAGCACGCCGACGACACGGGCAATCGGCCCCGGCAGACCGCCGCGCGTGAACAGCCAGCCGAGCGCCAGATAGAGCATCAGCGCCGAAGGGAACAGCGCCCGTTCCAGATAGACGGGCCGCGCCTGTGAAACCAGCCACATCAGCCCGACCGGCGCGGCGAACAGCCAGAGCGTGAACGCCAGCGCGGGCCGATCAGCGCGGCGCGGACGGCGAAAGGTCATGATCGCCTGAATGATCAGCAACAGGAAGATTATCAGCGCGGCAGCGACGGTCGCCAGCGCAATTTGCAGCGGGACGTCAAGGCCGACAAACAGGAACTGGCGCAGAGTCAGCAGGAAGCGGGCGACATTGGGCGGCGCGATCCAGTAATACGAGCCGACTTTGGCGACCTGCCCCGGAAGCTGCGTCAGCCAGGGGAGATAGAGAATCAGCGCGACACCAGCGCCGAGCAGCACGCCGAGCGCAGGGCGACGCTTGCGCCGCAACAGCGGAATCAGGCCGAGCGCCAGCAGATAGAAGGCCGCCAACTGCTGCGTATTCATCGCCAGCGCGGCCAGCGCGCCGAAGCCGACCCACCAGCGCCAGCGATGCCACCAGCGCCGCGCCCGCCCGGCCAGCAAGGCCGGCGCAGGCTCGCGCTCGCCACGGACAAAACACCACGTCGCCGCGCTCAGGAGCAGGCCGAGCAGGCTGTACATCCGCGCTTCCGTGCCATACTGGATGGCAAACGGAGCCAGCGCCACGATGAGCGCCGCCGCAAGCCCGGTACGGCGGTCGAACAGGTCGCGGCCCAGCAGGTAAAGCACGCCGACCGTCGCCACGGAAAAGACGACGCTCAGAGCGCGGACAGCCGCCGGGCTTTCGCCGAACAGCTTCATCCAGCCGTCCAGCGTCAGGTAGTAGAGCAGCGGGTGGATATCCGCCGCGCCGCCATTGACCGGCGTCAGCGTGCCATAAAGCATCGGGCCGAGTCCTTTTTCCGCAAACAGGACGGCGAAGGCTTCGTCGTACCAGAGCGGACGCGCCAGTGCCAGCAGGCGCAGAATCGCCGCCAGCAGCAGAATCAGCGGCAGCGCAGAGCGCCCCACCCGCGCGCGCAGGCTAGGCATCGGGAATCGGCTCCTGACGCAGCCTGCGATAAAGCGCGACGCACAGGCCGACCAGCAGCGCCGTCCGCGCGATCACCAGCACGGCGAACGGCATGACCAGCGCGCCGGTAATCGTCCCGCCCGTATCGCCCGTGCGCAGAAACAGCAGCGGGTATTCAGCGAAGGACAGGAAGATCAGCAGCACGGCGACCATCACGCCATCGCGCGTCGGGAAGCAGAGCAGAATCAGCGGGACGATCTCAGCCAGCCACTGGACACTCCAGCCCTGCGACTGCAAAAAGAAGATGAAGACGGTGAGGGCGACGAAGGCCACCAGCCCGCGCGAGTCGAAGCGGCGCGCGCGGGCGTAGACGAACAGCCCGACCGCCGCCGCAGCGATCAGCCGGACGATGCCGGGAATGACGGCGGGATTGCCTTGCAGGACGCTGGCTGCTGCCGGATTGAGGTGGTCGGCAATTGTGCCGAAGTTGCCGGTACGAAAGTTGCCGTCGAGCAGCGCCCAGACCGTTTCATAGGACGCCTTACCAAACTGCGCCGTCAGCGAGGGCAGCGTCATCGTCGGGCTGCCGAGCAGCAGCAGCGCGTAGACCACGGCAAAGATGACCGCAACGACGGCGCTATAGCGCAGCGCCGCGCCGCGCGAACGAAAACGCCAGACCGCGCCGAGCAGCAGCGCCGGGATGAACTTGGTCAGCGCGCCGACGGCAGCCGCCAGCGCCGAGCGATTGTTCGCACCGTGGAGCAGCCAGCCGAGGCCGAGCAGCAGCAGAAACGCCACCAGCGGCTCGAAGTTCCACCACAGGAACACGGCAGGCGCGAGCAGCAGCGCGTAAATCCACGCCAGCGCAATGCCGGTCGCGGGCCGGTGGATGGCCGAGCCGATCCGGCGAATCAGCGCCAGACTGCCGACGTCGCAGAGCAGCATCAGCCCGCCAAAACAGAGCGCGAACGACGGGTAGGCGCCGCCGGTCAATCGGTAGACGGCGACCATCAGCGCCGAAGCCAGCGGCGGGAACTCGCTCCACCAGTCGCGGAACGGCAGCAGACCCTGATCCGTCAGCGAGGCCAGCGCGTGATAGTAGGCGAAATCGCCGCCCGCGCTGACGCCGCGCTCGACCTGATTGACGATCAGCGGCTGGTAGACGATGGCCGACATCAGCCGGAAAGCGACGAACAGGATCAGCAGCAGGCGGAAGTCGCCGAGCAGGCCGGGAATCGTCAGCTCAGGGGCGCGGCGGGTCATGACTGACCTTTCACGAACACGGCGGCCAATTTGTCCTCGTAGGCGACCTTCCAGCCCGGCTCGACGCGCAGATCGTCGGCCAGACCGCCGTTCGCCTCGATCAGCGCGAGGTTGATGCCATAGCGGGCAAACTCATCGCGCCAGCCCTTCGCGCCGGTGGCGGTCTTCAGATAACGAGTCAGGAAGGCATCGCCGTAGAGGTCGGTGCGCCCATCGACGAACACCGGATACTCCGGCGCGTTCTGGATCAGGTAGCCGCCCCAGTTATAGCTGTTGAACAGCGGCCCGGCGGGGCGAGTCTGGTTGAGGTAAGTGACAGCCGCGACCGGGAGCGTCTGCGCCTGCGCCTCGGCGACGGCAGCAGGCCTGAGGACGACGACGATCTTGGCGAGCGCCGCCAGCACGATCACGACAATCAGGACGAGATTCAGCCGAGCCTGGATCGGCGTGGCGAAGCGCGCCGGATGGAAGCTCAGGCCGCGATCCGCCAGCAGCGAGTCGAGTTCACGGGTGAAGATCGGGGTGGCGGCGACCGCAAAGACGGCGACATTGCGCCCGGCCAGCAGCGCCATGAAAGCCGTCCCGCAGACGAGGATCAACTCCGTCCAGCGCAGGCGGCGGCTGGCGGCGGCAGAGACGGCCAGCAGCCCGAACAGCAGCGCAACGAACGGCAGCATCTCGACCTGATGGAAGTTGGGCGAGTTCCATTCCTGAATGTGATTTTGCAGCGCGCCGATGCCGAGAGTCTGGAATGGCACAGCCAGCATTTGCAGGCCATAGGGGTTGACGACCAGCGCCGCCGCTGAAAGGATGCCGATCAGCGCCAGCCTGCCGACCGCGCGCCAGCCCAGAACGCCCTCGCCGCCGCGATTGAACAGGTTCGCCAGCGACTCCCCGGCGACAGCAGCGGCGATGAAGAGGAAACCAATTGAGAAACCGGCGTGCAGGTTGCCCCACAGCGCCATCAGCGGCGGCAGCAGCCATAACCGGTCGATGCGTTTGACCTTATAGAGGTAGAGCAGATAGAGCACGACTGTGCTGAGAAAGAAAGAAATCATCTGCGGACGCGGCGACCAGAAAACTGCTGCCGTCGCCGCGCCGAGGATGATAGCGAACGAGCGCAGATAGGCGTTCCCGACACACAGACGATAGAGAACTGCCATCCCGGCAGTCGCCAGCGCGGCGACGTAGAGCGCCATGCCCGTGTTCCCGGCAAGCTGCCAGAGCGCGTAGAGGATGATCTGGCTGCCCCAGCTATGATTCACCCAGGGTTGGCCCTGCATGGTGAACGAGAACGGATCGACGCGCATGAATCCATGCTGAAGGGTGTAGGCGCCGCTGCGGAGATGCCAGCCCATGTCGGTATCGACCGGGATACGGGTCGCCAGCGCGAACAGCAGCACAAACAGCGTGATGACCGCCGTGCGCTCAATCGTCAGTCGTCGCATCAAAATGCTGCCCTCGCCCCCGGCCCCGCTCCCGGTGGGAGAGGGGAGAAAGATCAATCAAAGCCGCTCACACGATACTCGCAAAAACATTTACGTTCATCATACAACGCTGTCAAGGATGCGGCAGCGTTAAGGCTCGACCAAACGCGCGGTCAGATCGACCAGGTAGAACGCACTCGGAAACGACGGCAGATAATGCACCTGCGGCAGAAACAGCCGCTGCGCCGCCGAGCGAATGTACTGGACATAGAGGATGTTCACGCCCTGATCGTAATCGACGTCGTTCGGGCCGAGCGTCAGGGCCGCCCGCGCGTCCGCCAGGCCCTGCTCCGCGCCTTCGATGTCGCCGCGCGCGTAGGCCAGCCGCGCCCGCCCAACGCTGATCCACGCCTGATCGCTGCGGACTTCTGCCACATCGACGGCCTCCCGCAGCGCGGCGTCCGCCGCATCAAGCTTTCCGGCGTCGATAGCGAAAATGACCTGAAAAATGAAGGCTTCGGTTGGCGTCGGCTGCCCGGCCCAGGAGCGATGCGCGGCCCACAGATCGCGGGCCTCGTCCATCGCGCCCGCGTCGATCATCTGAAGCAGGCGGCCCAGATCATGCGGCTGGACGTCGGCGGACGCGGCGGCGCGAAGCGGGCTGTCATTCCAGCCCGGCAGCAGCAGCACGTCAGGCTGCGCCGCGAGGGCCTGCCGATAGGCAACTAGCGCCTGCGCGGCATCCTGCGACTGTTCATGATACTGGCCGAGCAGATAGGCCAGCGGCCACGCGCCCGGCGCGAGATCGACGGCCTGTGCCAGCGACCGGAGCGCGGAATCCTTCTGGCCGGACTGCCATTCGAGCGCACCGAGGTTGGCCCAGCCGAAGGCATACGACGGCTCAATCGCCGTGAAGCGCTGATAGTCTGACACGGCGTGGTTGAGCGCGTCGGCATCGCCCGTGTCGGCGGCAAGGCCGTAAAAATAGCCGCGCTCCAGATAATTGACCGCCAGCGCGGGGTCAGCATCGACCAGCGGCACGAGTCGCGCTGCCGCGCCGGTATAGTCGCCGCTAGTCGTTCCATACCAGACAGCATCGTTGTAGCGCGCGTACTGGACGCTGCTCCAGAAGCCGCCCGCCAGCAGCGCGAGCCATCCGGCGATCAGCGCCCCACCCTGTAGCCGCGCGCGCCAGCGTGGCGAGCGTACAGGGGCCGTCAGCGGAGCAATCGCCAGCGCGAGCGCGATGATCGCCGTCAGGGCAATCGCCGGGGACATGGCCGGGACATCGACCAGTTGATGAAGCGCAAAGGCGACGACGGCAGCAGCGGCGCTCGCCAGCGGCAGCGCCTCAGACGGAGCGGCACTCGTCCAGTTGCGGCGAAAGGCGGCATAAGCGCTGACGACCGTCAGCGTCAGCGCGGCCAGCCCGATCAGGCCCAGCTCGGACGCGACCAGCAGCGGGACATCGTGGGCGTGGCTGTGCGGACTTTGCGGCGGCATTGACTGCATCCGCGCCAGCCCCGCGCCGAAAGTGAACAGGCCAGAGCCGGTCAACGGCTTCTCGGTGAACAGCGTCCAGGCCGCGCCGTAAATACTCGTCCGCAGCGAGAGCGACCGCCCCGATTGACCGAGCGACAGCGCCACGATGAAGGCCGTCACCATGACCGCGACCAGCGCCAGCACCCCTGCGCCAACCAGCCCCCAGCGCGTCCGCAGCGAGCGCCGCGACCACCACGCACGCCACTGCGCCGGCCCGCGCAGCCCGCGCGTCGACCGCAGCAGCGCCGCCTGCACGACGACCGCCGCCGCGAGCGCCACCCACGCGCCGCGCGAAAAGGTCAGAAACAGCAGCAGCAGCGCCGCGAGCGTATAGGCGATCATCGCAGCGCGCCGCCTGCCGCGCGCCGTCACCACGCGACCGAGCGCGAACGGAACCAGCATCATCAGGAAGCAGGCCAGCGTGTTGGCGTTCGAGAGCGTGCCGACCGGACGCGGCAGCTCGAACGCCATCTCGCCACTGATGACCAGCGCCAGCCTGACCGCCAGCCACCCGCGTACCTGATAGAAGCCGACGATCAGCACCACCAGCCCGGCGATCAGGAGCGCGTCGGTCAGGTGGTCGCGCGTCAGCGCACGATTGACGAGCAGATCGTTGAGCAGAAACCAGACGCCGATGTAGGCGAAGGCGAACCAGAGGCCGATGATGATGCGCCGCCACGACTCGGGGTTGGCCGCCAGCGAGACGGCGAAGGCGACGATCCAGAGGAGCAGAGCGGCATCGAGCGGCGTTGCCCGCCACAACCAGCCGCGCGCCATCCGCAAAACCAGCCAGCCGCCGATAGTCACGGCGACCAGAAAAATTGAGAACTCACGGACGTCAGGAATCAGCATCCCGCTAAATGTGCCGCCGATGGAAATGAGATAGGTGAACAAGACGGCAGTCACGCCGAAAATGAAGTTCGTTCTGAGCCGAGCCACCGTCCGCCGCCGTCCAATCCGTTGTAGAATGTCGCGCACAGAGAGGATGATACCTGCGATGTCACTCACACGCACGAGGGTACGACCGTGGATGGTCGTGACGCTGCTCTGCCTCGTCTACATGCTCGGACTGGTCACTGCCAAAGGCGGCCCGCTGGCGCTGGTGACGCTCGGCACGCGCTACAGCGAGTCGAACCCGCGCGGCAGCGAGGGCTACGACGGCCAGTTCGTCTATATGATCGCCCGCGATCCATCGACCGCCGCGCCGTTCCTCGACGTCCCGGCCTACCGTTTCCAGCGGATTCTGCTGCCCGCGCTGGCGATCCCACTCTCATTCGGCCAGACGGCGTTGATACCGTGGGCGCTGGCGGCCATCAATCTGCTGGCGCTGGCAGCGGGGACGGCGCTGGTCGAGAAGCTCCTGCGGCGTTATGGCGCGAGTCGCTGGCTGGCGCTCGGTTATGGACTGGCGCTCGGCACGCTCGGCGCGGCGCGTCTGAGCCTGCCGGAGCCGCTGGCCTACGCGCTGGCGCTCGGCGGCGTGATGCTGGCGCTCGACGAGCGCCCCCTGACCAGCGCGATTCTGTTCGCGCTGGCGGCGCTGGCGAAAGAAACAACGCTGATTGTCGCGGCGGGCTGCGGGCTGTGGTGGCTGTCAAAACGCCAGTGGCGCGACGCGCTCGTGTTCGGCATCGTCGTGCTGGCTCCGTTCGCCGTCTGGGAAGCGGTGCTGTACGCCAGACTCGGCGCGTTCGGCGTTGGCTCCGGCGGCGCGCAGGCGACGCGCTTCGAGCTGATTCCGTTCGGCGGCGTCATTCGCATCGTGACCGAGGGCGGGCTGCCGGTGCTGCAAGCGCGCGGCGTCGGCGCGTTCGTCGCCTTCCTCGCCATTTTCGCGCTGATCGACGGCCTGTTCGTGCTGCTGCCGACGGTCTGGGGGCTGCTTCAGGTCTGGCGCGACTGGCGAAAACATACGGCGGCGCTGTCGACGTGGCTGCTGCTGACGACCAGCGCCGCCATGCTATTCGTGCCGTTTTCGACTTACCGCGAGCCGCTCGGCATTCTGCGCTTGATCGTCGGCTTGCAGATCGCGGTGATTTTGCAGGCGGCGAGGACGAAGAATCGGCGCGCGCTGCTCTACAGCACCGTCTGGGCGCTGACGACGCTGCTGGTCGTGTTCTCGGACTTCTGAGCGCGCCCCAGACGGCCCGCCCTCACCCCCGACCCCCAGCGCAAACGCATCAAATTTGATCGGAGTTTCAAGAAAGCTCATATCAGTTTATCCAG
>CAZZAO010000162.1:0-10233 GCA_964652205.1 uncultured Anaerolineaceae bacterium | reverse complement strand
GCTTGACACCCCTCGATACGCTCCCTAGAATCTGCGCCGAATCCGGCTCAGGCAAGGAGCAGCCTAATGGCGATTATCACCGTCGTCGGCGCAGGTGTCATGGGAACTGCGCTGACCTTCCCCGCCGCCGATAACGGCCACGAAATTCGGCTGGTCGGCACGTACCTTGATGACGAGATCATTGCAAGCTGCCACGCCGAGCGTTTCCATCCGCGCCTCAAACGTCACATCCCCGCCGCGATTCAGCCGTTCTACTCGACCGAGATCGCCGACGGCGTGGACGGCGCGGACGTGGTCGTGCTCGGCGTCAACTCGCGCGGCGTCCACTGGGCGGCGGACGCCATTGCGCCGCACCTGCGCCCCGGCCAGATTGTGCTGATGATTACCAAAGGGCTGGAAAGCTCGCCCGACGGCCAATTGATGATTCTGCCCGACGTGGTTAAAGCGCTGCTGCCAGAGTCGATTGGCTCGAAAGTCCAGTTCGCGGCGATTGGCGGGCCGTCGATTGCCGGGGAACTGGCGGCGAGACGCCCGACCAACGTCGTCTTTGTCTCGCGCGACGGCGAGATTCTCCCCGGTCTGCGCCGACTGTTCGCCACACCGTACTATCACATCTGGACATCGACGGACATCATCGGCGTCGAAGTCTGCGTCGCGCTCAAGAACCCGTATGCGCTGGCCGCCGGGCTGGCGGCGGGGATGCTCGAACGTCAGCCGCCGGACGAGGCCAACGCCGGGATGTACAACTACGCCGCCGCGATCTTCGCGCAGGGGCTGACCGAGACAGCTTATCTGGTCAAGAAGATGGGCGGCTCGCCGGAGACGGTCTTCAGCCTGCCGGGGGCGGGCGACCTGTACGTGACGACGATGGGCGGGCGCAACTCGCGGATGGGGCGGCTGCTCGGCAAGGGGCTAACCTACAGCGACGCCATTGAGGAGATGCCGAACGAGACGATTGAAGGAGTCGATGCCGCGCTGGCGATCATGCCCGCTGTCGAGCAGCAGATCGCGCGCGGTGAGATTGACGCCGACGCGCTGCCGCTGCTGCGCCAGTTGGTTCAGGTGCTGACGCGCGGGGTCGTGGCCGATTTCGACTTCGACTCGTTTTTCCGCACCCTGCCGACTTTCACGCCGCCGGATGACTCATCCGGCGACTGAGGTGACTTCAGCCGAAGGTCGGATTAGCGGCAGGGCGATATGCGGTGCTATATTCGCGCATGATACAGGCTATCGATGAGGCTCCACTCATGGCTGCTGCCCACCCGCTTGATAACCCGCTCTGGAACGCGCTGACTTCAGAGATGGCGCAGTTTGGCACGGGGACGGCGCTGGCGAAACGTTTTGGCAACCTCGCCGTCGCCCTTATCGACCACAGTGACGCCGCCTTTGCTGACCTGCTGCCGCTGATTCAGCCCGGCCCACCGCCTGTCCTGATCGAAGCCGAACCACCAACCGCTGTTCCCGGCCTGACGATCTATCACCGCGAGCCGCTGGTGCAAATGGTCTGGTCCGGGTTCCCCCCGCAGGCCGAGGATATTGATGTCGTCGGGCTGACAATGGCCGACGCGCCGGAGATCGCCGCGCTGGTTGAGTTGACGGAGCCGGGGCCGTTTTCGCCGGAGATGCTGCTGCTGGGGCCATTCTTCGGCCTTCGTGTCGAGGGGCGGCTGGTGTCGGTGTCCGGCGAACGGGTCAACCTGACTGGCTACCGCGAAGTCTGTACCGTCTGCACGCATCCTGACTTTCAAGGCCGGGGCTGCGCCGCGCGGGTGGTCAGTCAGACGGCTAAAAATATCATCGCCGAGGGCAAAACGCCCTTCCTGCATGTTCGGACGGACCACGACCGGGCGCAGCGGCTGTACGAGCGGCTCGGCTTTCGTATCCGCCGCGAGCTGACTATTCTGGTTGTGGGCCACCCCTCAAATGGGTGACGGTTTTTCCAGATGGGGTTATCATTGCGGAAAATCTGACGAAAGGGATGAGCGATGGCGATTCCTCAGGCAGTGTTTGGACGTACCGGCCACATGAGCAGCCGCGCGATTTTCGGCGCGGCGGCGCTCGGCAGCGTGACGCAGGACGAAGCCGACCGCACCCTCGACCTGCTGCTGAAGTACGGCGTCAACCACATCGACACGGCGGCCAGCTACGGCGACTCGGAGCTGCGTATCGGCCCGTGGATGGCGCAGTATCGCCAGCAGTTCTTTCTGGCGACTAAAACCGGTGAGCGGACGTACCGGGCGGCGAAGGAACAGTTTGAGCAGTCGCTCGAACGGCTGCGCGTCGACTCGGTCGATCTGATCCAGCTTCATTATCTGGTCAAAGAAGACGAGTGGCAGGTGGCGATGGGGCCGGGCGGCGTGCTCGAATATCTGCTCGAAGCGCGCGATCAGGGGCTGGTCAGGTACATCGGCGTCACCGGCCACGATGTCGCTATCGCCGAGATGCATCGACGCAGCCTGGAACGCTTCGACTTCGACTCGGTGCTGCTGCCGTACAGCTACATCATGATGCAAAACCCGATCTACGCTGCCGGATTCGAGCAGGTGCTGGAACTGGGGCGGGCGCGTAAGATCGCTGTTCAGACGATCAAGGCGATCACGCGCCGACCGTACCAGACGGCGGAGCATGGCTTCGCCACCTGGTACGAGCCACTGACCGAACAGAGCGGCATCGACGCGGCGGTTCACTGGGTGCTCGGCCAGCCTGAGGTGTTCCTGAACACGGTCGGCGATATCCACGTGCTGCCGAAAGTGCTCGACGCGGCCAGCCGCTTCACCGGTCGTCCGTCCGACGCCGAAATGCAGGCGGTCGTCGATCAGTTCGAGATGGCCCCGCTGTTCACGTAAAAACCCGTGATGCGTGACGAATGCTGAGTCAGGCGCGTATCAGCGCCCGCTGGCAGCGCCGCTTACCTGTCCGGCCTGCGACAAGGCTTCAGCTTCAGTTCGGCGAGCGCTTCGACCCACAGCGCGCGCAGGGAGTCGATATCGTGGAGAACCGGCTCGTCATCCGGCGGCTTGAGGCCCTGCTGCTGATCGCGGCGCAGGCGCGCTTCGGCTTCGAGATTGGCCCAGGCTTCCGCCTCGACCGAATCGCGCGCTTCGAGGTCTTCGTCCGCTGCCAGTGGCTGGTAGGCGCTCCAGTTGAACGGCTGCCGCGCTGCTTCGATCCGCCGCGCGCGGCGAAGAACACGCTGATAGCGCGTTAGCCGCCGGTCGCGCGCGCAGGCGCGGGCCGCTGTCCACTGCGAGTGATTGATGCGCTGCGTCATGAGTCCCCCTGAAATAGATATGTCCACCTGGACAATTAATTAGTCGATAATGGCACAAACTGGCGCAGCACGCCGCGCGCGCCGAGGTCTGGCTCGGTGGATAATTCGCTCCCCATTTCCCGACTCAACAGGCCGAAACTGGATATACTCTGGCAATTGGAAAAGCCGGCTGGATGGAAAGCGAGTCAACGATGGCGACGTTGATCGAGTGGTTGCAGCAGGAGATCGACCGGCGTCATGTGAGCGTGCGCGAGTTCGCTCGCCACGCCGACCTGTCGCATGGGACGCTCAACCGTATCCTTGCGCCGGAGAGCGAAGATGACCGCTACCCGTCGCTGCGGACGCTGGTCAAGCTGGCGCGCTACACCGGCAGCGATTTATGCACGCTGGTCGCGCTGGTCGCGCCTGAAGACACGAGCATTGATGCCGAAGCGCGGATTCTGGTCGAGCGCATCCGCCGCCTCACGCCCGAAAACCGCGAGATCGCCGAAAACTATATCCTCGGCACGCTGCTCAAGAATCGCAAGCAGGGCGCTTAACTGCGCCCGATTCCGGCAATCGAGGCGCGTGACCAGACAGGTCAGCGCATCGTCGGTCAGCATCGATCATCCTGTCACTCGCTTTCGTCAGGCGCAGACGGCGTTACCGGCACGCCCGATCCTGGCGGCTGTGTCGTTAAGATCATCATAGCACATATGTTCTAAAATCGGCGATAAATCTGACCATTTGGCTGGAACGCGCGCCCGCGCTATTCGTCCAGCACGGTCGATTCGTTGAGGCCGTGATAGGTGATGGTGTGGCCGCCGTAGGCTTTGAGCGTTTGACGGGCGGCTTCACGCTGCGCTTCCGTCTCGACCTGTACGCGGACGCACAGGTGGCCGCCGGCGATGGCGGCGATGTAATCGGCATTCGGCACGAGCTTGCTGTCATCGGGATTCTGGATGATCTGAGCGATTCGTTTGAGCAGGCCGAGGCGCTGCGGTTCGGCGATGAGCTGGCGTGCGCCCTGTGGCCCGCAGAGGACGGCGACTGCGCCCTGTGGGAAGCCGATCCCGTGAAGCGCTTCGAGCGCGGCCTGCGCCTGGTCAGGCTGATCGATGATGCCGACGACGGTGCTGACCGGGTGAAATACGCTGTTTTCTTCCCGTGGGGGCGATGAGTCGACCATAATCCATTCCTCGCTGAAGTCGATTTTGCGCTGAGTTTAGCACCGAATCCGCTCCCGGCGCGAGGGGACGCTGACGTGCCGATTCTGACGAGTTATAACGGCACTTTCAGGGGAAAACAAGGCGCTTTCACGCTTAATCAGCGCTTTACTTGCGCTCAAAACCCGTTGACAGCAATGGGGCGCTCGTGTAAGATGATCGGCGTAGAAGGCTGCACGCAGTATCAATCTCGAAATTGGTCGGTACATGCCGTTCTATATCAAGTTCTTTTCGCCTCTCTCTGGGGCAGTATTCAGGAGGAAGGTTCGGCATGTCGTCCGACCGCATTCAGGGAACTGTGAAGTGGTTCAACAGCACGAAGGGCTTCGGCTTCATCGCCCGTGACAACGGCCCCGATGTTTTCGTGCATTACTCGGCCATCAAGGGCAACGGTTTCCGTACCCTCGAAGAGGGCCAGCGCGTCGAGTTCACCCTCGAGCAGGGGCCGAAGGGTCCGCAGGCCAGCAACGTCATCGCCGTCTAAGGCGTCCAGACTAGCTCTTGATAGACGCCGCTCTCATCTGAGCGGCGTTTTTGATTCCTGATCGGATTTCGGCCACGCGGCTTGCAGAAGCGATATAATGCCGGGTAGAGTTCCCTTACAGCGACCTCGTTTCGACTTCATCAACGGGACGGACAGGCTGAGGCGGTCGAAAAGGTGGGGCATGAGAAAAATTGGCATTGTTTGGATCACATTATTGATGCTGGGGGTGGCGCCTGGGCTGGCACGCGGGCAGGCGGCGCTGACTGAGACCTTTACGGCTGCCGATGGGACGTTTTCATTCAGGTATCCCGCCGGGCTTACGTGGGTCGAATCGGCGCTGCCGCAGCCGCCGGGGGCGCGGCTCGAGGTCGGCACATTCTCGGCGACGCTGGAGATTCGCGCCAATACAGCGGGCGAGACGGCGGAAGGCTATACGACCGAACGACTGCGCCGCGCGGGTCGCTCGACTCCGGTGACGACGCAGCAGGTCAATGGGCGCAGCGTCGCCATCGCCGCCCTGTCGGAGACGAATCGGATTCTGGTCATCGCCGATCCGGCGCGGGTCGTCCTGATGGTGCTGCTTGGCGACCCGGCGACCCTCAACGCCAGCGAATCGACCTTCATGGCTATTCTGGCGTCATTCCGCTACGGCGCAGAAGTCACGCCTGTGCCAACTCGCGCGGCGACTGAGATCACTGCCACGCCCGCGCCAGCCACCGCCGCGCCGACCGCTGTGCTGCTGACGGTCGTGCCAACGGCGACGATTGCGCCGCCCGTCAACGGCGAATCGACGCTGGCTTTCGGCGCCTTCAACGGCAGTTTCTCCGATATTTTCCTGACCAATCCCGGCGGCAGGACGCTGGCGCAGTTCACGCAGCAGCAGTTGAGCGCGCTCCTGCCCGCCTGGTCGCCGGACGGGACGATGCTGGCCTACGTGGCTGATACCAGCCTGAGCGCCGAATTCGTCTACGATCTGTTTGTCGCCCCGGCAGGCGGCGGCGAGCCGCTCAAGCTGTCGTCGCAGCCCTCGACAGATCGCGGCGCGGTCGCCTGGTCGCCAGACAGCAGGCAGTTGATCTTCGCGGCGTTCCGGGGCGGCAGCGGCGCGCAGATTTATAAAGTCAACGTCGATGGTACGAATGAGCAGCCGCTGCCTATCGACGCGCAGGCCATCAACGGCTATACGCTCGACTGGTCGCCAGACGGCCAGCGGATCGCGCTGATGGCCTTCCCCAATGGCGGTCTGGATTACTCGATCCTGTTCGCGCGGCCTGACGGCAGCGGCCTGTCGCTCGGCCCGCAGCTTCCCGTCGTGCAGTCGAGCGAATATTTCAAGTGGTCGCATGACGGCCAGCGCGCTGTCATCTCCGACTCGAGCAGCCTGACGATCACGCAGGGCGACGGCTCGACGCCGCAGGTGATCCTCGACCGCAGCGCCGAATGGACAATTGACGGCGTCGCCTGGTCGCCGGACGATTCGCAGCTTGCTTTCTCCGGCTACCAGGCGCCGGACACGACCGTTGGCCTGTACATCGTCAACGATGATGGCTCGAATGTGCAGCCGGTCGATCTCGGCGGGCGACAGTTGGCCTGGGGCGGCGTGGCGTGGGGATCGGTCGTCGGCGGAATGGCGCAGACGCCGGTGACGCCGCCGCCGCCGACGGCGACGCTGGCGGTCGTTACGCCGTGCAACGTCCGCTCGCCGGGGAGCGCCAATCTACGCAGCGGGCCGGGGACGAACTTCGACTCCAATGGCATGTTGACCAATCCGGCGACGGCGCTCGTCACCGGGCAGACGCGCGGCAGCGACGGCATGATGTGGTGGCGCGTCGAGAAGGGCGACTGGGTGCGCTCGGACGTCGTCGTGGCGACCGGCAACTGCGGCCCGGTTCCGGTCGTCGAGCCGTAAGCCGTCTGCTATCCTTCAAACGCCGCGCCTCATCGGGCGGCGGTTTTGATTCCCGGATAAGTCGCTATACCTGTATTTGTAGTAACGGTATAGTATCTTGCTAGTAGTCGCGCGCAGCCCGTGACTTAACGCCTGGCAAAAGGGGTTGCGGTAGGTTTAAAGGACGGATAATGAAGAAAGTCCTGATTATCCTGATCGTGCTGCTCTCGCTGGGATGGACGCTGGTGGTGACGCGGGCGCAGGATGCGCTCACGCAGACTTACAGCGCCGATGATGGCTCGTTTTCGTTTATGTATCCTGCGGGCTGGCAGCTCACAGGATCGGGGAACAAGATCACTATCCAGACAGACAATGACCAGGTTGTTGCCGTTTTCTTCGAATATCTCCCTGTCAGCGGGTCGCTCAATGATGCGATCATGCAGGCGCTCAATGATAACCTGGGTCAGGGGGGCGCCTCGACAACCCCCTCGTTTATCGATACTCAGGTGGGTGGTTATCCGGCTGTCCAATTTGAAGTCAACACCAGTGGCATCGTCCTCGCGGGGGATGCCCTTGACGCGGGCAACGGACAGGCGTTCGTCGGCATTGTGTATGGCACATCGTCGGCAATGTCCACCTTTGGCCCGACGCTTGAAGCGGTGATGGCGTCGTTTAAGCCCGGCGCAGCCAGCAGCGCTCCAGCCGCGGCAGCCACAGAGATGAACGCTGCGCCTGCCGAAGCAACCGCCACGCCGACCATCGAGACGAAAACATTCACGCCCGCCGATGGCTCCTACACGCTTACATCCCCGGCAGACTGGCCGTGGATCGACGATGCGGTCAGCGGGCCGGGGGCGGCGAGCATGTTCTACGGCGGTGACTTCGTCCTGAGTGGGTCGATTTCAGTTCTGCCGAACCTGACGCACCAGAGCCTCGAAGAGGTCGTGAAAGCCTCATATGAGGGCAGCTTGCCCGCGAGCGCGCTGACTTTCACGTCAGTTGACCTGTCAGAGCAGGACGTCACGCGGGTCGATATAACCGGATTATCGGCGGGGCCGACCTACGCGGTCGCTTTGCCGGACCGTGTGATTAAGATTGCGCTGATCGGGGACCCGGCGGTTTTTGATGCGCAGAACGCGGCGATTCTGGCGACAGTCGCTTCAGTGATGCCGTCCGATAAAGCGGACGAGTCAGCAGCGGCCTTCGCGGCGGAATACGCGGCGCTGGCATCGGAAATGGCAGCAGCGACCGCCAAGCCTACGGCGGAGACTCAGGCCGATACGAAGCTCGTCACCGCGACGGCGGGCAAGTACACCGTCTCAGTGCGCCTGCCGACCACTCTCGGTGTGAGCGTCCGCGACTTTTCTCGTGATCGCGTTGATCTCTCGATGACCGGCATCTCCATTGTTGGCTTTGACGTCGATGTTCAATTTCCGCCGAGCGTGAGTGGCGGAACAACCGCAAGGACGATGCTCGAGTCTAAGTTGAGTTACGCCGATGGGCCAATCACCGAATTTCAGGTCGATGGACGCGAGGCGGCACGGCTGGACAACACGCCAGACGGCAACAGCGAGTACGTCTATATGATCGTGAAAACGGCTGCTGGCGACTACGTCGATGTTGAGTTTACGGTTCTGGTCGATAAGAAGGAAGCAGTCGAACCAGCGATGCTGGCGCTGCTCGCTTCGGTAATGACGGGCGATCCGAATGCCCAGCCTGCCGTCCAGCCAACGACGGAAAGCCCCGCCGCGCCGACTGCCGCTTCGGCATCGGCAGCGGTGGCCTGTACGGTCACGGCCAGCAGTACCGTCAACCTGCGCGGCGGGCCGGGGACGAGCTTCGCCAAAGCCGGGACGTTATCGGCGGGCGCAAGTCAGGCGGTCACAGGACAGGCGACCGGCGCGGACGGCATGGTCTGGTATCAGCTCGACAGCGGTAATTACGTCCGTTCCGATCTGGTCAAGGCCGACGGGGCCTGCGCCTCGCTGCCGACCGTTTCACCGTAAGTTTTCATATATCTCACCCAGGACGTCGATCTATTTGATTGGCGTCCTGCGTTTTGCCTCCAGCATCAGCGCAGATTAGGAAATGAGATCATGCGAAAAATCGTCGTTGCCTTGATCGCCCTGATGATGATCGGCGGGACCCGGGCTGTGACACAGGCGCAGCAGCAGGGGGAACACTGGGCCATCTCGGCCACCTATACCGCGCCTGATGGATCGGTGTCAATCCAGTATCCGGGCGAGTGGCAAGTCACCAATGTGACCAGCGTCCCTGGAATGGTAGCAACCTTCCAAACACCCTCAGGCGCGGTCAACTTCCTCTATGGCGAACTGAGTGTCGGCACATACCAGGGCTTCTACACCTCGCTGGACGGATTCAAGAACGGCCTATGGGCAGCACCCGAATCGTCGGGACACAGCTTCACCGCCACTCAGATTGCCGGCCATCCCGCTTACCGTGTCGATCAGCCGCTTGAATCCGGGACGGATTTCTCTGTTGATCTCGCCATCGACTACAGCGGCACGCTGGCGATACTCCATTTCCAGGGCGGCGCCGAAGCGCCTCACGATCTGGACGCCGACGACCTGGCGCTGATCCTTAGCATGGCCGAGTCGATTGAACTGCCTGCTGGACAGGTCGATCCACCCGCCGATGCGACCGCGATGACGGACTCGAATGGCGCGCCGTCCACGACGACGTTTACGGCTGACGATACCCTTTATGCGCTGACTGCGCCCGCAAGCTGGCCGTGGATGAGCGATCCCAGCGGCAATGGCAACGCGACGATGTTTGACATAGCCAATGGTCTGAGTGGCACGATTTCGATCAGGGTCAATTCAGACAACATGTCGATGGTGGATTATATGACCACCTATTTTCAGAAGCCGATGACGACAGTTAGCATGTTGTCTGTAGCTAAACTTGACCTGCCCGGCCTGGATGCAGCGCAGGGCGGGTATAGTTTTCCTGGGGCGGGCCAGATCTATCTCGTCGCTGTGCGTAATAAGGTACTCGTGATCTCGATATACGCTGATGATGCCGTCCTGCGAAGCCAGAACGCGGCGATTCTTGCGATGATCGCGTCAATTGTGCCTGGGAAGCAGGCCGCGAAATCGGCAGCGGCTTATGCGGCGGAGTACGCGGTCGCGCCTGTGGTAACCGCTCCACCGCCAACGGCAACAGCAGCGCCGGTGGCCTGCACGGTGATGGCGAGCGCGACGGTCAACCTGCGCGGCGGGCCGGGAACGAGCTTCGCTAAAGCCGGGACGTTATCGGCGGGCGCAAGTCAGGCAGTCACAGGACAGGCGAGCGGCGCTGATGGCATGATCTGGTATCAGCTCGACAGCGGTAATTACGTCCGTTCCGATCTGGTCAAGGCCGA
>CAZZAO010000161.1:0-10315 GCA_964652205.1 uncultured Anaerolineaceae bacterium | reverse complement strand
AACCCTCATGACCTTTTATAGCCTGAGCTGCGATTTTGATGCGATTGCCCTGCCATTTACCACTGGACGAGCAGACCTTCCATCGTCAAACCGGGGCCGAAGGCCAGCAGGACGCCGTAATCCCCCGGCGCTGGCTGGCGGCAGCGCTGAATCCGCTCCAGCACAAATAAAATCGTGGCCGACGACATATTGCCGTAGTCGTAGAGCACGGCGTGCGAGTCCTCAACCTGCGCGTCGGTCAGGCCGAGCTTATCCTGCACGTAGTCCACGATCTTGTCGCTGCCGGGATGCACGCCCCAGAAACGAACAGCACCCCGCTCTAACCCAATCTCGGTCAGCAGGCCATCGACGAAGCGATCAATCTTCGACGCCAGTAACTCCGGGACGTAGCTCGACAGGTACATACGGAAGCCATGATCGGTCACGGTGAAAGCCATGTGTTCCAGCGTCTGATAATCGCAGTAAGTGGCCGAATGGACGAGGCGCGGCGTGCCATGCGGCGCGCGCCCGACACGAGCCGGATCGTCGCCGACCAACGCCATCGCCGCGCCGTCAGCAAACAGCGCCGACGAGACGACGTTCTCCGCCGTATCGTCGATCTGCATGTGCAGCGAACACAGCTCCAGCGCCAGCACCACAGCCAGCCGACCGGGCCGCGCGGCGGTCGCTTCGCGGGCGCGTTCCAGCGCCGGGAAAGCGGCGTAACAGCCCATGCCGAGGACGCAGGTACGGCGCAGGTCAGGGCGCATCCCCAGCCGACCGGCAACGTGCAGATCGAGGCCGGGGATATTGAAGCCAGTACAGGACACGATGAACAGATCGTCAACCTCGTCAGGCGCGCAGCCAACCGAGTCGAGGCCGCGCCGGATCGTGTCTTCGGCCAGCGGAACCGCAGCCTGCATATACAGATCGTTACGCGCCTGCGTCGTCCGCTCCTTGGCGAAATAATCCTCATAAGCGACCATGTGCCGATAGCCGACACCCGCCCGCTCGAAGATCAGGCGCATCGCCCGCGCGCGCCGGTTCTGCGGCCCCTGAATCTTGAGAAAATGTTCGACAATATCGGATTGCGCGTAGCGTCCGGCTGGAACGCCGGTCGTCAGACCCAAAATCGCGGGTGTAGTCACAGGATGCTCCTTATCCACTGACGAGACGGGTCGAGCGCGTGCGCGCGACGAAAAAGCCGCCGACGGCAGGCACAAAGGCCGCCGCGCGCAGCCCGATTGCAAGCAGCGGCGGGCGCAACATGACCGCCTGTAAGAGGCGACCGACGCTCAGGCGCGAGGCGAACTCGCGCCGCCACGCGCCGGCATAACCGCGCCGCAGCGCCGCCGCCGACACCCGCCCGCTGAGAAAATCGCCTGTCCAACCTGCCGCCAGCAGGCCGGATTGCAGCGCCATACTCATGCCATCTCCGGCCAGCGGCGCGATCAGCCCGGCAGAGTCCCCGGCCATCAAGACATCATGGTCAACCGGCGACCTGGGCGCGAACGACACCTGCGCGACAGCGTGCCACGGCGTCAGCCGCTCAGCAGCCGACAGCCACGCGCCGAGCATGGGATTCTGCCCGGCCATCGCGGCGACGAAAGCCGCCGTAGCGCCGAAGCGCTGGTAAACTGACTGGCGCGCGAGCAGGCAGAGATTGACGCGCTGCTCCTCAATCGCCGACAGCCCGCAGTAGCCGCCATCGAAGGCGTGCAGCTCGACGCGCGATCCGGTCGAGGGGCCGCGAAAGTGCGCCTTCAGGCCGATGAATCCACTGTCAGCGCGAAGAAAATCACGGTCGAGCGCCCGGTCAACGGTGCTGCGCTTGCCGTGCGCGCCGATCACGACCTGCGCGCGGAGCGCCGAGGCCGCGCCCGCCGAGCGCAACTCGACGGTAAAACCCGCGTCGAGGCTGCCGTGTACATCGGACACCCGCGCGCCGACGCGGACAGCAGCCGCGACAGCCCGCGCCTGATCGAGCAGGTCGGCATCGAAAGCGCGGCGGCTAAGGCCAAACCCTTCACCCGGCAGCGGCGCGTCCCAGCGGATGCCCTCGCGCGTCGTGACGCGGACTCGGTTGATGAGCGGCGGCTGATGGCGCTGTACCCGCTCGAATGCGCCTAACTGCCGGAGCAAATCGGCGCTTTCCGGCGAGAGAAACTCGCCGCAAACCTTATCACGCGGGCTGCTCGACGCTTCGAGGACGACGACGCGAAATCCCGCTCGCGCAAGCGCAATCGCGGCGCTGCATCCCGCCAGCCCACCGCCGACGATGGCGACATCGAAATGTCCGGCGCTCATTTGTCAGCCACCAGCGTCATCCGCCACGCCCAATGCGTTGTAACACGCGGGTCTGGCAGCCCGGCAGCGCGCGCCATCTCGGTCAGCTCGGCGGGCGTGTAACCGCGGCGGATCGACACCGCGCCGTCGTAGCGAGTGATCGGACTGCGGGCGAAGATCGGCTGGCCGAGCTTGAACAGCGCCAGCGGAATCCAGCCGCGCGTCAGGTCACACATGACGATGCCGTGCCGCGAGCGCGCGTAGGCCGAGCGCAGCAGCGCAATCACCTGCTCCGGCGCGAAATGATGCAAAAACAGCGACGAAATAACGTAATCGATACCCTCATTAGCGAAGGGCAGCGCGGTCGCGTCGGCCTGAACCGGCGTAACACCGACCGCCGCCCGCGACGCCAGCGCCAGATAATCCGCCGACCGATCAAGCGCGAGGACGCGCACCTTGCGGCGGTGAGCGCGCGCCCAGGCTGCAATCGAGGCCGCAATCTGGCCCGACCCCGCGCCGAGATCAGCCACGGTCACGGGCGTGTCGAGCGCCAGCAAGCGCGGATACAGAGAGCGCGTCAGGGCGCTGATGCCGCCAAGATAGCGGTTGATACGCCACAGGTCAGCGAAGCTTTGAGCGACGTCAGCGGGCGCTGCGCCGCCGAGGTCGAGCAGCTCCGGCTGGTCGACACGCGCAGGAACCCACCGCGATGCGCGGCCAATCGCAGCAACGTCAGGCGCAGGCTCACGAACGCGCGAATCAGGCGGCATCAATTCCCTTTCGGTCAAGAGTGCTGGTTCTTATGATCCGCACTTACCCGGAAAACACGCTGAGGACGCCGTAAGCAACCGATGAGCAACTGCCGCCGCCTCATATCGCGTCTGTTTCCATCGTACACCCATGTCAAGCAGATCAGCGGTGGCTTTCTTCAGTTTATTTCATCAAAGATTAATTTTTACCGACTACACTCGGAGCAAATTCGCGTTATCGGTCTGGAGAAATCTCATGCCAGAAATCGATCTGCTGCTGACGAAGCTCACTGACAATGTTATCAGCCAGACGCCCGCGCTCAAGGAAGGCGGCAGCGCCGTCAAAAAGGCGCTCCATCGGGCCGTCTTGAGCAGCGACATCAGCCGCAGTCTGGCCGATCTGCTGCACGGCACGTGGCTCGGCCACCCGCTCCACCCGATGCTGACGGACATCACCATCGGCGCGTGGACATTCGGCGCGCTGTTCGACGGTCTGGCGCTGCTGGCCGGAACGCAGCGCGGACGGCGTCAGGCCGAGGACGCCGCCGACTTCATGATCGAAGTCGGCGCTGCCAGCGCCATTCCCACAGCGATTGCCGGCATCACCGATTTTTCGGCGATCAAGGAAGACGCCGCGCCGATGGGCGCGCTGCACGGGTCGCTCAACAGCCTGGCGCTGCTGGTCTATCTGGCGTCAGTCGTCGCGCGTCGGCGCGGCCAACGTGAAACGGGTGTCATCCTGGGGCTGGTCGGCATGAGCTTATCGACGTTCGCGGCGTGGCTTGGCGGGGAAATGGTCTACCGCAAGCGCGTCGGCGTCAATCACGCCGAGACGCCGACCAGCCCGGAAAGCTGGACGGCAGTTCTGCCCGAAGCCGAACTCGTCGAGGCGCAGCCCCGGCGCGTCGAAGTCGAGGGCGAGCCGGTGCTGCTCTACCGGCGCGGGGGGACAGTCTATGCGCTGGTGGCAACATGCAGCCATGCCGGTGGGCCGCTGGACGAAGGCACGTTCGACGAGGGCTGCGTCCAGTGTCCCTGGCATGACTCCGTCTTTGACCTGCGCGACGGCCACATCGTCCACGGCCCGGCGACCACGCCGCAACCGACCTATCGCGCGCGGATTCAGGACGGGCAGGTGGAGATTCGAGTGGGCGGGACTCCCTCACCCTGAATCTCACTCCCGGCGGGAGAGGGGCTTTCACACGAACCGGATGCGCTACTTGAACCGAACGCGCGACGGGCGCGGAAAATTACGCTAATCATCGGCGGCTCAACCCGGCTTCAGGTTTCATTCGCAGCCGCAGCGGATGCCCTCGCGCAAGGTCTGCGCGGGGATACGCTGTTTGTCGCGCTCAAGGGAACGTAACACGCGCAAGTTGATCTGAACCAATGGTTCCAATAGCCAAGAATGGTCGTTGTCACCCTTCATGGCCTCAGCTATAATGCGCGGAATGTTTGGAACATCAAGACGAGAAGACGAATTCCCTTATGGCGAGACGACCGGTCTACCCTTTTACAGCGATTGTCGGGCAGGAACGCATGAAGCGAGCGCTGATTCTCAACGCCGTCAACATGCGTATCGGCGGCGTCCTCATTCGCGGCGAGCGCGGCACAGGCAAGTCGACGGCGGCGCGCGCGCTGGCGATGCTGCTGCCTGAAATCGAAGTCGTTAGCGACTCACCCTTCAACGACGACCCGGCCCATCCTGAAAGCTGGTCGGACGAAGTGCGCGAACGCAGCGAGCGCGGCGAAGACCTGCCCGTGTCCCAGCGTAAAATCACCTTTGTCGATCTGCCGGTGAGCGCGACTGAAGATCGCGTCGTCGGCACGCTCGACATCGAAAAAGCGATCCAGAAGGGCGAGCGTCACTTCGACCCCGGCGTGCTGGCGAATGCCAATCGCGGCATCCTGTACGTCGATGAGGTCAACCTGCTCGATGACCACGTCGTTGATCTGCTGCTCGACTCGGCGGCGATGGGCGTCAACGTGGTCGAGCGCGAAGGGATCAGCTTCTCGCACCCGGCGCGCTTCATCCTCATCGGCACAATGAACCCGGAAGAAGGCGACCTGCGCCCGCAGCTCCTCGACCGCTTCGCCCTGTCGGTCGAAGTCCACGGCATCGCCGAGGCGTCCGAGCGAATGGAAATTCTGGAGCGCCATATCGCCTACGAAGAAGACGGCGAAGCCTTCCGCGCCGATTGGGCATCGGAAGAAGAAGCGCTCGGCAGGCGGATTGCCGCCGCCCGCGATCTGGTCGACTCCGTCACCTACAGCAAGCGCGATCTGTTCACCATCGCCTCGCTGACCAGCGGCTTGCAGATCGACGGCCATCGCGCCGATCTGGTGATTCTCAAGGCAGCGCGCGCGCAGGCCGCCTTTGAAGGCCGCACCCGAATCACGCAGAACGACATCCTGCTGGCCGCCGAACTGGCGATCCCGCATCGCCTGAAGCGCGGGCCATTCGCCGACGCGCAGATGAGCATGGCCGCGCTCGAAAATCAGATGGAGCAGGCCAACTCGGAGTACGGCGAAGGCGACGAGAACGACGAGATGAGTTCCGAGGGCGAGCAGCAGGAAGCTGTCAAAAAAAAAGTCCCGCATTAGCGGATAGCAGCGAAAACGAGACGCCCGACGTCGGTCAGGCCGACCCCGGCCCGCAGAACGTGTTCCAGAATACGGACTCGAACTGGTGGGAAGGCGGCAAGAAAGTGCAGTCGAGCAGCGAATTTGCCCCGCGCAAGCTGCAAACCGAACTGGATAAGCTGACTCGGCGCACGTCAGGTCGGCGCTCGCGCACGCACACCGACCGCAAGCGCGGTCGCTATATCTACGCCCGCCCGGCCAACGGCAAATATAACGACATCGCCTTCGACGCGACGCTGCGCGCGGCTGCCTCATTCCAGAAAGAGCGTCAGGCGCAGCTCGACAAGAACGGCATGGCCTACGCGCTCAAGATGAGCGACCTTCAGCGTAAGGTGCGCGTGCGCCGCGCCGCGAACCTGATTCTGTTCGTGGTCGATGCCTCGTGGAGCATGGCCGTCAGCGAGCGGATGCAGGCGACCAAAGGCGCGATTATGTCGCTGCTGACGGACGCCTATCAGCGCCGTGATCGCGTCGGCCTGATCGTTTTTCAGAAGGATCGCGCGCAGGTCGTGCTGCCGCCGACCAACTCGGTCACGCTGGCGAAAACCGCGCTGGCGAACATCCCGGTCGGGGGGAAGACTCCCCTGTCGGCGGGACTGCTGCTCTCCTATGAGACGGTGCGACGCGAGAAGAACCTGCACCCGGACATCATGCCGCTGATTATTCTGCTGACCGACGGCGCGGGAAACGTCTCGATGAGCGACCAGCCGCCGCAGGAAGAGGCGCATCGCATCGCCACTGCCATCAAGAACGACGACATCCGCACGGTGACGATCAACATGGAACACGCGGCCTTCGATCAGGGTTTAGCGGCCAAGCTGGCGGAGAAGCTCGGCGGGCCGTGCTACACCCTCGGCCAGCTCCGCGCCGAAACGCTGCTCCAGACGGTCAAGCAGGAAATTGACCTGCTGAAGTAACGTGCTGAGTCAAAAACGGCGCGGGACATTTTCTCGCGTCGTTTTCATTTGTCACTCAGGGCAGAAGTTCAAGATAGTCGCAGTGGGCGGGGCGGAAGATCGAGAAGTCGCGGCGGTCGAAGGTGCAGACGCGGGTGATGTTCAACCGCTCCGACATCGCCATGATGCAGCAGTCGACAAAATCGAGCTTCGCGCCGGGATAGGCGCGTAACACTTCTCGGACACGCCTAAGATCAGCAACCCCTACTGGCTCAAGGTATGGCTTTGTCGATGCAAATGATTGGAGAAAGAACTCTACCGCTGGCTGCCCGCCGGAACGATTTAATAAGAAAGTGACTTCTGGAAAGATCACATCTGGAATGATACGAGTAACGCGGTTCGCCCTCATGACTTGACCGGCAGCAACATAACCCGGGTCATCTTTGTCATAGAGCGCGCAGAGAAAACGACTGTCAACAAGGACATCAGGTTTCAACATCGTCTCCACGCATCCGCTTTAAGAGATAATCAGCGTATTCTGTTTCCAGTATTTCTCGGCTCCGCATACTTGTATCATGATAGTTGAAGGTCAAGTTGGCTTCCTGGGCCATTTCCCATATTCGAAGCAGCGGATCATCAGCCGGTGCTTTCTCTGGCTCAGACTCAGCATATTGATGAGTCACCATATTTTCCACAACTTCGACAATCGAACGATTCTCACGCTCGGCAATCTTCTGCAAACGCTCAGTGAGTTTGTCAGGAAAGATCAGGTTAGCCATTATCTGTCTCCATTTTCGAAGCACACGTCCCCGAAAGACGTTGAGACGCTAACTTTATTATACCTCTCTGTTGATATAGCCGTGTTCGACGTACCAGCGATAGGTATCCTGAAGGCTCTGGAGCATCTCGACCTGCGGCGGGCCGAACGCCCGCCACGCCTTGCGGTAGTCGAAGAAGATATTGCGTGAGCCGAGCCGCGTCTGGTTAGCATCAATCGGCGTCGGGATGCGGAAGGCGCGCGCAAAGTCGATGGCCGAGGCCGCCAGCGGCAGCAGCGCATCAGGCGGCGTGAAAAACGGGCGCTCGACGCCGACGGTATCGGCGATCATCGAAAACCAGGCCGAGTAGGCATAATTCGCCGTGCCGAGGATGTAGCGCTCGCCAGTCTGGCCGCGCTCGGCAGCCGCCAGATGCCAGCGCGCCACATCGCGGACATCGGTCACGGCGACACCGCCGCTCGGCACGGGAACCAGCAGGCCCAACTGCTTGATCTGGGTGACGAAGTTACCGGAGATCATGTTCAGGTCGCCCGGCCCCATGACGACGACCGGATTGACGGTGACGACGTCCTGCCCGCGCTCGACCGCCGCGCGGACGACCCCTTCGGCCAGTACCTTGCTGTAACCATACGGCAGCCGTTTGGGCGGCAGCGTGAACTCGTCGGTTTCATCAGAGGGCTGGCCGTCGGCGCGGATGCCGACCGCCGCCGCGCTGCTGGTGAAGACGACGCGGCGCACGCCCGCCTGCCACGCCGCCTTGAGCACCGCCCGCGTCCCTTCGACATTGGCCTCGAACATCTGTGCCTTATCGGCGCGCCAGTAATCGGCGACGGCGGCAACATGGTAGACGATCTCGCAGCCGGCGCAGGCCGCGCGCAGCGCATCGCCGTCGAGGATGTCGCCGATGGCGCTCTCAAACGGAACGCCAGCCAGCGCGTCGAGCTTTGAGGTCGCGCGGCGCAGGACGCGAGCCGTGTGTCCGGCAGCCACAAGCGCGCGGACGACATGCGAGCCGACGAATCCAGTTCCACCCGTAACAAGTGCGATCAAGGGAAAGCTCCTTAAGACAAGGACTGAGGACTGAGTAAAGAACCAGGCCAACGGACAATTGGCTGACGTCTTGCGCGTTGGACTCAGTCCTCAGCGTTCAGTCCTGTATCTGAAAAGGCGTGAGGAACTGCGCCTGCGCGTTGGCGACGGCGCGGAGATTGTCAGCGACGTAGCGCAGTCCAGCGGCAGGCTTGAGCGATTCGGCGGTTATCGGCGGCAGCGGCCTGCCCTTGCCTTCGACGATCTCAACCGCTGCATCAGCAGGCAGGGATGCTAGCTCGCAGGCTTTCGCCAGCGCCGATTTCAGGTCGCCGAGCGCGTCGACCAGCCCGAGCGTCACTGCCTGCTCGCCCGTCCAGACGCGCCCGCCGCCGACATCATCAACCGCCTGCGCCGTCATCTGGCGACTGGCGGCCACGCGCCCGACAAACTGCTGATAGATGTGCTCGATGCTGCCGCGCACCAGCGCCCGCTGCGAGTCGGTGAAGGGCGTCGTCTCGCTGTAGAGCATGGCGTTAGCGCCGCGCGTGAACTCGACCGGATGCGCCCGCAGCAGATCGTACAACCCGCCCGTGACCGGCTTGGCCGCGACCACGCCAATGGAGCCGGTGATCGTTCCGGGTTGGGCGACGATCCAGCGGGCGGGCGTAGCGATGTAATAGCCGCCGGACGCCGCGACCGAGTTCATAAACACGACCAGCGGCACTTTCTTCGCCAACTCGTCGAGCGCTGAGGTCATCGCTTCGCCGGTGATCGCCGCGCCGCCGCCGCTATCGATGAACAGCAGCACCGCGCCGACGTCGTCTCGCTTCAGCAGCTCACGTACCTGCCGAACGACGGTGACATCGCCCGCGCGCTCATCGCCGAACAGCGGCAGCGGCACAGGCAGATCGAGCGGCGGCCTGGCGCTTTCGCCCGGCATCATCAGCCCGGCAACGCGCAGCAGCGCCACGACTTTATCGCCCTTAAGCTTCGGCGGCGTCAGATATAAGCGGCGTTTAGCCCTGTCCCAGAGGACGATCTGTTTCGCGGCGAGGTGGTCGAGCAGGCGTTCCTCGTTCAGCACCGCATCGACGTAACCGTTCGCCAGCGCGTCCGTGTCCAGCAGCGGCGACGAGTCGATCAGCGCGCGCGCCCTGTCGAGCGACCAGCCGCGCCCTTCGGCGAAGCCTTTAAGCAGCATCTCGAAGCGCGAGTCGAGCAGCCATTCGGCCTGCTGCCGACCTTCGGGCGAAATGTCGTCGCGCGACAGCGAGTCATAAGCACCCTTGTAGGGCGAAATCGCCACGACATCGAGGGCGATGCCGAGCGCTGACAGCGTATCCCTGAGGAATAGCTGCTGCTGGCGCAGGCCGACTGTCGTCAGCTCGCCGCCCGGTTGCAGGATGATCTCATCGCAGGCCGAGGCGATGTAATACTGGCCCATGCTGTAGCCCTGAGCGTAGCAGACGACGCGCTTGCCGCGCGCCCGCAGCCGTTGAAGGCTGGCGCGCAGCGTTTGCAGGTCAGCCAGCGACAGCGTCAGCCTCGACAGATAGAGCAAGACGCCGCGCGGACGCGGATCATCAGCGATGCGCTCGAAGTGCTGATCGAGATCGTACAGACTGAGCGGCGGCCTGCCCAGAATGCGACTGCGCAGCCAGTCGCGGTCTTCCGGCAGCGGCGGCAAGCTATCGGGCAGGTGAATGGCGACATAATCGAGGTCTTTGTAGCGCCGTCGCAGGCGATTCGCCAGCCCAACCCGGCCCCGCGAGAGCGCGTAGAACAGGTTGGGAAAATGAACATGCTTGAATAGTTGGCGTAACACGAATTTCCTCGATCTTTTGTAGAATAGAGCATAGCGTATCGAGTCCAGAATCACATCTGCTGCCGCCCGCTGCCGCAGGGCAAACGCATCAAATTTGATCGGAGTTTCAAGAAAGCTCATATCGGT
>CAZZAO010000160.1:0-10364 GCA_964652205.1 uncultured Anaerolineaceae bacterium | reverse complement strand
CACCCCCGGCCCCTCTCCCGGCGGGAGAGGGGAGAAAGATCGATAGCTTTCGGCAGGGCATGATAAAGGACTTTACAAAAATACTGCGGTGCTATTGATCTACGGACTAGACTCCCCTCCTCTCTGCTTGCGGCGCAGCGTGCCGAACATCTCTTTGTTCGGCAGGAGCCGCAGGCCGCGAAGGGGTTGGAGGGTGAGGTTAAACAGCCTGTTCTGCCTCACTCCGCCCGCAAAGAATCAAAAGCGACCGGGGATGCCCGGTCGCTTGTCGATCCGCCGTGTGGCGGTCGAAAAATTACTTGATGGTGACGACCGCGCCTTCGGCCTCAAGCACACCTTTGGCCTCGTTCGCCTTTTCTTTGGTGACAGCTTCCAGCACGTTCGCCGGAGCGCTCTCGACCAGGTCCTTAGCTTCCTTCAGGCCGAGGTTCGTGACCTGGCGGACAGCCTTGATGACGTTGATCTTCTTCGGGCCAACGTCGGACAGGACGACGTTGAACTCGGTCTGCTCTTCGACTTCTTCAGCCGGGGCAGCAGCCGCCGCGCCAGCGCCAGCGGCCATCATCATCATCCCGCCGCCGGAAGCGGCGGTGACGCCCCACTTGTCTTCGAGCAGCTTCTTCAGCTCCGACGCTTCCAGAATGGTCAGCGCGCTCAGGTCATCAACCAGCTTGTTCAGATCAGCAGCCATTTGTCAGTCTCCCTCATAGCGAGTGTGGTATACGTTCGTTTTACAGGTCGGGCTGAATCACAGCCCGGTTGGGTCTTCACTCAACGCAGCGCGTTGCGTCAGGCAGCTTCGCCGCCCTCGCCCGCCTTGTCGGTGTACGCCTGAAGCACGTTGACGATCTGCCCGGTCGCCGACGCCAGCAGGCCAGCCAGCGCGGACGCAGGCTGTACCAGCAGACCGGCAAGCTGGGCATGAAGCTCGTCGATGGTCGGCAGATTGGCGACCGCTTCGACGTCGTTCGCGCCGAAGATCGCGCCAGCCACAACACCGCCCTTGACGATGAAGAAGTCGGGGTTGTCCTTCTGGAACGCCTGCACCGCTTTGGCAGCGCCAGGCAGGTTGCCGTTGCCGAACACGACCGCCGTTGGGCCGAGCAGCAGCTTCTCAGGAACCGGCCAGCCGCCGTCTTTGAGGGCGATACTGAACAGCGTGTTCTTGGTCACTGTGTAGCTGCCAGCGGTGTCACGCAGTCGGTTGCGAAGATCGTTGACCTTCTCGACCGTCAGGCCGCGATACTCGGTGATGATGAAGCCATCGGTACGGCCTAGCTGCCGACTGTATTCGGCCACCAGTTGTTCCTTACGTTCTCTGGTGATTGCCAAGTGCCTTCTCCTTTCTCGAAATGCTGATAGCGCGCCGCCAGGGGGCCGCGCGCCTTCCGTCGGAAATAAAAACAGCCCCCGCATCAAGCAAGGGGCTGTTCACGAATGTCTCGTCATGAACGGCTGGCCCTCACCTCGGCAGGAAATTAAGCGCTGGGCGCACCTGCTGTCTGCGGCAGAGTCTGTTCGGTCGAACGAGGAGCATTATAGAGGTCGGGCCGCGCTGCGGTCAAGGGCGGAGTCAGCGGGGCAAACGTCGGGCGTCTGCCCCGCTGGCACTTCGGCTTAGTGGCCTGAACCGGGCGTCAGGGTCGTCCCATGAAAGATGTCGGGCTGGTCGGGGCCTTCCACGTAGAGATACCCGGCCAGACCGCGCTCCAGCCGGCTCAGCGCATGATCCACCAGGACATAACGCCCTGGGACATCGACCTTGAATTCAACCATTGTCGCGCCGCCCGGCGGCACGAGCGTGGTCTGCACGTTGGTCAGCGGCGGTGAGGTCAGCGATCCCAGCTCGTAAACCCGATCAAAGATTTCGCCGATCACATGGAACGACGAGATTTTGTTCGGCCCACCGACGCCGAAGAAGATACGGACCGTCTCGCCGACGTTGGCGCGAAGCGCGTTTTCATCGGTTGTGAGGGCCATCGACGCGCCGTTAAAGACGTAATACTGCGGGCGCTCGTCGAGCATGGCCTGATAATCGAACGTCAGGTCGCCCTTCGTGCCGAACGGTTGGGCGGTATAAACCTCGCTCTCCATCACGTAGAACTCACGGTCAACCGGGGGCAGCCCACCGGCTGGCTCGACCACGATCAGGCCGAACATCCCGTTGGCGATATGCTGGGCGACGCTCGGCGTGGCGCAGTGGTAGACATAGACGCCGGGAGCCAGCGCCTTGAACGTGAAGCTCGTTTCTTCACCGGGCATCGTCTGGGTGTAGACCGCGCCGCCGCCGGGGCCGGTCGCTGCATGGAGATCAATCGAGTGCAGCATCTGGCTGTTGGTATCGTTCTTAACGTGCATCTCGACCGTATCGCCGAGGCGCACGCGGATCATCGGGCCGGGGAGCTTGCCATCGAAGGTGAAATAACGGTAGGTCGTGCCGTTGTCGAGGATGCCGTTGACTTCCACCGCCGTCAGGTCAACTCGCACACTGGTGGGGCCGCGATCCCCGACGCCGGCGGGCAGGTCAGCCGGGTTCCGCACGACGGAAACCGCGTCGGCAATCGCAGGCCCGGCGGTTGGGACGGCACTGGCTAGTTCCGGCCCCATAACCATCGGAGTCTGCGCTGCGGTCGCTTCTCCGGTGACGGTCAGCGTGCCGAACATACCGATCTGTCGGTGGCCGGGCTGGTTGCAATAATAGGTGAAGTCCCCCGGCCTGTCAGGCGTGAATTCGACCGTCACCTGCTGATCTTTGCTGCTCAGTTCGCCCGTGAAGACATTAAACTCGTCGATCTTCAGGTCGTGCAGCACCGCGTCGCCATTGATGACGGTGATCCGCACGGTGTCGCCAACTTCCGCTTTCAGAGTCGGGTTGATCTGGCCGTCGATCTCGCCGCCGACGCCGATATAGGCCATAGCCGGCGTCTGTCCGATGATCGTCCTGAGCGTGTATTCGACCACTTTGGGCTGCTGGCTGGCGACATTCGCCAGCCCGTCGGCGCTGGCGCTGCTGGCAGCGGTCGCCTCAGTCTGCGCCGTGGTGGCGTTCGGCGTGATCTGAATGGAGATGGGAAAGATCATCAGCACGATCAGGGTCGTGACAAAGAGGACGATAGAGATGAGACTCGGACTAGCCTGTTTTTTCATGATGATCCTCGGCTTTCACGATGAGATAGGGAAGCTCGATAGCGCCAACGGGACAAATCGCCTCACAGGCGGTGCAGTAAGTACAGAGGTCAGGGTAGATGAGCGCAGCTTTACCGTTCACCTGTGCTAAAGCGCTGGTGGGGCAGGCAGAAACACACTCTCGGCAGCCAGTGCAAAGATTCTGATCGAGACGGGGAAGCCACTCATTCATCACCTACTCCTGACCCTTGAGATCAGCATAGCGGCGAATGGGCAGGGTGTCCTTGATCTAGATCAAGTGGGTGAAAAAATTCACAGGCCAGCCAGTGTGCGCAGCAGGTCTTCGCGGGTGATGATAATCAGGTGGCGATCAAAGCGGATTGCGCCGCTGTCTTCGAGAGTCCGCAGGGCGCGGCTGATGGTTTCAGGCGTCGTGGCGAGGTAGGCGGCGATGGCCGCCCGCGTGACGCCGGGGGCGCTCAACGCCGGGTCGTCAGTCTGCTGGAGCAGAAAGCGCGCCAGCCGCGCGACCGCGCCGTAAAGCGTCAGGTCTTCGATACGCTGCACCAGCCCGCGCACGCGCTGCGCCAGCAGGCTGATGATGTGCCGGGCCATGACGGGATCCGCCGTCAGGGCGACATCCAGCGTTTCCAGCGAAATCAGCCAGATCGTACTTTCGCTCAGCGCGACGGCATGAGCGGGATTCGCGCCGCCCCCAAAGGCAGCGACGTCATTGAAGGTGTTCCCCGCGCTGAGTAAATGCAGGATATGGTCAACGCCATCAGGATTACTCTTGAGGATTTTGACGCTGCCCTGCTCAATCAGCCAGAGGCCGAGCGCCGGATCGCCTTCATGGAAGATCGTCTCGCCGGGCGTGAAACGGCGCTTCAGGGCCTGCCGCGCCAGAAGATCAAGCGTCGTGCTGGAACAGACTCCAAAGTAGGGCAGCGCGCGCAGTTGGTCGATCAGTTCAGTCATCGGGCCAGCTTAAGGTTGCACCGGGATAGGCAGAGTATAGCGCATCCAGAAGCGGCGAAGTGCTGGCCCGCTGTCCGCGCCTGCCGACCGGGCCAGTTGTTATGCGCTGCGACTGTCATTACCAGCTATTTATCAGCAGGTTCAATAAGCCGGTAGCTGGACTTTTACCACCGCTGCCCTGTAAACTGGGTTTACCGGGTTGTTAAGTTCTTAAGGAACCGAAATGCTCCGTCAATGGTCTGCGGCTCAGTACGCAACACACCGTGATTACGGGCCAGCCTGCAATCCCGATACGGTTCATTTTACTTCCCCCGCGCTCAGCTTACTGCGCCTCACCTATCCGCGCGGTGAAATTGCCCGGACGACTCTGATTTCCCCCCGCCTGATGGCCTTTCAGTGAACAGGGCAGCGCTCATTTTCCCGGACGTCGCTTCGCCCGCCTGACTGCGCCCGCTCTGTTCAGGCAGAACCGGTGGCGGCGCGTGCATTCGCTTTCGTCACAGGCGGTTCTGGTTCAACAGCGCCAGAACGCGCCTTGCTTCTTGTGAGGAAGTTCCCGTGAACTACGCGGACGAAGACCGGGGCTTCACGCAAACCTACATTGACCGCTCGGCGTCGCTGTCACAGCCCGAAGTCATTCAGATTGGAGAGAAACGATGGAGAATCGCGCGATTTATATCACCCGCCATGACATGCAGCGCCTGCGGGAACTGCTGGAAAATCCTGATCTGATGCAGCAGAAGCCGTATCTGGAACCCCTGCGCCGCGAGCTTGACCGGGCGGATGTGGTCGAGCCTGCCGCGATCCCGTCCGACACCATCACCATGAACTCGACCGTTCGGCTGACCGACATTCAGACCGGTGAAGAACTGGTTCTGACGCTGACCTATCCTGATGAAGCCAGCATTTCCGCCGGGAAAATTTCGGTGCTCGCCCCGATTGGGACGGCCATCCTGGGCTGTCGTGAGACGGATACGGTCGAATGGGAAGTGCCTGAGGGGGTTAGAGCGCTGCGCGTCGAGCGCGTACTCGATCAGCCGGAAGCCAGGGGGGAATACAGCCAGTGAGGTTGGCCGAAAGCCGCGCCGTCGAGCGCGGCTTTCAACGTCTGGCGATATTTGCTCGATAAAGGCTGATGGCGGTCACAGCCAGAAACAGCAGAATCGCAATCACGTTGAACATTCCGCCCCACTGCCGAATCACCAGCGCCGCGTTCAGGTCAGCGCTGACGCGGAAAATAAGCGACACGTGGAGCAGCACCAGCGGGAGATAAAACCACGTGTGGTACGGCACGTTCACTTTGAGCACTGCCGGAATGATAATCGGCATATGCCCCAGAATCATGGAAAAGACAAAGCCGAGCAAAACGCTGTGCAACTGCGCGTCGTAGAAAGCCCCGACGATCTGCTGACCCAGAGCGAGGCGCAGGCCCCCGCCGATCATCAGCCAGCCGTATCCGGCCAGCAGACAGAAGGCAATGTAACGAGTCAGCCCGGTTTGCCGGGCGGTTCTCCGGGCAATATCGTAGCGAAACAGCCACAGGCCGAGCGTCAGCAGCGCCGCGCCGATCAACGGAGTGCCGAGCGGAAGCCCGACGGTCGTCAGCAGTAATCCGCCCATATACAGGCCGATAATCGCCATAAACATCTGCTGAACCGGTCGGGGATGCCGCATGATCCGGGTCAGTTCGAGGCGTTCGCCCGCAATCGTCAGCACCAGAAAGGCGATCCACCATTCCACCATCCGGTAGATCGGCTGCCCGGTGAGCCAGAGAGCGTTTCCAATGAGCCAGCTCAGCGCGCCGAGCGCCATCGTGACCGAAAACAGGGCGAGCTGTCGGCGGACGAGGGTCAGGAAGATGGCGACCAGACCGAGGCTGCCGAGCGTAATCAGGCCCAGGCTGAGGCTGCGCGGCGCGCCAGGCACCAGCGCCGCCGTCCCCAGAGCGGACAGCAGCGGCGCGGCATAGGCCCATGCCCCACGCTTGAACGATACCGCCAGCGCTACCGCCCGTTCAAGCGAGATCACCGTGCCTAGAAAACCAGAGATCATCAGCGGGCCATGCTCCGCCACCGGGAAGGGGGGGAGCGTCCAGCCGAGCCGGAGCAAGCCTGCCCACGCTGCCAGCAGCAAGGCCAGCAGCGCGGAGACCAGCAGTAGTTGATGGAATCGGGTTTTACCAGACACGATGATGACTCGCAGACGCTCAGGCTGGACTTACTTCACGCGACCGATATTGACGCGCCAGACGTCCGGCCCCTGTTCCAGATATTCCCACGAAAACTGTCCTTCGAGTTCCGCCTTGAACTGGTAGAACAGCGGCTTGGGGTCGTGGTCGTTGACGAGCTGGAACTGCTCGCCCTTGCTGAGTTCGGCAAAGGTCTGGAAAATGAACGGGTGACGATCACGGGGCATGACCTGCCGAACGTCGATGGTGGTTTTGACGGCAGGGGCAGCGTCATACGCCTCATGCATCCCCTCGAGAATCCGCTTCTGTTCCTGGGCCGGGAGATAGGTTTCAACCAGCGGCAGGTAAACCCGTTCCTCTTTTGCCATATGCACGGCAAACACGGCCTCAAGCTGCGAAATCAACTGCTCAAGCTCCGCCTGTCGGGCGTCGCGCTGCCCCGGCGCAGCCTGAGTGAACGCCTTGCCGGCTGCCTCAATGCGATTCACGTAATCTTCAATGAACTGATGATCGACGCGCATCGTCGCGGTCGCCTGCCCGTGCGCCTTGATGAGCGTCTCGACGGCGGCATAAAGATACTTCTCCTCGCCATAGGCGTGCGGCAGCAAATCCTGCCTCAGGAACGCGACGACCTGCGCCGGATTGAAGCTCGACGGCTGATAGGCGAGTTCCTCACCATACTGCTTGAGGGTGTTCACCAGGGCAGAATGGTGCTCGTGAATGGCGTCAATGACCTCGCTCATGTGTGCTCTCCTTATAACGGACTTGATACGATACTGTCGGACAACTTATCCCCACCCAAGCGCGTCTTTGGCTTTCCAGGACATCATCAGCGGGTCCCATGCTGGCTCCCAGACGAGTTGAACGTCAATCGACCGCAGCGCCGGGAAATTCTGGCGCATCGCGGCGTTCACCTGATCCATCAGATGGGGAGCCAGAGGACAGGCTGCCGTGGTCATCGTCATCGAGATCGACACCGCGTCAGGCTGTACCTCAACTTCGTAAATCAGACCCAGATCGACAATGTTGATGCCTAATTCAGGATCAATCACGGTCGTCAGAACCGTGAGGATTTCATCTTCCGCCGGGTCCATCGCATCGTTCCCTGCCCTGTACTGACATGCCAGACAACGCCTGGACGGTCTGCTCACTGACTGAGCTGACACTATCCACACTGTATCGCAGGAAAGGGCTGTCCGCCTTGATCCAGGTCAAGTCGGCTCGTCCGTTCTATTGACGCCGCCGCTCACTGGTCGAGCGCGGCTGGTTCAGGCCGGTTGAGGCGGCTTCGCAGCCGCTGACTGGCGAACGAATAAAACGCCCCGACGTCTCATGAGCGAGACGCCGGGGCGTCGATCAGCGGCTGAACTGGCCTCAACTTACTCTTTGCGGTACTCCGAGTAATCATGGCCGATAGTCGCGCCGAGCATCCACGCCATCTTCTCGTGGTGCGCCGCCTGTTCGGTCAGGAAATCGGCGGTCATCTGATCGTCAATCTCGTCCTGAAGCCGGGTGATATCCTCGCGCAACTGGCGGATAATCGCCTCATGGTCGTGCAGCAGTTCGTGGAGCATATCGCGCGCGGATGGGTACTGGCCGGGGTCTTCGGCGAGGCGCGTCGTCTTGAGAAACTCCGCCATCGTGCCAATCGCCTTGCCGCCGACCTGACGGACGCGCTCGGCAATCTCGTCAACATCTTCGGCCAGCGCCGTATACTGGCTTTCGAGGAAGATGTGGAACTGATAGAACTCCGGGCCGATCACGTTCCAGTGGTACTTCTGCGTCTTGAGATAGACGATGTACTGGTCGGCCAGCGTCTTGTTGAGAATCTCGATCACCTGCTTGCGCTGGTCGTCACTCAGGCCAATATTGATCTTGTGATGGCTGTCGGACGGTTTGGCGGCGGGCTTGACCGCAGTCAGGGGTTTAGTTGGGGTGGTCATGATGCGTCCTCAGGTGTAATGTCACTCGAAATCATTCAGCCTCATTGTAACGCAAATCGCAGCGCCCGCCGCCAACGCTCATCGAGGTCTTAGCATTACACCGCGTTACAAGAGATTAGATCTTCAGACGAGGATCAAGGACATCGCGCAGACCGTCGCCGAGCAGGTTGATGGCAATCACCGTCACCATGATCGCCAGACCGGGGAAAGTCGTCACCCACGAGGCCTGCCGCAGGAAGGCGCGCCCGGTACTGAGCATAATGCCCCATTCCGGCGTCGGCGGCTGCGCGCCCAGACCGAGGAAACTGAGCGCCGCGCCAGCGATGATCGCGCCAGCGACCCCGTTCGTGGTGATGACGATCACCGACGAGAGGATATTGGGGACGATATGGCGGAACATCAGCGCATAAGTCGGCGCGCCGATGGCCCGTGCCGCCAGAATATAGTCGATCTGCTTGACCGAGAGCGTGCTGCCGCGCACCACGCGCGTGAAAAACGGAATCGACGAGATGCCGACGGCGATCATGACGTTCGGCAGGCTGCGACCGAGGACGGCGACAATCGCCAGCGCCAGCAAAATACCGGGGAAGGCCAGCATCACGTCCATCAGGCGCATGATGACGGTATCGACCACGCCGCCGTAGAAGCCGGCAACCACGCCCAGCAGCGTGCCAACCACCGACGCCAGCGCGACCGAGGCAATCCCGACGACCAGCGACAGCCGCCCACCGTAGAGGATGCGCGTGAAGACGTCGCGGCCAAAGTCGTCCGTGCCAAACAGATGAGTCAGGCTCGGCGGCTGAAGGCGAATGGCGGCGGTCACTTCGAGCGGGTCATAGTGTGACAGCACCGGCGCGAGCGCCGTCATGACGATCACGATCAGCAGCACTACTCCGCCGGCCATAATATTGCGGCTGCGACTCAGGCGGCGCAGCATCCGCAGAGTCTCACTCGGCGGCTCGACACGGGCGATAGCAGGTCGAAGGGCAGCAGCGTCAGTCATAACGAATTCGTGGGTCTACGAAAACGTAAATCACATCAATCCCAATGTTAATCAGCACGTAGGCCAGCGCGATAAACAGGGTCGTCCCCTGGACGACCGGAAAATCCTTGCTCAACAGCGCATCGACGTACATCTTCCCCAGGCCGAGGCGAGCGAAGATCGTCTCGGTGATGACCGCGCCGCCGAGCAACTGGCCGAAGGTCAGGCCGATCACGGTGATAATCGGGATCAGGGCATTACGGAGCGCGTGGCGCGTAATCACCAGCCACTCGCGCAGGCCCTTCGCCCGTGCCGTCAGCATATAATCCTGATTGAGCACGTCGAGCATACTGGAGCGCACTAACCGCGCCAGCGCGCCCGCCGACAGATAGCCGAGCGCCAGCGCGGGCATAATCAGGCGGCTGAAACTCCCCTGCCCGTTAGGCGGCAGCCACCTCAGATCGACGGACAGCACCATAATCAGCAGCAGCGACGACCAGTAGACCGGCATTGAAATGCCGACCATCGCCAGCAGCATCGCCAGCGTGTCGATCAGCGTGTTGTGCTTGAGCGCGGCGACCATCCCTAAGCCGACGCCGAGGACGGTCGAAAAAATCAGCGCCGCCAGCGCCAGCTCTAATGTACTCGGCAGACGAACCTGAATGTCGTCCAGCACCGGGCGTTTGGTGCTGAGCGACCTGCCGAGGTCGCCGTGCAGCGCCTTCCAGATGAAGTCGCCATACTGCACGTAAATCGGGCGATTCAACCCCATATCCTCGCGGATTTTTGCCATCACTTCCGGCGAGGCATTGTGATCGCCGACAAAAATCTCGACCGGATCGCCGGGAATAGCGTACAGCATCAGAAAGACGATCACCGTGACGAGGAGGACCGTCGGAATTGCTTGCAGCAGTCGACTAATCAGGTAACGAGTCATAGCTCGGTTCGTTATCATCCCACCGCCGGAGGCTGGAAACCGTCCGGCTGCAAAGTACAACCCGGCTCAGGCAAACCCGCGATGCCCTCACCCCCCGCCCCTCTCCCGCCGGGAGAGGGGAGAAGGATCAGGGACACGATGGTTCGCGCCCGCTCCCCCCTCTCCGCTTGCGGGGACGGAGCGTGCCGAGCGTTCTTTGCTCGGCAGGAG
>CAZZAO010000159.1:1671-10452 GCA_964652205.1 uncultured Anaerolineaceae bacterium | reverse complement strand
CTCGGTTCTCGGTTCTCGGTTCTCGGTTCTCGGTTCTCGGTTCTCGGTTCTCAGTTCTCAGTTCTATCCCTTCACGCTCTTCATTGCCCATGATAGAATACATTTCAGACCGGGTTGCGTTCTCAAAGTCGAGTGGGTAGAGTCGTCAGACCTGCCAACTGGCGAGGGCGCGATCATGATCTGGGTGTTGGTGCTGGTGATAGGGGTATTTGTCGTCATTATGTCGCTGAACGGTCGCAGTCAGGTTCCGTGGAGCAGCAGAATGCGGCGAATCCATGCCGGTGTCGCTCGTAAGGCAGAGTGGATGGCTCCCGATGACGTCGTCGCTCAGGTTCGCGCGGATTATCTGTCAGCCTCGCGCTGGCAGCAGGACAACATGCTGTCGGGCTGGTCGCCGCAGTGGAGCACTGCGCCGCTCTACCTCTCCGGCCCCTTCCTCAAACGCTTTCAGACCGTGCTGATGCAGCATCGCCATGCGCGCGGCCCGCGCGTCGTTGGCGTGCTGCGCGCCGATCATCATCTTTCCGTCCGCTGCTTTTCCGAAGACGGTGAGCATTGCCTCATCATCGATGAGCAGAGCCAGCGCCGCATGGCGACCTACGACCTTCGCACGCAGTCTCGCGTGCTGACTCAAGACCTGGGCGATGGCGCGGTGGTCTATGGCATGACCTATGACTCGGTTGACCGCCGCTGGAAAATCTCCGAATTTGTTCAGGAACTGCCAGTCGGGTGGGCGCGGCTGCGTTCGTCCAGCCGCATCCGTGAGCTGTCTGCAATTCCGACCACCGTCGGGCGCGATAACTGACCTCTCCCGATTAGCCCCATTGATTTCGACTCAACTGTGTATAATAGCGCCACGAAGCACTGGCTTCATCGGCCATGTGGCCCGCGCGCCATAGTCATGAATAGGACGCGAAGCTCCCAATGCTCGATCAGGTTAAGATTTACGTTCGCAGTGGGAATGGCGGTGACGGCATTATCGCCTTTCGCCGTGAGAAATACGTCCCGGCGGGTGGCCCGGCAGGCGGTGACGGCGGTCGCGGCGGTGATGTCATCCTGCGCGTGGATCGCGGCCTGAACACCCTCTCGCCCTTTCAGCGCGGCATCCATTTCAAGGCTAAATTCGGCGGGCGCGGCGGGCAGTCGCGCAAGACGGGAGCCAGCGCCGACGATCTGATTGTCAACGTCCCCCCCGGAACAGTCGTCCACGACGCCGACAGCGGCGCCGTCCTCGGCGATCTTATCCAGCCGGGGGATCAGCTCGTGGTCGCCAGAGGCGGACGCGGCGGGCGCGGCAACCAGCACTTCGCCACTTCGTCCAATCAGGCTCCGCGGATCGCCGAAAAAGGGGAGCCGGGCGAAGAACACTGGCTGATTCTGGAACTGCGGTTGATCGCCGACATCGGCATCGTCGGCGTCCCCAACGCGGGCAAATCGACGCTGCTCTCGGTCATCAGCAATGCGCGACCGAGGATCGCCGACTATCCTTTCACCACGCTGGAACCGAATCTCGGCGTCGTCACTTACGACGACCGCGATATTGTCGTGGCTGACATTCCCGGTCTGGTCGAAGGCGCGCACATGGGCGTTGGCCTCGGTCATTCCTTCCTGCGCCATATCCAGCGGACGCGCGTCATCGTTCATTTGCTCAACGGCGCGAACGACGACCCGATTGCCGACTATAACCAGATCAATCAGGAACTGGCGCTCTATGATGAGCGGCTGGCCGAGCGCCCGCAGATCGTCGTCCTCAACAAGATGGACTTGCCTGAGGCGCAGGCGCGCTGGCCGGAAATCGAGGCCGAGCTGCGGCGCTACGGCGTCGAGCCGCTGGCGATTTCGGCGGCGACGCAGAATAATACCCGCAGCCTCATCCAGCGGATGTTCCAGGTCTACGACGCGCTGACGCCGGAACAGGCTCCAATTCCGGTCGAAATGCCGCTCTACGACCTGCCCGATAATGCCTTCGACTTTGAAATCACCCGTGAAAACGAAGGCTACCGCATCTCTGGCAGGCGCATCGAGCGCGCCGCCGCCATGACCTACTGGGACTATGAAGAAGCGATTATGCGCTTCCAGAAGCTGCTGGACACGATTGGCATCTCCGAGGCGCTGCGTCAGGCCGGTGTCGAATACGGCGATACCGTCTATATTGGCGAGCATGAACTGGAATGGGCTGAGTAACCTATGCAGCGGATTGGCATTCTTGGCGGAACTTTCGATCCCCCCCACATCGGCCATCTGGTTCTGGCGGACTGCGCCATCGAAAGCCTGAAGCTCGACCAGCTTCTGTTCGTCCCGGCGGGCGACCCGCCGCACAAGCATAACGAAACCCGCCAGCCGATCCGGCACCGATTAGCGATGCTGGAACTGGCGCTGCGCCCTGAGCCGCGCTTCACACTCTCGCGCATCGACGTTGACCGGCCCGGCCCGCACTATGCCGTCGATATGGTGCGGATCATCAAAGCGGAAAACCCGAATGCCGAGTTGTACTTCGTCATGGGGGGCGATTCGTTCTATGATTTGCCCGACTGGTACTGCCCTGAGGGGTTGATTCAGCTCTGCAAGCTGGCCGTCATGCCGCGCGCGACCTCGAAAATCACGCCGGATATGCACGAAGCTCTTCTCCCCGGAACTGCGGAAACGGTCGTCATGATCGACGCTCCACTCGTCGAGTTGTCCTCGACCGAAATTGTCGAACGGCTGATGCACGGTAAATCGGTACGTTACCTTGTGCCAGAGCCAGTGTTGCGCTACATCGACAGCCACGAGTGTTATCAAGGCTAGCCCTATGAATCGCAAACCGAATCGCCCCGCCATCGCTGCGGCGTTCGCTCTGATCGCCTGCTTGGTGCTGCTTTCGACCCGCCTGCTGGCGGCCTCGGCGCCGCTGCCCGCGCTTGCGCCGGTCGGCACGCTCGTCCCGCCGACGCTGGTTCCGACGGTCGATGCTGGCATGACCGACGCGCTGCTGTCTGTCTCGACTGTCAGGCACTTGCAGAATGACGGAACGTTCAAGGTGGGGATTCTCTTCAATGAGCCGCCGTTTGGTTCGCTCAACCTGCGCGGTGAGGTGTCGGGCTTCGATGCCGATCTGGCGAAGGCGATGGCTGACGCCTGGGGGACGAAAGTCGAGTTCACCCAGGTGACGCGGCAGACCGCGCTCGATACGCTCCTGAGCGGACAGGTCGATGTGCTGATCGCTGCGCAGGTCCATCGCCGTGAACTGGACGATCAGGTTGAGTTCAGCGACGCTTACTATCCCGGCGCGCAGATGATGATGGTGCGCGATGGCGACGGCGCGACTGTCCTCGGCCACATGGCGCAGCGCAAGGTCGGCGTGGTGATTGGCACGCCGGGCGAAACGGCTGTGGCGGACTGGCTGGCGCGAACCGGCCTTCCGGTGACGGTCATTCAATACCTGACGCTCGATCAGGCGCTTGTCGCCCTGCGGAGTCAGGCAGTCGATGGCGTGGTCGAAAGCCGCCTCAAGCTGTCCGCCGCCGTGACCGATCCGAGCGTCGCCCGCTTCGTCGATGAGCCGGTGTCACAGGAACCTTACGCCATCGTCATGCGGCGGCAGGACGTCAATATACGCGATCTGGTCAACCGGACGCTTCAGTTCCTCGCCCGGAGCGGCAAGCTGACCGACATCTACAAGGCCAACTTCAATGGGGCCAAGTATCCCGCTGACATGATTCCGGCCTGGAATAACGTCGGCGATGACCCGCCCGGCCCGTCCCAGTTTGCGACCGATGTCCCCTATCCCCGGCAGACGACCATCCCGCGTCTTCAGAGTGGGTCGCCGCTGCGTGTCGCCGGATTAGGCGAGCCGCCCGCCGACGATGCCGAAGAGAGTGTCAAGCGGCTCGACAGCTTCTACCGCTCGCTGATTCAGGCGCTGGCGAGTCGCTGGGGCGTCCCGGTTGAATACCTGCCGAACAGCACGGACAGCGCGCTCGATCTGGTCGCCAGCGGTGAGGCTGATCTGGCTATCGGCGTCGAGCCGGACTGGAACAGTGCCGATAAGGTCGATTTTAGCAGCGATTTCCTGCTTCACGGCAACCGGCTGATGATTAAGAAGGATGCCAACATCCTCGGCTTTGCCAGCCTGCGCGGCCAATGGGTCGGCGTCTTCGACAGCGAGCCGGGTGTGACCGATGAGGTCAATGGCTATGCTGACGAGGTCAAAGCCAAACTCAATATTTATCATCTGGCGAATGAGGAAGACGCGGCCTTCGGGATGCTGGCGCAGGCCAATTACGACGCGGTCTTCGGCGACAGCCTCAAGCTGATCGCGCACCTCGAAGCCAACGCCGATACGCTTGAATTGGTCACGAACGACGAAACCGGCGGCTGGTACACGCGGCACTACAACGCCTTCGCGCTGCCGCGCAACGATATCGACTTCCGCCTGCTGGTCGATTACACCTTACAGGAACTCGCGCGCGATAACACCCTCGGCCAGCTTCTGCTGCCGGTCATGCCACCGGGGGAGACGCTCCGTATCCCCATCTGGCCGGGGCCGTCCGACTATCTCGGCTATCACCTGTCGTCAAGCGCGCCTGTACAGGCCAGCGAAACGGCTGAGGCGACGCCAACCCCGACCCTCGCCGGGTGATTCAGCTCCGCTAGCTCGCCTTGAGCACCGCTGCCGCGACCGCGTCTTTCGCCGCCTGCATCGCCGTCTGCGGATCAGATTCTTCCCCGGTCAGGTACTTCTGCCAGAACGGTTGGCCGATCTCGAATTGTCTGGCTCCAAATGGATGGTTAGGGATCGGTCGGGCATTGTTGAGCTGCTCGATGACGACCGACAGCCACGGTTGATCGGTCAGCCATGCTGGCGGCGCGGCAGCCCACGCCCTGTAGAGCGATTGATACGGCGGGAGCTGGCCCATATGCTCGGTTGCTGAGCCGCCAATTGAGTCCTGCCAGAGCTGCCCGTCGTGGGTCAGCGCGTTGAGGTAGGCGGCTGCCTGTTCTTTATTGCGCCCATACTTGAACAGCACCGCGCCGGTGCTCCAGAAAACGCTCGATCCCGCGCCGCCGGGGGGCTTCGGCAGCAGCCCAACGTGCATATCGGTCGGAATGGGCCATGTCCGCGAATCGCGCAGCAGAGCATTGTGGTAGACGACGAAGTAGGCGGCGGACTGCGCGGCCCAGGCGGCCCGGCTCGCGCCGCCATCGCCGGGAGAGAGCGCGTCGGCGGGCGCGACCTGAAGCATCTGTTTCATCAGCGTCAGCGCTTCGACGGCGGCGGGTAGGGTGAAATCGAACAGCGTAGCCGGATTCGGGTCGCCGTCGAGCTTGTAATAGACCCGACTGCTGAAGGTATGCGTGATCGGAGCCAGTGAGCGCCAGCCCGCCGGGTCGAAGGTGCAGCCGTAGTCCACCAGCCCCTCGGAAAAGACTTTCTGCGCGCTCGCCAGATATTTGATCCACGTTGATGGCCCGCCGTCGATCAGCCCGGCTTTTCGCAAGATCGCTGAGTTCCAGCCCTGTACGACCACATCGAGCAGAAACGGCCACTGATAGAGCTTGCCATCGACCGAGCATTCGGCGCGCACAGCCGGATGCAGATCGTTCAGGACATCCTCAGGGATATAGCGATCCCACGGCTCGATGACGTCGGCCTGAATCAGCTCGCCGAGATCGGTAAACGGGGTTGCGCCGATAAAGACGTCCCAACTGCTGGCTTTGTTTCTGGCCTCAGCGGCGAAGGCCTCGTTGCTGAGGTTGACGGCTGGCGGATGGGGATTCAGGCCGACGAAGCTTTTATTAAAGATGTCAATCGCTGGATGCAGCTTTGTCACCCACGAATAGAACGCCGGCGTTAGCGGGCGGTCGCCCTGAGCGAGAGCCGAGCGCGGTGCAATCGCCCGGACGCCGTTCAGGTTCAGCCCTGCCAGCAGCAATCCCTGTAGAAAATGACGGCGTGAGAGCCGGTTGGTTTGTGACTCTGGGGGCTGATTCAGGGGTCGGTTAATGATCGGAGCCTTTCACTCGGACTGAACGATGGGGTTATAGCGGCGCGCTGTCACTTTCCTCAACCAGGGCGGGGGCGGCGCGCTGATTCTGCGCCAGGCTGGCAAGCACCACGCCTGCCAGAATGATGATGCTGCCGATCAGGTCGAACCACGAAGGCTGCTCGGCGAACAGGAAATAGGCGGCAATCGAGCTGCCGATTGGTTCCAACTGTGTCAGGATGCTGACGAGCGTCGCCGACATATAGCGAACGGCGAAGTTCATCGACGTGTGGCCGAGTAACTGCGGCCCCAGCGCCAGAATGACGATCCAGACATAAGCGTCGGTCGGGTAGCCGACGACCGGGACACGCATGACCAGTACCGCCAGCGACAGTAAAATCGCGGCGAAGCTGTAGACGACCCAGATATACGGTACGAGGCTCAGTTCCCGGCGCAGTTTGCGGCCAATCACCAGATAGACCGAGAAGGCCATCGCTCCCGACACCGACAGGACAGCGCCGGTCAGCGAGCCAGTGTCGCTCGTGCTCGCCCCGCCCCCGCCGATGAGCACGCCGCCAACCAGCGTCAGGCCAATCGCCAGGACGACGCTCGGCTGAAGGCGCGCGCGCAGAAACAGCGCTTCGAGGATACCGATCCAGATCGAGCTGGTGCCGATCAGGACGATGCTGATGAGCACGCTGGTGTATTCGAGCGAGGCGATCCAGGTGGCGAAGTGCAGCGCGAGAAACAGGCCGGACACGGCAGCCAGCAGCAGGTCGGAACGGGTCAGCCGCGCTAGCTCGGCGCGGTGGCTGCGCAGCGCGAGCGGCGTTAGCAGCAGCGACGCTGTAACCATCCGTCCGGCAGCGATCAGAATCGACGGCGCGCCCGCGTATTGCCCGTAGCGGATGATGATTGGCGAGCAGGCCATCGCCAGAATGCCGATCACCATAAATAAATAACCCCGGCCTGTCACCGAGGAGCTTTTGACCTGAACCGAATGGGTCGAAGTGGTCACGCATTTGTCCCGTCATCGTTGCTAGAGCCGCGCTCAATCTTAGCATTTGATGAAAACCAATCCAAAAGCCGCCGAATGGACTGTACCAAAGGCCGGTTTCCTTCGACAGGTCGGCTCGTTCGTGCTAGACTGGTAGTGTTACATCGAGACTTTCATACCTCAAAAGGAGAAGTAACAATGGCCTTTGAACTTCCACCCCTTCCGTATGCTGCCAATGCGCTGGAGCCTTACATCGACGCCCGCACGATGGAAATTCACCACGATAAGCATCACGCGGCCTACGTCAACAACCTGAACAAGGCGCTCGAAAGCGCGCCGGAGCTTCAGGGTAAGTCGGTTGAGGCGCTGATCGGCGACCTCAATGCTGTGCCGGAAGGCATCCGCACCGCCGTTCGCAACAACGGTGGCGGTCATGCCAACCACAGCTTCTTCTGGAAGCTGCTCAAGGTGAACAATGGCGCTGGCCCGACCGGCGCGCTGGCCGACGCGATCAACAAGGCCTTCGGCAGCTTCGATGCCTTCAAGACGCAGTTTGCCGCCGCTGCCGGGGGCCGTTTTGGCTCTGGTTGGGCCTGGCTGGTCGCCGCGCCTGATGGCAGCCTGAGCATCACCTCGACTCCCAATCAGGACTCGCCGCTGATGGAAGGCAAGAAGCCGATCCTCGGTCTGGACGTCTGGGAGCACGCCTACTATCTTCACTACCAGAACCGCCGCCCCGACTACGTCGCCGCCTTCTGGAACATCGTCAACTGGGACGAAGTCGCTAAGAACTACGGCAAGTAGCGGCAGCGATCAGGGCCGCAAAGCCAGCTCGCGGCCTCACCGAGCAAGCCAAAAGGCGTTACAATTTGTGACGCCTTTTTTGTTGGATCGAACCCGCGTGGCCCGTCCGCGCGCAGGTGAAGGAGTCGCAGTGATGACAGATTACCGGATCGAAAAAGACTCGCTTGGCGAGGTGCGCGTTCCAGCGACGGCCTATTATGGCGCGCAGACTCAGCGCGCCGTCGACAATTTCCCGATCAGTGGGCTGAAGCCATATCCGGCTTTCGTCTGGTCGATGGCGCTGATTAAGCGCGCGGCGGCGGAAGTCCATCTTGACCTCGGCCTGCTCGACGAGAAGCTGGCCCGCGCCATCATGCAGGCGGCGGACGAGGTGCTGGCGCATAAGTGGGACGATCAGTTTGTGGTCGATCCGTTTCAGGCGGGCGCGGGAACCAGCCACAACATGAACGTCAACGAGGTGATTGCCAACCGCGCCAGCGAAATCCTCGGCTACAAGCTCGACGACGCTAAAAAGCCGGTCAATCCGAATGACCACGTCAATATGGCGCAGAGCACCAACGACACCATTCCGACCGCGCTTCGTCTCGGCGCGCTCTGGCGCGTCGATGAACTGGTTGCCACGCTTCAGGCCTGCGCCGATGCCTTCAAACAGAAGTCGGTTGAGTGGGATGGCGTAGTCAAGAGCGGGCGCACGCATCTTCAGGACGCCGTACCCGTGCGTCTCGGTCAGGAAGTCGGCGCGTGGGCCAAAGCGATTGAGCGCAACATCGAGAAGATCAATATGGCGGCGGAAGGGCTGCGCCGCCTCGGCATCGGCGGGACGGCAGTGGGCAGCGGCCTCAACGCTCACCCTGAGTACAACCGGCGGATGGTCGAAAAACTGAGCCAGCTTAGCGGTATTCGTCTGACCTCGTCCGACAACCTGTTTGAGTCGATGCAGTCGATGGGCGACCCGGTCTTTTTCAGCGCCGCCATGCGTAATGCCGCGCAGGACTTCATCCGTATCGCCAACGA
>CAZZAO010000159.1:0-1661 GCA_964652205.1 uncultured Anaerolineaceae bacterium | reverse complement strand
CCAACGATATTCGTCTGCTTGCCAGCGGCCCGACTACCGGTCTTGACGAACTGCGGCTGCCCGCGATCCAGCCTGGTTCTTCGATCATGCCGGGGAAGGTCAACCCGGTCATGGCCGAGATGCTCGATATGGCGATGTTCCACATCATCGGCAACGACACCTGCATCCTGCTGGCGGGGCAGGCCGGTCAGCTTGAACTGAACGTGATGATGCCGATCATCGCCTACAATCTGTTCCAGTCGGAAGACGTCCTGATCGGCGCGGTCAAGGCCTTCACCGAGAAGCTGGTCGTCGGCATGAAGGCCAATGAGGAGAAGGCTCACGGCTGGCTGGCGAAGAATCCGATCCTCGTCACCGCGCTCAACCCGATCATCGGCTACCAGAAGGGCGCGGAAGTCGCCAAGAAATCGCTGGCCGAAAATCGCGGCATCCGCGAGATCGTCGTCAGCATGGGCTATCTGACCGATGAAGAAGCCGCGCGGGCGCTCGATGCCCGCCGTATGACTGAGGGCGGCATTCAGGGAACCGGCGGCGGCGGTTAGAACGACCGCTTCTGAATAAGGTAAAAAATGAAAAAGACGGCTCAAACGAGCCGTCTTTTTCGGGGTTCATTGTGACAGCGCTTTTTGAGCGAGTTAATCTTGTGAAGTATACTCAAGCCTGAGATTCCACCGAACAGGATCGGCTCCGCCAGTGGCGAACCGTAAGCTAGGCAAATACGAGATCACCGAGCGCCTCGGACGCGGCGGCATGGCCGAGGTCTATCGAGGCTACCACGCCAACCTTGATCGCTATGTAGCGATCAAGGTGCTTCACGCTTTCCTCGCCGATGACCCGGAATTTAAGAACCGCTTCGAGAAAGAGGCGCGCAACATCGCGCGGCTGAAGCACCCCAATATCGTTCAGGTCTACGACTTCGACTATGACGCGACCAGCGAAAGCTACTACATGGTCATGGAACTGGTCGAAGGGCCGACGCTCAAGGAACGGCTGTTCAAGGTGGCCGAGCAGGGCAGGCAGCTCCCGATTGCCGAAGCGCTGCGAATCGTCCGTGAAGCCGCCAGCGCCCTTGCCTACGCGCATGGGCAGAGTATGGTGCATCGGGATGTCAAGCCGGGCAACCTGATGCTCGACCGCGATCAGCGCGTCGTCCTGACCGACTTCGGTATCGCCAAGATCGTCAAGGGCGCGCAGTTCACCGCAACCGGTGGCATGGTCGGCACGCCCGCCTATATGTCGCCAGAGCAGGGCCTCGGCGAACCGGGCGACGAGCGCTCTGACCTCTATTCGCTCGGTGTCATTCTCTACCAGTTGATGACCGGACAGCTTCCTTACGACGCTGAGACGCCGCTGGCCGTCATCCTCAAGCATCTCAACGAGCCGATTCCTTCGGCGCGGGCGCGTAACCCGGACGTGCCGGAAGACGTCGATCAGATCATCATGCGCTTGTTGAGCAAAGACCCGGCCACACGCTATCAGAACGCCAACGAGCTGATCGCCGATCTGGAGCGTGTCGAGCGCGGCGAGCCGCTCGGCATGGCGCTGCATTTTGAGCCGCCTATCAGTCTGACGCCGCCCGGCGATACGCCGGTTGTTCCGCCGGAAGCGCCCGTGCTGACGACCCCGCCAGCGCCGCCTGTCGAGCCGCCTGAGCCACCGTC
>CAZZAO010000158.1:0-10463 GCA_964652205.1 uncultured Anaerolineaceae bacterium | reverse complement strand
TTCCTTAGCGTTACGCAGGCGTCCGGGGAAACTTTTCGGGATAGTCAACGTAACACGAAATTTTGTTGCGAAGGGGAGAGCTTTTCCGAAGGCCCCGCGTTCGGACTCTCGCCATTATTTGCCTTATTCGTTTCATCGTTCGGGAGGCATAGAACTGCGTTACCGGTTCGATGAAGACATGGGAATGTAGCCATAAGGGGAGCAGCGTCACGCCAGACTCCCCCTGTTGACGCTTCAACAGGGTGAGGTTCGCTCCCTGACAGGCAGCGGATTCGCCATCCCGCTGCCAGGCTAGTGGACGATTGCCCGGTCGATCATCATCATCAGGAATAACAGCGCCAGATAGGCCGAAGAATATTTGTACATCTGGCGCGCTGACGCCTTCGTTGCCCGTTCCAGCAGGCGCACCGCGCGGTAGAGCAGGCCGACGCCGAGCAGAATCGCCGCAATAAAATAGAGTCCATGAAGCAGCCCAAGCGGAAACGGCAGTAACGTCAGCAGCACCAGCAGCAGCGAATACCAGACGATCTGCCAGCGTGTGATTTCCGGCCCCAATGCCACCGGCATCATCGGAATGCTGCCGCGCTCATAATCTCCTTCGACCATGATCGCCAGCGCCCAGCTATGAGGCGGCGTCCAGAAGAACACCAGCGCGAACAGCAGGAACGCTTCCGGCGCGAGTTGTCCCGTCGCGGCGGCCCACCCGACCAGCACCGGCATGGCTCCCGCCCCGCCCCCGATGATGATGTTCAGCATGGTATTCTTTTTCAGCAGCAGGGTATAGACCCCGACGTAATAGACCGCGCCCACGAGCGCCAGACAGGCCGCCAGCCCGTTGACCAGCAGCGCCAGAATCAGCGTTGACCAGACCAGCAGCCCCAGGCCGAACAGCAGCGCGTTGATCGGCGCGATTCGTCCGGCAGGCAGCGGACGGTTTTTCGTGCGCGACATCTGCCGGTCGAGGTCGCGTTCAAAATACTGATTGAGGACGCCAGCCCCGGCAGCAGAGAAGGAGCCGCCGACAATCGTTGCCAGCAGCGTGACCGGATCGAGAACGTCGCTCTGCGCCGCGACGACCATCGTCGTCACGGTCGTGAAGATCAGCAGCAGCACAATCTTCGGCTTGGTGAGCTGGAGATAATCGGCAAAAGCGCTTCGATGGCGGGCTGCCGCAGGCGTTAACGTCGTCATAGAGCATGTTCCTGAAGGCTAGGCCGTGACCGTAATCATGCCGGTCGCGGCTTCGGCATTGCCGAAGAAGCTGGTGTAGATATAACGCCCCGGCGTTGTGAAGGTATAGGCCCACGTCTGGCCGGTGTAGAGGATCGGCGACGCCCAGGCCGCCGCATTTTGCGGCAGGCTGACATGCGCCTTGTCGCTGACCTGGGCCGGGTCACAGGTCACGGTGTAGTGCCGAGTGTTCTTGTTGACCCAGATCACTTTCGCCCCCTGCGGGATGACGAGCGGCGATGGGTCAAACGTCCCCTGCTCGGTAATGGCAACCCCATAGTACGGCGTCCGGCTGGCGCAGGCATCGAGCGCCAGCGCGGCGACGCCCAGACCCAGCGTGGCGAGCAAGTGCCGTCGGCTGACTCGCGCGGCGAACCATCGGTCAGGTGAGTTCATGAGACAATGCCTCTACGAGATAATCCGGCGCGGGTCTTTCAGATAACGGTCGCGGATCGCGTCTCCGGCGTAATATGCCAGCGCGCAGACAGTCCCGGTCGGGTTCGCGCCCGGATTCTGCGGGAACAGCGCCGCGCCGGTGACGAACACATTCGGCGTATCCCAGACCTGCCCGTAGCGATTCGTGACCGAGTTCGCCGGGCTGGCCCCCATAATTGCCCCGCCGGTACAGTGGGTGCTCTGATATTCATGAATGTTATATGGGGCCAGTTCGTCGGTCGATGCGATCCGCGTCGCGCCCATCTTCTGCATCAGCTCCTTCGCGCGCGCCGCCAGAAAACGATAGCGGTTCTTCTCATCCTGATGAAAATCGAACGTCAGGCGCAGCAGCGGCAGGCCGTAAGCATCCTTATAGACCGGGTCGAGGTCGAGGAACTGGTCATTGTAGGGCAGGATATCGGCCTCAAAGCCAATCGAGGCTGCGCTGTCCCAGTTCTTACGCAGGTCGTCTTTCCAGCCCTGCCCCCAGTTCTTCGGCTTCTGGCTGCCGCTCTCTGACATGCTCGGCGTGCCGCCAATCGGGAACGAGCCGACTGAGGTCTGCGGGTCGCGCTCGCCGCCGCCAGCATACATCCGCCCGCCGCCCATAAAGTCGAGCTGGCTGTGGTCGAAGTTGTCGCCGTAAAAATCGAAGATCACGTTGAGCGTACAGCTATTCCCCATGTAGGCGTTGAACTTCCGCCCCTCGAACACCCCGTTAACCGGTGTCTGCGAGAGCTGGTAGGTGTAGTTCTTACCGACGCGCCCCTGATCGTTGCCGACGCCGTTCGGGTGCTGCGAGCTGCGGGACAGAAGCAGCAGGCGATTATTCGTCAGGGTAAAGGCCGTCAGCAGGACGAGGTCGGCAGGCTGTTCATGCTCGACACCCTGCGCGTCGCGGTAGGTGACGCCAGTCGCCAGACCGTCAGGGCCGATATTGATCTGCGTGACTTTGGCATCGGTGCGAATCTCGTAGCGTCCGGTGCGCTGCGCTGCCGGAATGTGCGCGTTGACCGGCATCGCTTTGGCATCGACCTCACAACCGTAGCGCGTACAGAAGCCACAGTAGAGACAGCCACCATGATAGGTTCCAAGCGGGCTGGTATAGGCCTGTGAGGTGATGGCGGCTGGCTGCGGAAACGGGTGATAGCCCAGCTCGCGCGCGGCCTGCGCGAACATCTCACATTGAATATGTGTGATGAGCGGCGGCAGCGGATACGGTCGCTGGCGCGGGCCTTCAAACGGGTTGCCGCCGTCGATCATCGTCCCGTTGAGGTTGCCTGCCCGCCCGGATACGCCAATGTCGTACTCGAAGGCGTCGTAATGCGGCTCAAGCTCATCGTAAGTCAGGCCCCAGTCCTGCACGCTGCTGCCTCCGGGGAATCGTTTCTCGCCGTAACGCTCGACATGATGGGTGTGATAGACGAAGTCGAACGGCTGGAAGCGCCAGTTCTGCCCCGCCCAGTGAATGCCCGCCCCGCCGATCCCGGAACCGGGGTTAAAGGAGCCATACTGGCGCATCGGCAGCGTCGGCGCTTTCGGGTTGGGCCGCCACGTCCAGGTTTCTTTGGAAAGATCGACCATCATCGCGTGGCGGACGTGATAGCGCAGCGAGTCGTGGTTGTGCTGAAAGTTCGGGTTCGTCGCCCGTGAGGGGCCTTGCTCCAGCGAGACGACGCGCAAGCCCGCCTGCGTCAGCTTCCACGCCATGATCCCCGCTGTCCATCCCGCGCCGACGGTGACGACATCGACCTTTTTATGTACTGGCATTAGCAGACTCCCTTAGGCCGTCGATTAAGGCAGCTTGAGTGAACTGATGGGCGCTGGCATCGTTGCGCTTTCGGACGAGCGGTCGCCACTCTGGGGCAGAATGACGTGCGGGTTAGCGGGCTGGCCGCCATGCGCGCCCTGCATCTGCGCCAGACTCTGCGGCGCGCGCACGTTCCCCTCGGTGCGGATGTCGTGTTCGGTATAGGCACGCTGCGCGCCGGGATAACCAATTAGCTTCCAACCAGCCATATCGCGGTTGCCGCCGTAGCCCGGATCGGAAAACATGCCGTTGATGGTGTCGTTCCGCACCATGTCGAAAAAGTCAGGCGCAGACGGATGGGTGAAGGTGTCGGCTTTGTCGTTGGAAAGGTCGTCAACGATCTGATCCTGCTGATCGGCGCTCAGGTCGGCGAAGCTGGCGTTGAACTTACTGCGAGCGTAATTGTCGAGCGCGATCAGGCCAACGCGGTAGGACTCGCGCGGCGACATGATCGACTGGAAGCCATAACGGTCAATCTCGTCTTTCGAGACGTAGACGACCTGATACGACGCTTGCCCCGCCGAACCGACGGGGGGCTGGTCGCCTTCGTAGACTTCAGCAAAGGGGGCATGGCGATAGGTCGGCTCGTCGAAGCCTTCGTTGAACGCCAGCATATTGTCGATGTAAGTCACCACGCCCGCCTCGCGCGCGCCGGGATCGTCCGGCGTGCCGGGCAAAATTCGGGCGGTCAGCGCCTCGACGGTTTGCGCTTCATGGGCGCTGAACACCTGAAGGACATCCGCCGAGGGCGGGATCATCGGATCCATCGGCACTTCGGGATAGAGGTTGTCCATCCCCGGCATTCGCTCGGTCACTGGCGCAGACGGTTCGGCGGGCGCTGGCCCGGTGGTTTCGCAACCAGCGGCAACGCCGATGCTCGACACGAGGACGACCGTCCCGGCCAGCTTCAGGAATCCCCGCCGCGACAACGCCGCCGCATCCTGATCGGTGTCGCGCGCCAGCTTATCGGTGTCGCGTTCCATTGGTTCGTCTGTGTCCATCATCGGTTTGCTTTCTCGCTTACTTCAGGGTGTACAGATAGGCGGCAATATCCCGCGCTGAGGCATTGCTGACGTCCATATCCGGCATGGCATTGCCGGGCAGCAGTTGCTGCGGCTGAGTAATCCCGGCAACCAGGTTATCCGGCACATTGGGGAAATGCCCGGCGATGAAGCTGCGCGAGCCGAAGTGCTCAAGCGAGGGGCCAACCACGCCGACCGCGCCATTCACGCCGGGGATACTGTGACACGAGCCGCAGCCATAGCGCTGGATCGCGTCCGGCCCCTGATCGGCGCTGCCGCCGTCGACGGCGTAAGCGGGCGCGACAGCCGTCGTTTCCCTGTTAGTCAAAATCATGAACGTCAGCGTCCCGACCGCCAGCGCCAGAAAGATGATCGTCAGGGTGAAGGTGACGTAAGGTGAGACGGTTTTAGGCCTCATAGCATTTCCCCGTTAAGCGGCTTCATCGCGTTTGTGGCTCCAGACCTGCTGGCAGGCGCGCTCGTGGCAATTCGCGGCGCAGAGTCTCGGCCTCAAGGCTGTTCAGCCAGAGATAGAGCAGCGCGGCAGCAGCGCCCAGATAGATGAAGCCCATCGGCAGCCACATCAGGAGTCCGGCGAGCTGCTGATCGCCCAACGGCGTCAGCCCCCAGGCCGCAGCGCTCATGCCATAGGCCGGATACCACAATTGTGTCGAAAACAGGAGCAGCGCGCTCAGACCGCTGCTGTGCAGACTGGTCGTGAAGATGTAAAGAACGCCGCTGCCGTAGTGAGCGGGGGAGCGCCGACGCGGCCTGAGCAGCACCGACCAGAACAGATAGGATGAGAGCAGGAAAAAGCCATGCTCCAGCGTGTGAATGAGGTCGTTCTCCAGCGCGGCCTGATAGAGGCTCGGCGCGTGCCAGACCCAGAGGCTAACCGCGTAGATCACCCAGGCGACCAGCGGACGTGCCGCCAGCCCCCACAGCGCGCGCAGCCTGCGAATCAGCGTCCACCGCCCGACTCGCCGCCGTAAGCGCAGTGGCAGCGCCCAGAAGAAGGCGGTCGGCGCGGCGCTCAGGGCAAATAACGGCGCGGCGACAAAAATGAGAAGCATGTGCTGGAGCATGTGCGCCGAGAAAAGGGCCGCGCTCAAGGCATCGAGCGGCGACAGCAGCGCGATCAGCGTGCTCAAGAGGGCCGCCGTGAAGGCGAGACTCTGCCAGCCGCGAATGCCCCGCCCGCGCCCGGCTCTGGCCCACAAATGGCCGACGCCAGCGTTATAAGCGCCTGAAGCCAGCAGCAGGAGCGCAATCGTGACCGGTTCCCACGCCCAGTGCGACCAGAGGTTGGACGGCGTCACGGCCTGCGCGCTCCGGGTGAAAATCGCGTAGTCGATCATCTCAGGGCATTTTCAGGGTAATCAGCGGGCAGGCGTTCAGGAAAAAGGCTCCAACGCCTGTCAACACGATCAGATAGAGAAACAGCAGGCTCATAAACACGCCTGCGCCGCCAAGAAACGACGACGCGCTGACTGGCTCATCGAGGTCGCTCCAGCGGCGATCCGTCGCGCGCTGCCAGTTCGTCCACGCCAGATAACCGGCAGCAATCGTCAGCAGCGCCGTCACCGCTGCCAGCGCGTAAAGCGGCGCTCTGGCCGCGTGGTCGCAGGCATAAGTCACGAAGCCATAGCCGACAATCAGCTGCACCAGCCAGAAGATCGGCCCGCCCAGCATCCCCACCCAGAGCCAGAATGCGCGGCGCTGAGGGGCGTTCGGAGTTTGGGATGTGTCTGCCTTCATGACGATGCCTCTAAAAGTGGACGGACAGATAGAGCGAGACGAACACCACCAGCCAGACGACATCGACGAAGTGCAGGTACAGGCCGACACACTGCACCGCCAGATGGCGTTCGGCTGTGAAATAGCCGAGCCATGCCTGCACCTGAACGACCGCGCTGGCGGCCAGGCCAACCAGGACGTGCAGACCATGCAAGCCGGTGATGCCGAAAAAGAGCGCTGTGTAGACGTTCATCTGCGGTCGAAAAGGCAGTTGGCTGTACTCGAGAAGCTGAACGCCGATGAACACCACGCCAGCGACAAAACTGAGCGCCAGACCGAGCCGCAGTCGGCTCTGATTGCCGCGCTGGATGCCGCCTTCCGCAAAGGTGACGAACAGGCTGTTGGAGACCAGCAGCACCGTGCCGATGATCGGCAGCGTGAGTTCCGGTTTCTCGATCCCCTGCGGCGGCCACACCAGCGTGTTAAAGCGGATGTAGAAGTAACTGGCGATCAGGGAAGCGAACAGTACCGCCTCGTTGACGATCAGAAAGACTGTTCCCCACCATCCCGGCGCGCGAGCGCCCAGCAGGTAGACCGGCCAGCGTCCGTGCGCCGCCTGGCCCTGAGGCTCGACGGTGAGCGATTTCGTCGTACTCGTCATGCTGGCAGCTCCTCTTTCTTCGGCCATACCCAGACAATCGACGCGCCGATGACGATGATGACGCCCAGACCGGCCACGATGGGCTGCCAGATCAGCAGGCCGACAAATAACACCAGCAGGCCGCCCGCCAGCACGAACGGAACGATTGAATCTTCGGGGATCACGATGATCGAGTCCGGCTGCCCTTCCATGATCGTCGTGCCGAGGGTTTCGCGGTCAGGCAGCACCGTCGGGTCATCCGAGTAGGGTTCGACCTCGACCGGCTCCAGCGGGTAGGTATCCGCCTTCCACAGTGGGTCACGGTGATGGATGGCTGGCAGGCTGCGGAAATTGTAGGATGGGGGCGGCGATGCTGTGGCCCATTCGAGCGTCCCGGCATTCCAGGGATTTTCGCCCGCGAACGCGCCGTAGTGAAGACTGGCAAACAGGTTGACGACAAACAGCAGCACGCCGATGCCGAGCACAACCGCGCCGAATGTCACCAGCAGGTTGATCCCATCCCAGCCCATGCCGGGCAAATAGGTCGAGACGCGGCGCGGCATCCCTTCGATACCCAGAATATGCATCGGAAAGAAAGTCAGGTTGAAGCCGATAAATGTCAGCCAGAAGTTCCACTTGCCGAGGCGCTCGTAGAGCAAACGCCCGGTCATCTTGGGGAACCAGTAATAGATTGCTGCGAACAGCGGGAAGATTGCGCCGCCGACCAGCGTGTAATGGAAGTGGGCGACGATAAAATAGGTGTCCGTGACCTGCTTATCAAACGGGACAGCGGGGAACATGACACCCGTCAGGCCACCGATGACGAACAGGACAATAAAGCCGCAGATATAGAGAAGCGCTGTCTTCACCACCGGTCGGCCCGTGATCAGAGTCGCCAGCCAGGCGAAAATCTGGACGCCGCTGGGAATAACGATCACAATACTGGCGACGCTGAAGAAACTGTTTGCCAGCGGCGACAGCCCGACCGCGAACATGTGATGCACCCAGACGCCAAAGCCGATAATGGCAATCGCTGCCGAGCAGATCACGAGGATGGTGTAGCCGAGAACGCGCCGACGGGCGAACACTGGCACGATTTCTGACACCATGCCGACCGCAGGCAGGAAGATGATGTAGACGTCAGGATGGCCGAAGATCCAGAACAGATGCTGCCAGAGCAGCGGGTTGCCGCCTGCCGATGGATCATAGAACGGCATCCCCAGCTTACGTTCCAGCACGAGCAGGACGTTGGCCGCCGTCAGCGCCGGTAAGGCAAACAGAACTGCCAGCGAGGTAATCAGAATCGCCCAGCAGAACAGCGGGATTCGGTTGAGCGACATGCCGGGCGCGCGCAGCTTAAAAACTGTGACGATGAAGTTAATCGACCCGGCGACCGACGAAAGGCTGAGAAAGATCAGGGCCAGCGCCCAGAAGTCGAGGTTCAGACCGGGGGAGTATTTCGGGCCGGTCAGCGGGACGTAGGCGAACCAGCCGCCATCAGGAACCATCTTAAACAGGATACTCGAATAGAGAAACAGGCCGGAAAACAGGAAAATCCAGTAACCGAGCGCATTCACGCGCGGGAAGGCCATATCCCGCGAGCCGAGCATCAGCGGCAGCAGGTAATTGCCGAAGCCGAACAGAATCGGCGTGGCGACGAAAAAGATCATAATCGTGCCGTGCATTGTGAAAAGCTGGTCGAACGCTTCGGGGCTGACAACCGTGCCGTTGGGGACGGCAAGCTGAAGCCGCATCACCTCAGCATCCAGCCCGGCGATCAGGAAGAAGAAGAAGGCCGTGACGATATAGCGAATGCCGATGACCTTATGATCGACGGTGCCGATCCACTGATTGAGACGCGATGAGTCTTCCCATCCCTGGACGCCCTGAGTAGCGGTTGTCGTTGTCATAAAGTGTCATTCGCCTCGCTTGTGTCACTGCGACGTTTATTTCAGGCTTTCGAGGTAATCCAGAAGTGACTGAAGCTCATCCGCGTTCACGTACATCGGCGGCATCTTGTTGCCGGGCTTCAAAGCCTGAGAATTCACAATCCACCCCGCCAGATTGCCGCGCGTGTTGGTCAGAATGCCCGCGCCAAGCATCCTGCGGCTCGCCAGATGGGTCAGGTCGGGGCCGAGCTTGCCGCTCGCGTTGCTGCCTGCGACTGTATGGCAGTAGACACAGGCCGAGCCGAGAAATACCTGCTGCCCCGCCCTCTGTGAGTCAGTCATCGGCGGCGCAGGCGTCTGTTCCTGAGCGCGCAGCCAGGCCGCAAAATCATCCGGCTTATCGGCCACGATCAGGATATTCATCCGGGCGTGTTCGAGGCCGCAGTATTCGGCGCACTCGCCCCAATACTGGCCGGGCTGGTCGGCCTGCATCCAGATGGTATTCGTCTGCCCGGTGATGGCGTCCTGCTTTTCTTTCAGCTCTGGAACCCAGAAACTGTGGATGACGTCCGCCGAGGTCAGCTTGATATAGACCGGCTCGCCAACCGGGATGTGAACCTCATTGGCGGTGGTGATGCCTTCCTTAGGATAGTGAACTTCCCACCACCACTGATGGCCGATGATGCTGATGGTGTACTGCGGGTCGCCGGGCGGCGCGGCGAGCGCCTGCTCGGTATAGATGCCAAGCCCCATCAGGATCGCCAGCACGATCACCGGGATCACGCCGCCAGCGATGATGACCAGCATCAGGGTGCGCCGGTCGTCCGCAAGCGGCGCCGCCTCGGCAGCGCGCCGCCGGAAGATCGCAAAGCACAGCAGGCCGACGACCAGAATAAAGACCAGAGCCGCTGCCGCAAACAAAGCCCATGAGAGACTGGCAATCCGCGCCGCCGATGGGCCGTGGGGATCAAGGATCGAGGGAGACGGGGAGCAACTGACAACCAGCAGTCCCAGGCCAGCCAGGGTCACGACCTCGAAAACATGTCGTGAATGCCTGTCGATACGCCGGTTGCTGTTAGCCATGTTAGTCTGCTCCACCGTAAAGCGCGCTGCGCTCGGCCCATGACGGCCTGCCGAAAGGAGTCGGTTGCGGTGCGTTTATGCGGGTTGGAATGGCGAAGGACAGCAAAGCTCGTAAAACTCACCTGAAAGCGAGTTTAATTCCGATCTTTATTTTGTCAAAGCTGTTCCATTGGGGAGTCATCAAGGATTAATTAAGAAACAAATAATTTTCGTCTGGAAGCAGCGATTGGGGCGCTGGCTCTGCTCCAGTCGATCAATATCCGACTCGATCAATCGGACTTAAGCAGTGGGCGGACAGCGAATCTCCAGCGATAAAAATTTCTTAAGTCAGCAGTAAGCGCGTCCGGCGATAGTCTGCGCTAGAATAAGATGATCTCCTCGCGCTCTCATCTTCAGAGTCGAACATGGCTGTCACTTCGCTGGCGTTCCCTCATTTCTCAATTCAATCGATGAATGACGCTTTCAAGGGCGATAATCGGCCTGCGCAGATCGCCGTGATCGAGAGTGACCTGTCGGGGAAATCGGGGAAGGCGCAAACAAAGATAACAACCGGAGATTAGCAACTTATGGAGAACCGAATTAGAATTGGCATAATATAGGCGGAGCATAGTGGGTTA
>CAZZAO010000157.1:6472-10488 GCA_964652205.1 uncultured Anaerolineaceae bacterium | reverse complement strand
GTAGGGGCGACCCGGCGGGTCGCCCCTACAAACCCTCATGACCTTTTATAGCCTGGGCTGCGATTTTGATGCGATTGCCCTGTAGGCTCCCGACAGATATTTGCCTGTCGTTTCCTGCATCCTCTATACTCAGCTCAGGTGAAAGTCTGAGATGGATTGCGGTGACAATGGCGTTCTATGAACAGCAATCAGTTGCTGATAATTTTACCGACTATTTAAGTAGCCCGGAAACCAGGCCCTTATTTATCTGCGGAGAAGCGCGCCGAGTGCTATCCACTCTGCCAGCAAATTCTGTAGACTTCTGTATGACCAGCCCCCCCTACTGGCATCAGAGAGAATATCAGAATGGGGGCATCGGCCTTGAGCCTGATCCTCAAACCTATGCCGATAATCTACTGCTGGTCTTCGCAGCGCTTCAACGTATCCTGAAACCTACAGGCTCATTCTGGCTCAATCTGGGCGATAGCTACGAAAATAAAGGGCTGCTCGGCCTTCCGTGGCGTATTGCTTTACGGATGATGGATGAGCAAAACTGGATACTCCGCAATGATGTCATCTGGAACAAAATCAAGGGGCCAGACAATTCGCTGGATAAACTACGGAACACACACGAGTACATTTTTCACTTCGTTCTCAACAGGCAAAATTACTATTACAACATCGATGCTATTCGTTCGAAACCACGTCAAGCCTACATCCGTAATGGCGCTGTAGTATCAGCAACGGGTGTATCGGGTATCCGCTATCGTCGGCAAATTGAGCTGTCAACGGCACTCACTGCTGACGAAAAATCAGCCGCTTTTCGTGCCTTAGAGGCAACGCTTGCGCGGGTGGCACGCGGTGAACTCTCTGATTTTCGGATGGTCATTCGTAAACAGCAGCGCACAACTCACTCTAATTCGGAAAAGGTCTCTGGTCGGGCGCGTGAATTAGCGCAATGCGGTTTTTATTTCCTGTTCTATAACCCCAATGGCAGCAAACCGGGAGATGTCTGGGACATTGTCCCCGAAGATACGATGAACCGGGCCGATCATTACGCTGCCTTTCCTGAAGACCTCGTAAAAATCCCCCTGCTTGCGACATGTCCTGAATCAGGAATCGTGTTAGACCCCTTTTGTGGCACTGGGACAACCAATTATGTGGCGATGAACCTGAACAGAAAATCAATCGGTATTGATCTTTCGGATCACTATCTAGAGATCGCTGAAGATCGCTGCGCGAGACTGTTATGAGCGACAAAATTGTTGAGCTTTACACGATCCCTACGAATCGCACTAATATGGATTGGGCTACTATCGTAGCAGACCAGCATTGCACCTACCTCAACCGGAAGTGCCAGAAAACACGCAAGAGTGAGCCGGATGTTACGATTGGCACTTGTTCGGTTTATCACGGCAGTTCAGAGGCGAAAGGCATCATCATATGCCCTTTCCGTTTTCTCGAACGAAGTCAGGTCTTCTTCGACTGCCTGCATCTGCTGACTTTGCATGAGCCGGGAAACGAACTGCACCGTATTTCAGAGGTAGAGATTCCTGGGGGAAATGTCGACTATTTTCTAGTGTCCGTTCGTGATAGAAAAGTCATTGACTTTGTCGGCATCGAGTTTCAGACAATGGATACAACAGGAACGATCTGGCCTGCCCGACAGCAGTTCCTCAAAAATATGGGGCTGCCCATCAATTTTGTGGAACCGAAACCTTACGGCATGAACTGGAAAATGACCGCGAAAACGATCCTCATTCAGCTTCACCACAAAGCAGAAACCTTTCAGCAGTGGAATAAGCATCTGGTTCTAGTCGTTCAAGATCCCTTACAGGCTTACATGAAATCCCAATTCAATTTTAGCGGACTTCATCCGGCTAAACTTGGAGATGTCATGCATTTCCATAGCTATGCATTCAGACAAACGAGCGATCATGATTATCGCCTTTCACTTGACGCAAGAGAAAGCACCGATCTTCAGGGATTAACGACAGCATTGGGGCTTCAAGCGAGTCCAGGTGTTGACTTTGAACTCATTCTTTCGCGCTTGCAAGCGAAGCTTACTGACAAAACGTTATTACAGTTCAGTTGAATAAGTCGATCCTCACCTGTATCCGTTCGGCTTATTCTTCTTTGTTCCGCAGCAGAACAATTTACGGCGCGACCAGCACCTTGCACCCCGTCGCGTGCGACCGGAGCGCGGCGTCGATGAGCTGCTGCACCTTGTAGCCCATATCCAGCCCCGGCGCGAGCGGCGCGCCATCAACTATCGCGTCGATGAACTGGCGCGCGCCGGGATGCGCCGTCAGGTAATCCGCCGTATCCGACCAGCCCGACTCGTCGATCCGCTCGTCGCTGTCGGCGTAGCTGCCGCGCAGGAATGACTCCAGGCGCGACAGATCGCGGTTGAGCGTCCAGCCGCCTTCGAGCGTCCCCGCCTCACCGTAGACCGTGCTGCGCGCCGTCAGCAGCCCGCCGACGTGCGCCACCGCGCTCACCTCGACACTCGCCTGCGCGCCGCTGGCGAACTCCAGCAGCACCCGCGCCGAATCATTCGCCATTGTGAACGGCTGGCCGTCCGGTCGGACCCGCGGCACATGAAAGCCGAGCTGCGCTGTCACCGCCGTTACGTCGCCGAGCATCCACAGCGCCAGATGGAACAGGTGCGCGCCCAGATCGCTGACGATGCCGTTGCCGTGCGCCGCGTCGATACGCCAGTGATACGCGCCGTCACGCCAGAACTCAGTCAGCCACTGAAAATCGGCGTGGTAGATTTTGCCCGGACGCCCCGCGTCGATCAGCGCCTTGAAGCGCTGCATTTGCGGCAGCCAGTGCCACGTGAACATGACCATGTGCCTGACGCCCATCGCCTCGGCCTTATCACGCATAGTCCTGGCCTGCTCGGCGCTAAACGCGATTGGCTTCTCGCAGATCACGTGCAACCCGGCATCGAGCGCTGCCATTGCCATCTCGTAGTGCTGGTCGTCGGGGGTCGCCACGATCATGGCATCGAGCCTGCCCTGCGCGATCATCTGCCGATAGTCGGTGAAGACCTGTGGCACATCGAATTTTGCCGCCAGCACCTCAGCACGCTCGCGGTTCCTTCCGCACAACGCGACGACCTTCGCCCGCGCATCGTGGGAGAACATCGGCAGCAGCGCGATATCTGCCCAGCCGCTCGTGCCGATGATGCCTATCCTAACCTGTTCCGCCATGAAGTCCTCTATTCTGAAAAGGCTTTATTCCGAATCTATCCCATTTCTTAGCCAGCGCTAAGACAACAGCAATTCTATCCCGCCTATGCTTGATAAGTCTCTACGCATCATCTGTAACATTGCATGGAACAAAAGCGCGTCGAGCGGCGTCTTAAAGCAATAAGGCTGGACATAAGGATGGTTTCCATGAGCAAACGACTCGCACGTCTGATAATTGTCTGTCTGGCGCTGATGGCGCTGGCAACGACTGCCTTCGCGCAATCCGCCACTGAATCGTCAGCCGCCAATCCGCTGACCGGGACAAGCTGGACGCTCCACGCCATTGACGGTCAACCCGTGATCGACGGCAGCGCCGCCACGCTTCAGTTTGCCGACAATACGCTGTCTGGCAACGGCGGCTGTAACCGCTTCAAGGGCAGCTATACGGTCGATGGCAGCGCGCTCACCGTCAGCCCGCTGATGATGACGCGCATGGCCTGCCTCGATAACGCCGCGACGCAGCAGGAATCGGACTACATCGGGCTGTTACAGGCTGCCAGAACCTTTGAGCAGGGCGAGGATACGCTGACGATCACCAGCGCCGACGGCAAGACGCTGACCTTCGACGCCGCGACCGGCACGCCCCTGGTCGGCACGCAGTGGCTGCTCGTCGCTTACGGCCCGGCGGATCAATTGACGTCCGTTGTCGGCGGCAGGCCGGTCACACTCACGCTGACCGGCACCGGACAGGCGCTCGGCAATGGCGGCTGCAACAGTTACAGTGGGGCCTATGCGGCTGCTGGCGATCAGATCGCCCTGAGCAACGTCGCCAGCACCGCG
>CAZZAO010000157.1:0-6462 GCA_964652205.1 uncultured Anaerolineaceae bacterium | reverse complement strand
GGAGGTGGCGGCGGCGATGCGCTGAATCTGCATCAGGTTCAGTTCCCGGGCCAGGTCAAACAGCACCGCGATGGCCTGCGCTGACGACGTCCTCACCCGACAGGAATCGGCTTACTTCCAGGCGCTCGGCAAGGTGACGGGTTCGATACTCGATGGGACGACGCTCACGTTCAGCACCAGTGACGGCCAGCAGCTTGTTTTCAGCGCCGCCGCGCTCGCAGGGACGCAGTGGCAGTTGACCTACTACGGTCAGGAATACGCGCCGACTCCGGCCATCTCTGACACCGAAGTGACGCTGACTTTCCAGGACGAGGCGCAGCTTGGGGGCAGCAGTGGATGCAACCTCTTCGGCGGCAAGTATCAGGTTGATGGCAGCGCCATCGTCATCAGCCAGGTCTTCAGCACCATGAAAGCCTGTCCCGTCGGCAACATCATGCAGCAGGAACAGGCGTTCCTGGCCGCGCTGCAATCGGCCATCAGCTACAAAATCGACGGCAATACGCTGACGATGGTCTATGCCGAAGGTCAGTTGACCTTCACGCGCCTGCCTTCGCCGGACGCCGCGCCAGCAACCACGCCTGAAGCGACGTCCGCCGTCAAGAGTTCGTAACGGCGACCGTGTCCCTCAGTGAAAGCCTGATCTGTTGATCGGGCTTTTTTGATTCGCAGCGCTGACTGGCACTCGAACGCGCGGGCATGACTCCTCATGCCCCGACGAAAACCGCGCTGCCTTATTCCCCTTCTCTGCTTGCGGAGAGGGGATTAGGGGGTGAGGTCGAGAATTGCTCCGCGAACGCGATGAAGAAGTCGAGCGCCTCAGGGTTACGCATCGCGCCGCGATTAGCCGTCTCGGCGGCGTTCATGCCGAGCAGAATCTTCCGCACCGGAATTTCCATCTTCTTGCCGCTCAACGTATACGGAACCTGCTCGATCTGGACGATGGCATCGGGGATGTGGCGCGGCGAGACATCGCCCCGGATTTTGGCCTGAATGCGGCGCTTCAAGTCCTCATCGAGCGCTGCGCCGCCGCGCAGGACGACGAACAGCGGCATGTACGACTCGCGGCCTAAAAGCTCCAGATCGACGATCAAACTGTCGGCAATTTCGGGGAAGGCTTCGACAGCGCGGTAAATCTCGCTCGTCCCCAGCCGCACGCCCTTACGATTGATGGTCGAATCCGAGCGCCCATAGATCACGCAGCCGCCGCGTTCATTGAAGCGAATCCAGTCGCCGTGCCGCCAGACGCCGGGACAGACGTCGAAATAGCTGTCGCGGTAGCGCGCCATGCCGGGGTCGTTCCAGAAATAGAGCGGCATCGACGGCATCGGCTCGGTAATCATCAACTCGCCAACCTCACCCACGACCGGCTCGCAGGCGTCGTTGTACGCCTGAATTTTCGCGCCGAGCGACGCGCCCTGAATCTCGCCGCGATAGATCGGCTGAATCGGCACGCCGCCGACGAACGGCGTACAGACGTCCGTCCCGCCGCTGAAGGATTCGAGCGCCACCCGCGCGTGGATGTTGTCGTAGACCCACTGGAAGCCTTCCGGCGTCAGCGGCGAACCGGTCGCGCCGACGGTGCGAATTCGGCTCAGGTCGTAGCGCTGGTTGGGGTGAATTTCGGCCTTGATGCAGGCGCTGATGAAGGCCGCCGACGTGCCAAAATAAGTCACGCCTGCCGCCTCAGCCAGCTCGAACAGCGCGTTGCTATCCGGGTAGCCGGGGCTGCCGTCGTAGACGACGATGGTTGCGCCGCTCAACAGCGTGCCGATCAGGTAATTCCACATCATCCAGCCGGTGCTGGTGTACCAGAAATAGCGGTCGCCCGGCCTGACGTTGTTCTGAAACGTCACTTCCTTGACGTGCTGCAACAGGATGCCGCCGTGACCCTGCACAATCGGCTTGGGCAGCCCGGTCGTGCCAGACGAGTACAGCACCCAGAGCGGATGGTCGAACGGAACCTGCTCGAAGGTCAGCGCGGGGGGCGGCGTGACCGAGGCCAGCGCCTCGTCCCACAGGCGGACGTCGCGCAGGCCCGCCGTTTCGCGGCTCAACTGCGGCACGAGGATCGTCTGTATCAGGCTCGGCAGCGCGGCCTGAAGCCCGGCCAGCACCTCACGCCGGTTGAAGACCTTGCCGCCGTAGCGGTAGCCATCGACGGCGAGCAGCACTTTCGGCTCGATCTGCGTGAAGCGGTCAAGCACGCTCTGACTGCCGAAATCGGGCGAGCAGCTTGACCAGATCGCGCCCAGGCTGGTGGTCGCCAGCAGCGCGACCAGCGCTTCGGGGATGTTGGGCAGGTAGCCAACAACGCGGTCGCCGCGCTTAACGCCGAGATCGCGGAGCGCCTGCGCCAGCCGATTAACCTGCGCCTCAACCTCGCGCCAGCTTAACGCGATCAGCGGCCTGTCCTCGGCCTTGAAATACAGCATCGGGCGCTCGTCCGTCTGCCGCGCGAAGATGTTCTCGGCGTAGTTGAGCCGCGCGCCGGGGAACCACTGCGCGCCGGGCATGACCCGCTCGACCAGCGGCGTCGTCCAGCGCTGCGAATAGGTCAGGCCGAAGTAGTCGAACAGGCTCTCCCAGAAATCCTCGATGTGAGTCGTCGACCACGTCCACAGTTCAGGATAGGTCGAGAGATGCAGCCCTTTATGGTCGGCCAGCCAGCGCATGTAGGCGGTCAGGTTGGCCTGCTCGATGTCGTCAGCCGTCGGCTGCCACAGTAAAGGTGAATCGCTGAAAGTCGTCACAATAAACACTCTTTGCCAGAGGCCAGATGAACATCAACGCGACCGGCGATGCTCGCAGACCGCTCCCTTGATCTTAACGAGTTATGGGCGCGGAAACCAGCGTTTTCAGGTTGAAGGTGTGTCGGATTGGGGCTGGTTGCCCCGCTGCGCGCGGATTTCCTGCGCTTTGCTCATGAGTTCCTGAAAATACGCGGTGTTAGTAACTTCTTCGATGGCCTTTTTCTCGCGCGTCTCGTCGATGACGATCTGCAATTCCTGAAGCTCCTGGCGCAGTTCGGCCTCACGTCGGGCGACGTTGTATGCCATCTTGCGAAACAGCAGCGCCATGTTGCCGAACTCGTCGCCGCGACGGCTGACCTGCTTCAGCGCGGGGGCGTTGACGTCCTCTTTGCGCACTTTGTCGGCGCTGATTTTAGTCGCCAGCGCCGCCAGCAGTTCGATGGGCCGCAGCACCGTCCGCCGCAGCAGGTAGTTGACGACCAGAATCAGCAGCACGAAGACGATAATCACCACGACCATCTCGACGGTCAGCGCCTGCTGCGCGCTGTTGAGGACTTCGGTCGCCGGGACGTAAATCACCTGCGCCGCGATCACCTGCCCGACTTTCCAGCCAAAGCCGCTGTTCGTGCCGAAGATAGCGAGCTGCCCTCTGGGAGCGACGTCCGGCGTCGAATGGCAGGCCAGGCAGGACGCATCCTTCACCCGCATCGGTCGCGCGTTGTAAAACATCGACTGGCCGTTGACCTGCTGGAAGCCGGAAACTTCCTTCAGGCCCGGATCGCTATTGAAGGCGGCGAGCAGGCTGGTTTCAAACGCATCGGCGCGGTTGGCGGGATCGGTCGGATTCGACGAGGCTTCCTTGTAGGTGAAATCGCTGTAATTGCGCTCGCTGGCCTGAAGCATGGTGAAGACGGTATGGGTGGTATAGGCCGGAACGACCTCAAGAACAAATTCGCCCTGTTTCAACTGCTCGGCGAACAGTGGATTAATATGGGCGCTGGTGTAGTTCCGCATCGCGCTCATCAACTCCAGCAGCGTCAGACCGCGCTGCTGGACTTCCGCCTGAGCGCGCTCCTGCGTCACCCGCGCCAGTACCACCCAGCTTGTGCCGATCCCCAGCAGCAGTACCACGATCATGCCGACGGTGAATTTCGTTCGTAGTGAGTTCCAGCCGCTGGTCACAGATATCCCTCGTTAATGACGAAGTATCAAACGGAGCTGCGCCCTGAATTCAATACCGCTGCTGATCTGAACAGTGTGATTATATCGAAATTTGCCGCCGAACAGGAAGCAGGCTGGATCAGCCATCACGTCAGGTGCAGCGCCTGACTGAGATCGTCGATCAGGTCGGCGGGATGTTCCAGCCCGACCGAGACGCGCAGCAGGTTATCCGGCGTGGCCGTCCCCGCGCCCTCAATCGAGGCGCGATGCTCGATCAGGCTCTCGACCCCGCCGAGGCTGGTCGCGCGGGTGAACAGCCTGACTCGCGCCGCCAGGGCCATTGCCGCCGAAGCGTCGCCGCGCACCTGAAACGACAACATGCCGCCGAAGCCCGTCATCTGGCGCGTCGCCAGCGCGTGGGCGGGATGATCGGGCAGGCCGGGATAATAGACCGCCGCGACGCCGGGATGCTCGTGCAGGAAGGTCGCTACCTGCATCGCGCTGTCGGAGTGCGCCCGCATCCGCCACGGCAGCGTCGCCGCGCCGCGTAAAATCAACCAGCAGTCGAACGGTGACGGCACGGCTCCGGCGAGCGTCTGAATCTGCTTCACGCGCGTCAGCATCTCGCTGGTCTGCCGGAAGACGACCGCGCCGCCGAGGACGTCAGAGTGACCGCCGAAATACTTGGTCGTGGCGTGGACGACGACATCGACGCCGAACTCAAACGGGCGCTGAAGCACCGGCGTACACCAGGTGCTGTCGCAGACGCAGACCGCGCCTGCGTCGTGGGCCAGTTCGGCCACAGCGGCGAGATCGGTGATCCTGAGCAGCGGGTTCGACGGTGTCTCCGTCCAGATCAGCCGGGTATTCGGGCGCAGCGCCGCGCGGATTGCGTCGAGGTCGGTCATATCGACGAAGGTAGCTTCGAGGCCCCACCCTGCCCCCAGATCGCGCAAAACGGCTTTCGTGCCGTGATAGCTGTCGAGCGGCGCGAGGACGTGGGAACCGGCCCCTGTGGCTTGCAGCACGCTCGCCGCCGCTGTGCCATCCCTGACGCGAACGCCAGCGCCGCCGCGCCCCCTTCCAGCGCCGCCAGACAGGTTTCCAGCGCGGCCCGGTTGGGGTTGTCGCCGCGCGTATAGACATAGCCGCCGGGAAAGCTGCCGTCTTCGGCGCGCTCAAAGGTTGTCGAGAGGACAATCGGTGGGGCGACCGCGCCGGTCGTCGGGTCGGCTTTGCGTCCGGCATGGACGGCGGTGGTTTCAATCCGCATGGCCGCTGGCTTTCACTCGCACGGGATGCCCTGAAGGCGCACGCCCGCGAACACGCCATCGGCCCCGGCCTCGACCTGAAAGCGCAGATGATTGTCTTCGAGCGCGACCCAATCGGTCACGTCAGCGCGCAGGCCGAATGGCCCCGTCAGGCCGACGTCATGGTTGTTGATGGTGACGCGCGTGCCATCCGGCGCGCTGTCGATCACGAGCCAGTAACCGACGCAAAAATCGACCCTCTCCAGTTCAAAATCGCGCGTCAGCGAGGCGTCCTGCGCTTCGTCGGCGCGCCACGCGGCCAGACGCGGCACGGCGACGATCACCTGCGCCCCGGCGAGCGTGCTGTGCCAGTCATGTTCTAATGGGATGAGTACCGTCGTGTTCATGTTCATGCCTCAGAGTATACCCTGATCGGCATGAATTCTGCGCCTGATTTCAGCGCCTGACCAGGGCAATTACATCAAAATCGCAGCTCAGGCTATAAAAGGTCATGATGGTTTGTAGGGGCGACCCGGCGGGTCGCCCCTACGTTACCGTTGACCCTGAATAAGCCGATATGAGCTTTCTTGAAACTCCGATCAAATTTGATGTGTTTGCCCTGAGCGCCTGACCTCTTGACAGTGCGCTATGATGAACTTGCACATGGAATCTGCACTGGAGAAGTGATGAGCGACATTTCGGAAGCCCGGGTCATGGACGTGGAAGAACGCCTGCGGCAGGCGATGATGCAGCACGATCTTGCCGCGCTTGACGCGCTGATCGCGCCGGATTTGCTGTTTACGGCGCTCGACGGCGCGCTGGCGAGCAAAGCCGACGATCTGGCGGCGCATCGGGCCGGTTTGCTCCGGTTTGAGCGCTTCGAGCCGGTCGAGCGGCAGATTCAGCTTCACGCCAGTTTCGCCGTCGTCTCGGCGCTGATGCGCCTGATCGGCAGCTATGACGGCACGCCGATTGACCAGCGCCTGCGCTACACCCGCGTCTGGTCGCGCTCGCCTGATGGCGGGCTGCACATCACCGCCGGTCACATGAGCGAAGTCAAAACTTCCGCGTGACACCTGCCTGTTGAGCCGGAAACAACCGCTCTCGCAGCGCTTTCACCCCTCGCCCTGAGGCGAAGCGTCCCGAACAGCTTTCCCGTTTGGGAGCAGCCGACACGGGGTAGTTGCGCGCTCGCTCGTCCTTCTCCCCTCTCTGCTTGCGGAGAGGGGCCGGGGGTGAGGTCGGACGCGAACCATCGCGCCCCGACGGAAGGCTGTGCTGTCTCGTCTTTCTCCCCTCGC
>CAZZAO010000156.1:0-10512 GCA_964652205.1 uncultured Anaerolineaceae bacterium | reverse complement strand
ACGCCCGCAATACGGCTTCGGGATCGGTCAAACAAAAGGATTCGCGCATGACCGCCGCCCGACCTCTTACGATGTACGTCTATGCGATTGTCGAGAGCGTGGGAATCATGCTGGATAAACAGTGGGATACGCTGGAATATTTGCGGGATTTAGGCTTCAAGATCGGCCCCGAATCCCACTGGTATCCCACGTTATCCGACGTTATCCAGCAAATACCCACCTGGGAATCCCGCAGAGACCTGCTGGATTTCGAAATTGATGGCGTCGTCATCAAGGTCAACGATCTGCGAATCGCCGCCGAGCTAGGCGTATCCGGCAAAGACCCGCGCGGCGCGATTGCCTACAAGTTCGCCGCGCGTGAGGCAACGACCAGGATGACGGGCGTGATCGTCAACGTCGGACGAACAGGTCGCGTCGTGCCGACAGCCACCCTTGAGCCGGTCTTTATCGGCGGCGTCACGGTCAGCAATGCCAGCCTGCATAACTACGATCTGGTGCAGAAGCTGGATATTCGCATCGGCGACAGCGTCGTCGTCAAGCGTTCGGGTGATGTCATTCCCTACGTCGTCGGGCCGGTCGTCGCCGCGCGCGACGGCAGCGAGACGCCGGTCGAAGTGCCGCAGCGCTGCCCGTTCTGCCAGACGCCGCTGCTGCGCAGTGAGGGCTACGTTGACCTCATCTGCCCCAACCGTCTCTGCCCGGAGCGCGTCTTTCGCCAGTTGGAGTTTTTCGTCTCGCGCGGCGCGATGGATATCGAAGGCATGGGGCCACAGAGCGTCCATACGCTGATCGAAAAAGGCTACATCCACGATATGGCTGACATCTTCTATCTCGACGCTGTGCGGGATAAATTGCTGGAATTAGAGGGATTCGGCGAGAAGAAAGTCGATGGCCTGCTCAAAGCCATCGAAGCGGCCAAACATCGACCGCTGGCGCAGCTCATCACTGCGCTCGGCATCGAAGGCGTCGGCAGCACGGTCGCCGCCTCGCTGGCCGACACCTTCGGCAGCATCGAGGCGCTCAGTCAGGCGACGCCGGAGCAAATCGACGACGTCGAAGGGATCGGCCCGCAGCTTGCGCCTGTGATCGCCGCGTGGTTCGCCGATGCCTTTAACCAGCAGTTGCTGGATAAGATGCGCGCGGCAGGGGTCGAGATGAAAGGTCAGGCGAAGGAGAAAGCCAGCAGCGTCCTCGATGGCCTGACCTTCGTCCTGACCGGCTCACTGCCGACGCTGACGCGCGATCAGGCGACCGAGCTGATCGAATCCAACGGCGGCAAGGTGATCGGCACCGTCAGCAAAAAAACCAGCTATCTGCTGATGGGCGATTCTCCGGGCAGCAAGGCCGAGAAAGCCGCCAGCCTCAAAGTGCCGATCATCAGCGAGGACGATCTGCGTCACCTGATCGAAAACCCGCCGACGCCGCCGGAAAGTTAGCCTGATTCCTCACGTCGGCGCGCCTGCCTGAAGCGTGATAAGCCGCCGTTCTTCTTAGCGCGCTAAACTGGTATGATACGAGCAGGCGGCACGCGCTTGTCGCCACCCTCTATCCCATGCTGTACAAGGCAATCCAAATCACTATGGCAGGTATTCTCAGCATCAAGCACGACCGCATCAAGCCGATTCACAACCAGCACCCGTGGATTTTCTCCGGCGCGGTCGAAGAAATCGTCGGCAACCCGCAGCCGGGCGAGATCGTTACGATCATGGATCGTAACGCCCGATTCCTCGCGCGCGGCTACTACAATCCCAAATCACAGATCGTCGCCCGCCTGCTGACGTGGCAGGACGAGAAGATCGACGACGACTGGTGGCGGCGCGCGCTCGAACGGGCGATTGCGGGCCGCGCCAGCTTCGACGCGCAGGCCGAAAGCGGCCTCAACACATATCGGCTGGTCAACGCCGAAAATGACTATCTGCCCGGCCTGGTCGTCGATCAGTACGGCGACGAGCTGGTTTTGCAGGCGCTGACGCTCGGCATCGACCAGCGCAAAGCCATGCTGACGGAAGTGCTGGCAGACTTGCGTCAGCCGGTCGGCATCTTCGAGCGCAGTGACGTCGATGTGCGCGGTAAGGAAGGGCTGAAGCCGTCGGTCGGGCTGCTGTGGGGCGAAGAGCCGCCGGAAACGGTGCAGGTCGGCGAGTACAACCGCCTGTTCAAGGTCGATGTGCGTCGCGGCCATAAGACGGGCTTCTACCTCGATCAGCGCGAGAATCGCCGCCAGTTGGCTGACATTCTTGAGGACGAGGCGACCCACGGCGAGTCGTGGCGCGTGCTCAACCTGTTCAGCTACACCGGCGGCTTCGGCATCTACGCGCTCAAAGGCTTGCAGGACGCCATCGCGCAGGTCGTCAACGTCGATGCCTCGCGCGACGCGCTGGAGCTGGCCGAGGAAAACTACCGGCTCAACGGCATTCCTGACGATAAGATCGAGCTGCTGCAAGGCGACGTCTTCGACTACCTGCGCGACATGCGCGACGCCGGCGAGCAGTTCGACGCCATCATCGTCGATCCGCCTAAGTTCGCGCAGAACGCCGGTCAGGTGCAGCAGGCCGCGCGCGGCTACAAAGACCTGAACCTGAACGCCTTCAAGCTGATTCGCCCCGGCGGCCTGATGATGACTTTCTCCTGTTCCGGCGCGGTCGATGCCGATCTGTTCCAGAAGATCGTCTTTGGCGCGCTGGCCGACAGCGGTCGGCAGGCACAGATACTGCGGCATCTCGGCCCCGGCGACGATCATCCGGTTGCGCTGACCTTCCCCGAAGGCGCGTACCTCAAGGGGCTGCTGCTGCGCGTCTATTGACGTCTCCCCGCTACCCCTCTCCGCCAGCAGGGAGAGGGTAGCGGTCATGACGGTCAGGCGATTTCGGCAACCAGCTCTGTCGAAAATTAGACGGGATATTTGAGCATGATCGAAAAGTCGATTTTTTCCGACCACTTCCTGTGGGGTGTGGCTGGCGCGGCGCATCAGATCGAGGGCAACAATATCAACAGTGATTCGTGGGTGCTGGAGCATCTGCCAGATGCGCCGTTCGCCGAGCCGTCCGGTGACGCCTGCAACCACTTCGAGCTGTACCATGACGACATCGCCCTGATCGCCGCGCTCGGCTTCAACAGCTACCGCTTCTCGATTGAGTGGGCGCGTATCGAGCCGGAACCGGGCGAGTTTTCGCAGGCTATGCTCGACCATTACCGCCGGATGCTGGAAGCCTGTCACGAGCACAACCTGACGCCGGTCGTCACTTATCACCATTTCACCTCACCGCGCTGGTTCGCCGCGCGGGGCGGCTGGGAAGTGCCAGAAAACGCCGACTTGTTCGCTCGCTACTGCGCGCGCGCCACGCGCGCCACGCGCGCCCTCGGCGACCTGATCGGCGCGGCCTGCACGCTCAACGAGCCGAATCTCGGCCTGATGGGCCAGCGCGCCGGATGGATGCCAGCCGATGCCGAAACCGCGCAAGCGCCCTATCGCGCGGCGGCAGCAAAAGCCGTCGGCAGCGACCGCTTCTCGTCGTTTCCGTCATGCTGCCTGCATGAGCTGGCGCGGGATACCTTCATCAAGGGCCACCGACTGGCTTTCGACGCGATCAAAGCCGGGCCGGGCCGCTTTCCGGTCGGGCTGACGCTGGCGCTCGACGATCTTCAGGCGCTCCCCGGCGGTGAAGCGCTGCGCGACCGCGTTCGCCGCGAAACGCAGGATATTTTTCTCGACGCCGCTCGACAGGACGACTTCATCGGCGTGCAGACTTATACCCGCTCGCGTTTCGGCCCTGACGGCCCGATTGCGCCTGAGCCGGACGCCGAGCGGACGCAGATGTACTACGAGTTCTACCCGGAAGCGCTCGAAGGTACGATCCGCTATGCCGCCGCCTACACTGGACGCCCGGTCATCGTCACCGAAAACGGAATCGGCACAGCCGACGACACGCGCCGTGTCGAGTACATCCGCCGCGCCTTGCAAGGGGTCGATAACTGCCGTAGGGACGGCATCGACGTGCGCGGCTACTTCTACTGGTCGGTCTTCGACAACTTCGAGTGGAGCCTCGGCTATCGACCGACTTTCGGCCTGATCGCCGTCGACCGCGCCACCCAGCGGCGCGCCCTCAAGCCGAGCGCAGACTACCTCGGCGGCCTCGCCCGCGCCAGCCATCGACCGGATTAACTTCAGCGCAACAATCGGATAGCAGCGTCACGTTCTGTCGGGCTAGAATCACAGTCCGCGCTTGACGTCCCTGAAGGAATCGCCATGAGTCAGAATAAAGCGACGCTTGCCCAGACGCTGACACTGCCGCAGTCGATTGGCCTCGCCATTACGATGGTCGTCGGCAGCGGCCTGCTGGTCGTGCCTGGGTTGGCCTACCGCGAAGCAGGCTCAAGCGCGGTCTACGCCTGGCTGTTGAGCGCCGTGATCTGCATCCCGTTTCTGATCGTGTTCGCCGTGCTTGGCTCGCGGCTGCCGGGGGCAGGCGGCGTCTCTGGCTTCATGCAGAGCGCCTTCTCGCGCCGTGCCAGCATCCCCACTGAGTTCATGCTGATGGGGACATTCACAGTTGGCGGCCCGGCGATGATTATCACCGGCGGGCATTACTTCGCCACAGCCTTCGGACTCGGCAGCGAAGGCGTCCTGATCGGCTCGATGGCGATCCTGCTGATTGCCGGGGTAATCAATTTTCTCGGCGCGCGGGTGTCGGGCCGCGTCCAGCAGATCATGGCCGCGCTGCTCGTCGTGCTGCTGACGGGTATCGCCATCGCGGCACTGATAGTCGGCCACCACGGCGGCACGGGGCTTGCGCCAATCAGCGACTGGCAGAAAGCTGTCCCGTCAATCGGGCTGGTCTTTTTCGCCTACGTCGGCTGGGAAATGATGTCGTTCACGTCCGAGGAGTTCCGCAACCCGAAACGTGACTTTCCAATCATGATCGCCGTCAGCTTCGTCATCGTCGTCGCGCTCTACATACTGATCGCCGTCGTCGTCCAGCTTGTGCTGCCGCTCGACGATCCACAGATGACGAGCGCGCCGATTGCCGCCCTGCTCGGCGCGACCTTCGGCAGCGCCAGCGCGCAGGTGATTGCGCTGCTCGGTCTGCTGATTATCATCGCCAATTTCATCAGCGGGTCATGGGCCGGGTCACGGCTGATCTTTTCGTCTGCCCGCGAAGGTCTGCTGCCCGAATTTATCAGCCAGGTCGAGCCGCGCACGCAGACGCCGCGCCAGGCCGTCGTGGTCACGTCGCTGCTCTTCCTGCCGGTGCTGGCGCTGTATTTCGCCGGAATTATGCCGCAGGCGCTGATGTTCCAACTGGCGGGCGTGAGTTTCTTCACGCTCTACGCGCTGAGTGTCATCGCCTTCATTAAGCTGATGACGCACCCGCTGGCGCGGCTGTTCGGCGGGCTGGTGATGGTGCTGGTCGTGGTGGTCATGGGGACGTTCGGCGCGCTGATGCTCTATCCGCTGGCGCTGCTGGCGCTCGGCGCAGTCTGGGTGCTGGCGCGGGCCGATCATGGCGTCAAGCCCGACCCTGTGGCGCGCGGCTCGTCGTCCGGTTAGGCAAACCCGCGTCATCTTTCTCCCCCTCGCTGCTTGCGGAGAGGGGGCCGGGGGGTGAGGTCGGTATTTTGACGGCGGGCATGATCTATCATGCCCCGGCGAAAGGCCGCGCAGGGGCCGGGGGGTGAGGTCGGCAGGCGCGAACAATCGCGCCCTTACGGCAGCGGGTCAGACTCAGCGTCGTCAGGTTCCGATTCGAGCGCGCCCGACTCAGCGGCGACTTGCTGCGCGGCCAGCTTTTTGATCTTGCTGTAGGTTTCCTGCCAGCTTGCCTCGCTCAGGCCGAGGCGGTCGCGGATCGCGTCACCTTCAACACCAGCGCGAAAATCACGGACGGCGCTCGTCCAGCGCATAATCTCGAACGAGATTTTCATCGGCAGCCCGCCGCCCTGCCCGACATCTTCGAGGACGTACTCCAGGTTGCGCGGCGTGCAGTCGAAAATGACGTCCTGGGTGTGATACTGCGCCGCGTATTCGTCGAGCAACGTCAGCCACTTCGACGGCACAATCAGCCGCCGTTCCTTGTAGACATTCATGGCGCTCTTATGCTTGACGAGCAGAATTGGGCTGGCTGGATTTCGGCGGTCGATGTGTTCGAGCGCCAGCCGGGCGACTTCGTTCTTTTTCATGCCGGTGGCGACCAGCAGGCTAAAGAGCAGCGCGGGACGCGCGTCAGGCTTGTCGGTGTGGCGCAGCGAGTCGCTGTAGGCGCTGGCGGCATCGACTTCCGACGGCGAGAGAATGACCGAGAGCGGCGCGGGGCCAGAGCGCTGAAGCACCGGTTGAGCCGGGTCATGCCTGAGCGCGCCAGTCGAAACGACCCAGCGAAAAAAGACTTTGAGCGTCGTCACACGGCGGGCGTAGGATTTGCGACTGCACGGCACGCCGCGCCCGTGTTCGAGCCATTCCATGAAATCGTTCAGCACCGTCGTGGTGATCTTGCCGAGCGGCTTATGCTCACCGACGAAGTCCGAGAGCAGATTCAGGTCGGCGCTAAACGCCTTGACCGTATATTCGGATTTACCCTCGCCAAGCAGATACTTCTGAAACAGCGTGAAACTGTCGCCGAGCGCCGTCTGCCGGTTGATGTCATCCGGCGACGCTGGCTCCCAGGCGAACAGCGGCAGTTGGCGGGCATCCGTCATGGCGACTTCCTCACTGTCATGGGATGCCCCGTAGGATAGGGCGAAGCTGCGCCCCTGTCAAGCCGAGCGAAGAACACTCACGCACCGGTAACGCGATTCGTTCTATAATCCGCTTAGTATCCTACCCGTCAGGAGAGTTCCCGATGCTGAAACACGTCCTCGTCCCGCTCGACGGCTCGACGGTATCCGAGCGGGCGCTCGACGCGGCGCGCCGTGTGCTGGCCGCCGATGGCAAAATTACGCTGATGACCGCCGTTCAGTTATCAGGGGCGCAGTTCAGCATCTCGCCAACTACCGACGTGATTGAAGACACGACCAGTTCGACCTCGCAGGAAGAAGCCTACCTGAGCCATCTGGCGACCAGTATGCAGCTTCAGGGGCTGCAAACCGCCATCGAAATTGTTTCCGGCGACCCGGCAGAAGCGATCATCGAGCGGGCGACGACGCTCGGCGTCGAGGCGATTGTCATTTCGTCGCACGGCCACAGCGGCCTGCGCGAACTGCTGTTTGGCGGGACGGCGCAAACGCTGCTCAACAAGACGCCCTGCCTGCTGATCGTCGTGCCGAACCGCGAGCAGATTCGCGTCGAAGAGGAGGAGCCGGTCATCGTGCCGGACGCGCCCATTGTCCCCGATACCGGGCTGACACCGGCCATCTGACGACGGCACTCCCTACCCTCTCTGCTTAGAGAGGGAAAACGTCGTCGGCTCATGCCTGTGGCAGCGTGAGGCGCTGGAGCGCGGTCACAATGTCTGGCGGCGCTTTATGGCGAGCCAGTGAGTTGAGCCAGACAACGTTTGCCCCCGGCTGAGGCAGCACGATCCCGCTCAGGCGGCTGTACTGTCTGAGGAAATCGGCGGCAGAAGCAAACCCGCGCCGGGTGAAAAAGTCCTCGGTTTTGCTCTCCGCAAGCTGGCGCAGAGTCGCTGTCGCGCCGGTCAGGTCGGTTTCGGATAGCTCACGCTCGGCGATCAGCCAGAGCAGGCTGACGATCCCGGTTGGCATCTGCCCGACCTTGTCGCACAGCACCGCCATCAGCTTGCCGCTGCGCGCGTCGCTATCATCGGCCAGTTCGACGCCGCGCACGCGCCGGACTTCGACGTTAAAGAGCGTATGCGTCCTGAAGGTCACGGTCAAGTCCGGCCCGCGCTGTTTGAGCGCGGCGTACTTCTCGTATTCGATAGCGAAACGTTCCTCGCGCAGCAGCAGCGCCGCCGCTTCCAGCTCGGCGCGCAGGTCATTGACGCCCTCGTCGTCGCGGACGTTCTTCAGCTTGGCGCGGATTTTACTGCGATAGTCGCTGGCGAATGCCCTGTAACGCCGCGACCCGCGCACCCAGCCTTCAAAGTCGGCGTAAAATGTTCGCTTGCTGCCGTCGAAGATTTCGTTCAGCAGGTCGTCAATCGCGCCCATCTCAGCGGCGCTTGAGGGCTGTATCGGCGGCTTCCGCCAGCCGCGCAGCCTCGACCGCTTCATCGACAGACAGCGCAGCCACCGCGCCAAAATCGAGGTCGAGCGCCGCGCGGAAGCCGTCAACCAGGGCATCGGCGGCAGAGCGCCACGACAGCTCGACGCCGCCGAGCGCGTCCGTCAGCGTGATGGCTCGCTGGCGCACATGCTGTCGCGCCTCATCGCGGCGGCTATCGTCAGCATAGGCCAGTCCATCGCAGATTCGGGCGACGTCGCCAGTCAGCGGCAGCGATCCATGCTGAAGGATGCCGCCGCGCCGCCGCACCTGCGCGCTGCCGACCAGCTTGCGCCCCTCGACAGTGATCTCGTAATGCGACGGCGTCTCGAAGCAGACCGGGCCAACTGCGCCTGCGGGCTGCTCGCGCCGCTCTGCCGCCACCGCCGCGCCGAGGCTCGACAGCGCCGCCATCAGCGCGGCGCTGATGCGGCGATAGCTCTCGACCACGCTGCCAGCGGCCAGCGGATGATCGGCGGGCAGGGCGACGCTGTAAGTCAGCTCGTCGGCGTGCAGAATGGCGCGCCCCCCCGTTGGACGGCGGACAACTTCCCAGCCCAGCGCGGCCAGTCGCTCGAAATCGACGTCGGCCACGCGCTGGCCGTAGCCCAGCGACAGGCAGACGGGCGACCAGCGATAGAGGCGCAAAGTCGGCGGCATTTTCCCCGCCGAAACCGCCGCTAAAATGGCCTCATCGACCGCCATGTTACGGACGCCGGGCGTCGGCAAGTCGTAGATCAGACGCCATTGACCGCCCATATCGACCTGCCTATACTGTTGAGTTGTGGGAGTGTCCAGTTTCCTGTATAACATACCGAAACGCGAGCTACTGGCACCATCAATGTGACAACACCTGACAATTTCGCTTCAAGCGATCATGAGACTTTGCCCAGTCGGCGGGTGGTTCCAGAACCGGGTTCTGGTAAGCCTTCGCCCATTGACGTTACTGCCCGAATCAGCCCTGAGCCACACGCGCCGACCCCGATAGCGCCGCCGACGACCGCCACAAATTATAACCGCAGCTTCATGCCGCCGCCGCCCCCACCGCCGCCGATGCGTGATTCAGCCGCCCGCAGCCGCGTTCGCAAGCGCCGGGTCAAAGGGCGCGCCTATGGCAGCGAGTGGGCCTGGGTCGTCATTTCGCTGGCCCTGTTGAGCGTCGTCATCGTCATCAGCATGAGCGTGACGCTGCTGCTGCGCGCCTCGCAGGACGGCGAGAACAAACCGATCTCGACGGCGGCTGCCGCTCTGCCTACACCGGTCGATGGGCGCGTCGACGTCAGCGCCCAGCTTGCCAACCTCGGCAGCGGTCAACAGGTGACGCTCGACGATGGACGCAGCATCGTCCTTCAGCCGTGGGACGGCCAATCGCGCTTCACCGTCCTGCTGATGGGCCTCGACCGCCGCCCCGGCGAACGGGGACTCGCCTTCCGCAGCGACACGATGATGCTCGTCAGCCTCGATCCCAAAACGCGGCAGATCGGCATCCTCAGCATCCCGCGCGATCTATTCGTCGAAGTGCCGGGTTACGGCCAGCGTCAGCGCATCAACACGCCGATGGTGCTCGGTGAACTTCAGCAGCCCGGCTACGGCCCCAAGCTCGCCATGCAGACGGTACAGTACAACTTTGGCATCCGCGTGCAGGACTATGTTGCGGTCGATTTCAACGCCGTCATCAAGCTGATTGACGTCATCGGCGGCATTGATGTCGATGTCCCCTACAACATTAGCGACCCGCAGTACCCGAACATGTGGTACGGCTACGACCCGTTCTATATTTCGGCAGGTCAGCATCACCTGAATGGCGCGGTTGCGCTCCAGTACGCGCGCACCCGACACCAGTCGAGCGACTTCCAGCGCGCGCAGCGGCAGCAGCAGGTGTTGTACGCCGTCCGCGACCGGATTCTGAACGCCAATATGCTGCCGAATCTGGTCGTGCAGGCTCCAAGCCTGTGGTCGAGCTTCAGCGACAACGTCTACACCGGCCTGACGCTCGATCAGATTATTCAACTGGCGTGGTACGCGAAGGAAATTCCGAAGGACAACATCCACAGCGCGACGGTCAGCGAGCAGTACACGATGGGCTGGACGACTCCCGAAGGCGCGGCGGTGCTGATCCCGAATCAGGCGGCGCTCGGCCCGCTGATGGTCAGCACCTTCGGCGCGAGCTATTCGGAGTAGGCTGCCCCATCCTCATCTATGCAGAGGGTGGCAGCCACTCGCATAACAGGGATTCGTCGAGGATGAATGTGTCCAGCCCGCAAAACTGCGCGTTCTTCCGTAGGGGCGCGACTTTTTACGCCCCATAGGCACCAAGATAAGGAGAAGCTATCCTCAAGGTCGTCACAACCTAG